>DJZU01000101.1 GCA_002448715.1 Candidatus Neomicrothrix sp. UBA6944 | reverse complement strand
AGATGTAGCGGTCTGGAAACTTGAAGGTCCATAATTTGCCGGTGTTATCGATGACCCGATTGAAGGATGGCTGAGATGCGGACCGGTTAGCGCTGCACACGTCTTTGTCCACGGTCGAGCAATTGTTGAAAATGGCGTTCTTGCGAATCCTGGTCTCGATGAAATTCTTGTTAGGCACCGGCAAGCGGCGCAGCGATTTCAACCTCAAAGAGGCTGAATTAAGACCTTGTTTTGAATTGCCAAAATCGGAATTGAGCAGTTCAGCGACGTAGGCTCCCGAAATGGGGCACTCGCGAACTTTCGCCGTAGACAGTTCTGAAGTTGTTTCCGATGCGCAAGGTCGGACCGCTCACCGATCTCTGCATGAACACTCCAGCCGTCTCCTTCCAAAAATGTATGAAGTTACCGATGGCGTGTGGTGTCTCGTGGGTAATGGCCTGTCGAATCAAACGTTCATTCGTGGCCCAGAAGGTGTTATTGCGATCGACACAGGGGAATCTGTCGAAGAGATGCAGAGTGCGCTGCAACAATTACGGACTGTTTGCCAGGAACC
This sequence comes from Candidatus Neomicrothrix sp. UBA6944, assembly GCA_002448715.1. Taxonomy (GTDB): domain Bacteria; phylum Actinomycetota; class Acidimicrobiia; order Acidimicrobiales; family Poriferisodalaceae; genus UBA6944. Next base: position 6,371 of record DJZU01000101.1, on the reverse strand, counting down.
AATAGTTGCCGTCGTCTACACACATTTTCACTACGTAAACGGAACGACTGCGATCACAGAAACCGAGCCTGTGAAAGCAATATGGGGTCACGAACGCATTGAACACAATCTTGAACGATCAGCAACAGAAATCGCGCCCGCTTACACACGGGGACTTATTGAGCAATTTGGTATCTACTTGCCGGACGATGGGCCCGATGGGGTGGTCAATGTCGGATTAGGTCTTGCCTACCGGATGGCACACCACGCACCATCAACCCCCGGTCATGTCACGGCAACGCAACATTTTCCCGGAGATAGTTCGGTCACGGTCGCTGGTCTAGAAATGCAAGTAACACACGCACCATCAGACGCTGATGACTCTGTCACGCTCTGGTTTCCTGAACTTAGTGTCGCTGTACACAATTTGGTCTGGCCAGCCCTTTTCAACATTTTCGCAATTCGCGGCGAAGAGTACCGAAATCCGGAGTTATTGGTTCAGGGAATCGATCATCTTCGATCTCTTAAAGCTAATTATCTGATTGCAACCCACGGCCCTCCGATGCAAGGAGCGCAAGATATATATCGAAGAGTCACGGCTTACAGAGATTCAATCCAGTTTTTGTGGGATCAAACAGTTCGATGGACGAATAAGGGAGCTACCGGACCCGAACTGGCGTACCGCATCCAACTTCCACCCATGTACGACGAAGATTGGTTAACCAAACAGCACTACGGATTAGCAGAACATCACGTGCGGCAAATTCGATCCGGTTTGTTCGGCTTTTTCGATGGGGATCCAGTCGGAGTGTTCCCACTCGACACCGAAGAAGAAGCTGAACGAATGATCTCAGCTATGGGAGGGATTGAACAGGTACGAAGGCTTTGCGCGGAAGCTTTGGAGGGCTCTGAGAACGATCTTCGTTGGGCGATCTCGCTCGCCGGCCGTCTCACCAACCATCCTCAGGCAAGTGAAGATGATCGCACCCTGCTCGCGGATGCTCTTAGAAAAGTTGGCCAACGTACCACCTCATCCAATCTTCGCAACTGGTGCTTAACTCGGGCGCTTACGCTGGAAGGGCGCATTGATGGCTCAAGACTTAACAACCATCGATTTAGTCGACGGCAAATTGAAGGGTGGTCTGTGGAAACCGCTGTATCAGTGCTCAGAGTATTGATTGATCCCGCAACCCTCACGGGAATTGACATCCACTTAACAGTCGAACTTGATGGGGAACGAACAGGTCTTCATTTCCGCAACCACATCGCTTGCCCTACTGACGGCGAAGGCGGCGACACCATCTTGATTGCAACGAGAGCTATTTGGGATCAAATGCTCACCGGAGCATTAGATCTACAGTCAGCTCTGAACAATGGTGATGTTTCGCTAGAAGGGGACAAGATCACCGCAATCGAAGCATTGAAAGCAATAGACCACCCAGCATTCCGATGACAACAAAACTGCCAAGGCCAACGGAACCATTTACGGGGCAAGTCGAACGATTAATCACAGATGCAAAAGCTCGTCGCCTCGAAGCTTCCGCTCCGCCTGATAATGCACCGAACATACTTTTAGTTATGTTGGATGACGTTGGATTTGGCTCCTTTTCTACGTTTGGTGGCCCCGTTGAAGCGGCCGGTTTCCAAAGCGTTGCCGATAACGGCCTTCTGTATAACCAGTTCCACACCACCGCCTTATGTTCTCCGACTCGGGCAGCGTTACTAACAGGAAGGCAGCACCACAGCGTCCACATGGGAGGCATTACCGAAATCGCTAACTCTTTCCCTGGCTACGATTCACAAATTCCAGCTGAAGCTGCGACGGTGGCTCAAATACTTCAAATGTCGGGCTATGGGACGTCCTGCTTTGGCAAGTGGCACCTAACACCCTCGTGGGAGCAGGGCCCTGCAGGTCCTTTCGAGCGTTGGCCAACTGGTATTGGTTTCGACCGCTTTTACGGAATTATCGGTGCCGAAGCCTCCCATTGGGAACCGGCAGCCTATGACCAGACCACCCCGATTTCACCGCATGTCAACCGCCCCGATTACCACCTGACAGAAGACTTAGCTGATCAAGCAATTAAATGGATGGAACAACACCGAGTCTCGGCACCTAACCGCCCATGGTTCTGTTACTTCTCAACCCCTGCCGTGCACGCGCCACACCATGCACCAGCCGAATGGATCAACAAATATCAGGGCATATTTGACGCTGGCTGGGACGTCCTCAGAGAAGAGATTTACGCAGAACAACTCCGTCTTGGTGTTATCCCAGAAAACACAGCGTTGACGACGAGACCAGAAGAAATTCCAGCGTGGAGTGAATACCCAGAGCGGTATCGACCTGTGGCCACGCGACTGATGGAGTGTTTTGCGGGTTTTCTTGCTCATACCGATCATCACATCAGTCGTGTCATCGACGCAGCCAGGCAACAAGAACGTGACACGCTGATCATCTATTTGTCAGGTGACAATGGAGCATCTGCTGAGGGAACCATCCATGGTGCGTGGAGCGCTCCGTCTTTCCAGAATGGGGTACATGAGGACCCAGAATGGCTCCTTGAACACATTGATGACTTTGGGACCTCAAAGTGTGAGAACCATTTCAATGTCGGATGGGCCTGGGCGCTCGATTCGCCATTTCAGTGGATGAAGCAAGTTGCCTCGCACTTCGGTGGCACACGAAATGGGCTTGCGATTGAATGGCCAAACAAGATCACTGACAAGGGTGCGCTGCGTTCTCAGTTCCACCACGTCGTAGATATCGCTCCGACGATCCTCGAAGCAGCTGGCGTCACCATGCCAGAGAGTGTCAATGGGATTACCCAAATGCCTGTCCACGGTGTTCCTATGGGCTATTCCTATGCCCAGGACGGACCTAGCCAGCGCAAGACTCAATATTTTGAAATTCTTGGCAACCGAGCAATCTATAACGATGGATGGATCGCCTCTTGCTTTCATGGTCGAGTTCCTTGGATACGGATGCAGGGCTACGAATTCGACGGACCGCAAGAGCAGTGGGAGTTGTACGACATCGAAAATGACTTCTCGCAAGCAACCGATCTGGCTAATGAGAATCCCGAACTGTTGGAACAGTTACTAGAACTCTTTGATTCTGAAGCTCAACAGTTCGGGGTGTATCCGCTGAGAGATGCCGGTTCTCGTAGGGGAGGGGACCTGGGCGTGCCTCATGCACTTGGAGGTCTACGAACCATGACATACACCACAGCCCACGTGAGAATGCCTGAAAGTATTGTGGTTCGCCTCAAGAATTGTTCCTGGAAAATTGCTGCTCAAGTGACGACCACAGATGCAGACGTCGGTGTTATTGCGTGCCAGGGCGGCAACATGTCTGGATGGTCAATGTGGCTCAATGATGGCGTACCAAGTTTTACCTACAACTGTTACGGGCATGAGATTACGACGCTGGCCGGTAACACCCTCAAAGCAGGGAATCACCTGATTGAAGCAGTGTTCGACTACGACGGTGGTTTCGGCAAAGGTGGAGACCTTGTGCTGGTTGTCGACGAAACAGCAGTTGCACATGAACGTCTCGAACGAACTGTGCCAGTTGGTTTCTCCATGAGTGGCGAGACCTTTGATGTCGGCATCGATACTGGATCCCCAGTAGGGCCCTACCCGCATGACTTCCGATGTAGCGCAACTATTGATGGAGTCACCCTGACCCGTTTGACTGAACCTGGGTTAGCGGTTGAAGCAGCCGAACGAGAAGGCTTAGTCAAAGCAGGATTCAGTACCCAATAATGAACTGCTAGCCCGAACGGAGGGCCTGTACAGCAGACTCAACTATTGGATAGAGCATTTTCGCGAGGCGCTGCCCAACTGATGTTGTGCTTTCAACCACCAGGTACGCACCGAAGCCGTCGTCAGGTTGGAGCCAAGCAGTGGAACCATACAAACCAGGATCTGTCAGTCGGACTGTTGACTGCGTTTCTTGGTTGGCTGACTCTCCGTACCGATTGGGGCTTTGAGTCCACCACCCCAAGCCGTAACCGATAGGCGACCCGTAGACCTCACCTGATCGGTTCTGTTGCATCAACTCGATACCCGCGCGTGACAACACCTCGTAGCCGCCGCACATGCCGTTATTTAGATGCATCGATAGAAGCTTCCCGTAATCGCCAGTCGTGATATAGCCACCGCCCCCTATATGGGGGTTATCGGTCGGAGGTAGCAGCGATAGGTCACCCGACCAGTTGGGATATTCGCCGCTCACTGCTTGAAGCGGGATCCAAGGATTTGAGTAGCCCAACGATCTCATCTCACAGGGCTGAACATAAATTTCATCGACTAAATCGGCCCATTGTTTCCCAGAGGCAACTTCGGCCACAGCGCCCGCTACCTGAAGTTGGACACCTCCGTAACGAAACTCTGTATCGGGCGCAACAGTCCGGGGGTCAGAGGCCGCGATGGATAAAGCTTCAGCAGCGCATCTTTGTAGCGAACTACTTGGTAGGAACATACAAATGTAGAGAGGATCTTCGGGTTGCAGTCCCGGAATACCTGAACTTCCAGACAGCAATTGCACTGGAGTGATACCGCCGAGTCGACCCGCGTAATCGATGACCTGACCAATAGGTGCTTCAAGGTCCAGTATCCCTTGGTCGTGAAGGTGAACAAGAACCCCAGCACTGATCACTTTGCTCGTTGACGCAATCAAGGAAATGCGATCAGGTGAAAACTCTCCCCAGTGGTTGTGATAAATAACTCCGCGATCGCGATCAACAACTACAAAGCCAGCGCCATTTAATTGATTTCGATCAACAAAGTTTTTAATTGTTTGTGACACTTGGTCGAAGCTTTTTGGAGTTACCTCAATCCGTCCAGATGCTGATCTAGTGGCCTCGCTCGTGGTTGTGACCGCACTAGTGGTCGACGTGGTCTGGATCGATGCGCTGGCAATTGAGGTCACTGTTGGCGCCTCTGTATGTTGTGCAGCTGCAGTAGTGCTGACAACAGTTTGAGAACTAGGAGCAGAGTTAACCGGGTTTGCACTAGCACATGCAGTTAGAGCGATAACGGCAGCTGCATCCATCAACAAACGTAGATGTCTCATGAACGTGAAAGCAGGTTTTTTGCAGCTTGTTCTGCGCGTTCAACGACTATCGGAAAGTAGTCATATGCAGGTAACTCTGGGCGAGCATCTAACCAACCGACAATCATCAAACTCCGAATAGCGAGGAAAAGATCTACCGATTCAATCTCGTCTAACGTCAGTTCATAAACCGAGCAGTAGCCGTCAAGAAAAGCTTGCCGAGCGGACGCGAACCAGGACTCACCTATCCCAGGATGAAGCGCTACAGCTATTTCGTGAGCAAACCATCCGTAGCCGGCGTCGTCGAAGTCGATAATGGTTAACTCGTCGCCACTGCACATGATGTTCCCTAGATGAAGATCAGAGTGAATGAGACCGAAACGATCAGGCTCTACAGAAAGGCCACCTAAGCCTTCCCTTAAAACCTTTCGAGCTTCACCGAAGATTGCCTTTTGGTTCGGGGTTAATGAGCTGACCTCCCAAAAACGTCCCCACAAGGGATCTTCACCAAGTAACCCGTCTATATCCCAGCGCCGCCGCACAAAACTTTGTGGAGGCTCCCACGCATGTGAGTGACATCGAATCCTCGCGGCGAGTGAGCCGATTGTCTCGTAATGGGCGACAACGTCGTCAGAAGCGTTGCTCAACGCGCCTCCCAATGGTTGACCTTCAACCCAGTCGACGACCCCGACAATTCGTTGTTCGTTCGAATCCGCAGCGCCGATGTCAACCGAACGGTAATAATCCCCAGCAGGTGTTTGTAACGCAGTAGGAACCGGTAATCCTGAAACGGCGAGCGACTGGACCCACACCACTTCCGAATTCAACTCAGCCAACTCGTTGTAGCCAGGGCGGTGAAAGCGCATTACTACTTGTTTGTCAGAACTAACTTTTATGCGGCAAACAACGTTTTCCGTGTGGGACAACACGTCAACTTGTGTGGGGGCAAGATTCCAAAAACCGCACGCACTTTTCGCAGCCTCAACGAAATCGTGTTCGCTAAGCATTAACTAAAGAGTCCTCAAATGCGTTCAAGAAAATCTGTGCGTGCTGATCTTCGAATACCAACGGGGGCCGAATCTTTAAAACATTGCCGTATTGTCCAGCTTTACCCAACAACACAAACCGAGACTTTAAATTCTCAACCATTCGCTGTGCTCCCTCAGGATCAGGAATGTTGGTTCCGGGTTCTACCCAGTCGACTCCAATAAACAAACCACTCCCTCGAACATCACCGATTTGGGGATGAGCTCTCTGAAGTTCAGAAAGAGACAATTTTAGATGGCCACCAACTTCGGCTACCTGATGCACCAGACCCCGTTCTGTGATTTCGTCA
>DJZU01000048.1 GCA_002448715.1 Candidatus Neomicrothrix sp. UBA6944 | reverse complement strand
AGAAGAGACAAATTCCAAACTCGCAGCATTCCTCGACGTTCTTGCACTATCACCGAATGCAAAAATGCGGTGCCGGTCAACCAGGGAAGCAGTGACGCATTTTCGACCGGATCCCAAGCCCAATAGCCACCCCAACCCAACACCTCGTAGGACCACCAGGCCCCGAGGAGAATGCCGACGGTCAAACTCCCCCAAGCAATGAGAGTCCATACGCGCGTTGTGACCAACCAACCCTCACCAAGGCGACCAGTGATCAGGGCTGCAACAGCAAACCCAAAGGGAACAGTGAATCCGACATATCCCAGATAGAGCATCACCGGATGAATCGCCATTAGAGGGTGATTTCTGAGCAGCGGATTCAAACCGTCGCCATCTAGTGGCGCCACGAGCAAAGTGCCGAAGGGATCTGCGGGGGCTGCTAACAACCCAAAGAAGAACACACACACGGCAAGCATGGTGAGAAGAGCCCAGGCCACGAGACGATCTTCGATGCGGCGTCTAAAAGAGATGGAAACTGCCGTGACATAACCGGAGAGCACCAACGCCCACAGCAGCAATGAGCCTTCGAGCGCTCCCCACAGAGTTGCGATCTTGTACAGCCAAGGCGTAGCACGCGTTGAATTAGCTGCTACGTATTGCATAGAGAAGTCGTCTCTTAAGAGCCCGACCTCCATTGCCAGGACAGCTAGGACGCATCCCGCCGTCATTGCTCCTACCCACCAAAAGACTCTCCGGTGGTGTTCGCGACGTCGCGAAAACAACGACATCGCCAGAGTTGCTGCGCCGCCGATTGCTCCTACAAGACCGAGGCCAACGCCCACAGTGCCCAGGAATGCAGTCACGAGCTGTCTACCGGAACCTCGAACGAACAGTCGTCTAGAAAGCCAGCAGGTGGTTTCTCACTCACTCGACCCTCATTGGCTGAAGCGTATTCGTTGGTGTGTTTAACCAGCATGCGATCACTTCGAAAATAGTGACTATCCGCACCGGCGACAGTCTTACTTTCACCTTCAACCCAACGGCCTTCCAAGACCACCGGAATCCAAGGCGATTCAAACAATTCGGGTGGGTCGCCGGTGTGACGGACCGCTGCGACCGCGCACTCGTGAACAATTTGAAAGGTTGTGACTCCAGCTTCACCTTGCACTGATGATGGAATTACTCGTCCCTGAATTCGGAATCGACTAGTGCCTAAGTCGGCGCGCTGGTCAATCGCCTCGTCTACGTTTCTGAAAAACAAGGTTGCGTTGCGAAGTCCTTGGGCGGTGACAAAGGCCACTGCGGCAATTAGTAACACTGAGATAGCCAAGATTGCCCATCGGCGGCGACGGTGGATTAACTGGCGAACATCTTCAGTTTCTTCGATTTCGTGTCGAGGCGTTAAGTCCATGACTATGTATCCGCAGACAGATCAGACTCTTGTTCTTGACCGCTTTGTTGCACTTCGCCGATACCAAGTTCTCGCCCGATAGTTCGACCACGCCTCACAACCCAAAAACTGTAGGTAGCGATCACGACAAACGTAAGTCCCCAACCTATTGCAACCGTCGCTACTTCGCTCACGACACTTCTCCATCTGCGGCGCTGCCAGTCGGTCTCTCATGACCACGGGAAGAAATCAACATTTTTAAGTTCTCTTCATCCCTTATTTCCTCTAAGCGAATCACTCGGTAACGATGCACAATCAGCCAGGCACCAACAATTGTCACCGTCAGCGCGGAATACAACAGGGTCCAATACATTTCGCCGGTTATTTCTGGTCTGCGCCCCACGCTCAGACTCGCCTTCTGGTGGAGAGTCCGCCACCAATCAACTGAGTAATGCACGATTGGCACGTTGATAAACGAGATCAAGGCCATAACAGCAGCGCGACGCCCACGAACTATCGGATCGGCCGGCAATCTTCTAAGCGCGAGATACCCCAAGTAAGTGACGAAGAGCAAAACCGTGGTCGTGAGTCGAGCATCCCATTGCCAATATGTCCCCCAGGTCACTTTGCCCCAGAGCATCCCGGTAATCAGCGTCAATCCGGTAAATACAACACCAACCTCAGCAGCCGAACCTGCGAGGCGGTCATAGTGTCGCCCCCCGTCTTCTCTCCGCCTACTCCGGACCAGGAACAGCAAACTCGAGACGGAAGTTAGAACAAAGGATCCGTAGGCGATCCAAATGGAAGGAACGTGTAAGTAGAGCATCCGCACTGCTTCACCCTGGACAACGTCGGGGGGGGATATGAATAACCCCAAAACAGCCATCAACACACCCGCAACAATTCCCAAAATGCCTAAGACGCGCGTCAGCGGCGTCGCAGTCATCTTGCTGTCGTCCATGCTCTCAGGCACTGTTAGTTCTCCTCCAACAGGAATCCGAAGGCTGCGAGTCCAACTACTGTGTGAACCGCAGCAATAACAAACATCAAACTGGTCCAACTCCAACCGGCGTCGACTCTTATTCCTAGTGCGCTCTCAAATGCTCGAGAACCTGCAAGTAAAATGGGTGCTAACACCGGGATGAGTAACAACGGGAGAAGGGTACTCCGCACCCGAAGACCTGCGGCCATCACCCCCCAAAGAACTCCACAAACCGAAAACGCCACAGCTCCAGCGACACCTGCTGCTGTTAGCAGCCACCAGTCAGCGACCTGGACCTCGTACAAAAGCAAGATAGCTGGAGTCAGAACCAATTCGAGGACACATATTTGAATGAAAAGACCTAAGGACTTTCCTAAAAACAGAGAGTGAGCCTTGATGGGAGACATCCGAAAGTCATCAAAGTTTCCCCCTTCTGTTTCTAACTCAAAAGCTCGCTGAGTGAGCAACGTTCCACCGTATAAAACCGCCACCCAGTAAAGCCCCCCGGCGCCAATTTCTAAAAGCGGAGCATTTGCATCAAGCGCAAACGCAAACACAACGACTATCAGAAGTGTCAAAGGTGCTACTTGACCGAGCGCGACTTTCGCACGCCGTTCAATTCGAAGATCCTTTCGAGCAAGGAGAAGTACTTCAGTGAGCACCGGAATCCTCCACCACCTGGCCGCCCCGCAGGGTAAGGACTCGCGACGAAAGCTCTTCAGAGAGAACACCTTCATGGCTCGCGAAAATCACTGTCGCTCCTGAAGCCACCGCTTCTTTCAAGATGATGTTCAGGTCAGCTCTGCTCACAGCATCTAGCGCCGCGTGAGGCTCGTCTAACAGCCAAAGTCGAGGGCGATTCGCTATCAGTGACGCGATAGCAACCTTGCGTCTTTGCCCAGCTGACAGCGCCGAAATCGGGACGGACCACAAACGTGACGCCAAGCCGACTCTTGCTAAGGCCTCTACCGCATCACTCTTTTGACCTCCACCGGCGACAGCTCGGAACTCAACATGCTCAATTGCCCACAGATCTTGATAGAGATTGTTCTCATGTCCTAGGAGTCCTATATAGCGACGTGGAGCCTGCCGATCGACTCGCATATCGAATCCAAAAACTTGAGCGGAACCATCGTTGATCCGTATAAGCCCAGCACAGGCACGTAAGAAGCTGGTCTTTCCGGCCCCGTTTTTGCCCTGCAACAGAACAATTTCCCCCTCTTGCACTGAGACGTCAACACCGGTCAAGACCGGGAAAGACCCGGCTACTGCCACCACGTTTTCGAACTTAACGACCGCAGACATTTCTCAAATGTTACGACTCTCCTGACTCGACACCACAAAGGACGCCGTCGTTGGACCCTTAAAGGGGCCAACAACGTTCCTCAGGATGGGTCAATGACCGCCACTAGATCACCCTCGTTAATGCGATCTTCTTCGGCAACGCAGAGTTCAGTGACGGTTCCCGCTGCGGGCGCCGCAACGGGGATCTCCATTTTCATCGACTCAAGAATGACAAGCTCGTCTCCCTCAGCGACCGTAGCGCCCTGTTCAACGACAACTTTCCAAACTGTGGCAGTTAATTCTGCTCGGACCTCCATGGAACTACTCCCTCCATCGCATCCTGGTTCGGCGTCGGTCAAACTAGCTTCCCTGGCAAAACATTGCTGTATTTCGAAGACGTAGATGCGAAAGCGGCTCTTGGCGGCTGACGCAGACCACTACCATCAACATCGATGTATGTAATTCCCCTAGCTTTACTTATCGGCGCTGCTGCTGGATTGTTCATTCGGGGTTCAACTGATTATTTCCGAGCGACCCGCGTTGTGTTCTGGCCCATTCCTGCTGTCGGCGTCGCCCTTCAGGCGCTAGTGGCGTCGGGATTGGGAGTCCCGGTCCCCACCCTATTAACAGTGATCTCCATGGTCTTAATACTGGTTACCTGTTCTATGAATCTTCATCTGACAGGTGCCTCAATAATCTTGGTGGGAACAATTTTGAATTTGATTCCACTAGTTCTAAACGGATTTGTTCCTGTCACAGTTGAGGCGATTATGAAAGCTGGCATTGCCGACTCCGGCTCAATTGACCTCGTTCAGCTAGGAGCGGTTAGAGCATTTGAAACAGGTGAGGAAACACTCGTCTTTCTTGGCGCGGTTGTTCCAGTTCGTTGGTTAAGCGAGGTCTTTTCTTTCGGCGATTTGATTATTGCGTGTGGGTTAGCGAACCTCGGATTCCGCGTGTTTTTCCCACTGCGAGATACCGCTACCTACTATGACGAAGCATCCGAATACGACCAGTATCGCGACCCTGATCAACCAGATCCTTTCGAGGGATATGAACCCGACGACGCAACGTGGTCCGCATCTGATACAGAGGATCTTCCCGCAACAAGCGAAGCGACTTCACGCCCTCAACCGGGCCTGTCAACGCTCGAAGGGTCCGCTCTGTTCGATCCTCTAGACGAAAAATCGTGACCGGTCATCAAGCGGAGGATCCCGTCCTTCGAACTAGAGCGCGCGCACGCACCATCGCCAACATAGGAAAGCGTTTCGGGTACAGCTGCTATTTCAGTGCCCTAGTCCTCTTTCTCATCAACTTCTATGCGTCCAGTTCATCCCTGTGGACCTCCCTCACAGTCGCTTCAATAATTCTCGGCTCAGTACTTTTAGCCCCTGCAATCATTCTTGGATACGCAGCTAACGCTGCGGAGCGGGAAGAGCAGGGACTTCCTCATGGTCACTAGTTGCCTTCCAATTAGTAGTTTGTAGTCCGAATCTGAAACTATTTGGTGCCCTATTTAGTTTCGAACTCGTCCACAGAAACGGCTGTTCATGTCCACTCGACTTCCCGCAGCAGAAAGAAGAGAACAGTTACTTGATGCGGCAATGACTGCTTTCGCCGCCAATGGCTACCACGGCACATCAATGAACGATGTGGCTAAAGCTGCGGGCATCACGAAACCGGTTCTGTACCAGCACTTCGAATCGAAGAGACATCTCTACGTCGAACTGGTAGACGACGTCGCTGACCGGTTGTCCGATGAGGTTGTATCAGCTGTAGATCCAGCTGATACGCATTTCCAACGGACAGTCGGCGCGCTCACCGCATATTTTTCTTTCGTTGAGAGGAATCAGCGCGAGTTTCAGTTGCTCTTCGGTCGGTCTACCCCCAGAGACGAAGAGACAACGAATGGTGGACGGGTCGTCGAAACGAGAATGTCAGGAACAATCGCTGAGATTCTTCGACAATGGCTAACCGGCGATGAAGTAGAGCTTTACGCGAGGGCCATCGTGAATATGTCAGAAGGGGTCTGCCGTCATTGGTTAACCCAATCAGATAGACCACCAGCGGATGCTTTAGCTGAGCAACTTGCTGCTCTTATTCTCAATGGCTTGGAAGGCCTTGTCCAAAGCACCAGCAGCGATGACAAATAGAACATATTCGGGCAATTTCTGATTCTTCCTGCCATGATCGACCAATGGAAGACGGAGCTTTAACAGGTATTCGCGTAATTGATCTGACAACGGTACTCATGGGTCCTCTCGCCACACGCATGTTGGGTGACCACGGCGCTGATGTCATTCGGGTTGAACCAATAAATGGCGACTCAACCCGAAACGGAATTCCAAATAGGAACCCTGGTATGTCCGGCTTTAGTTTGAACCTGCAACGAAACAAGCGGTCGCTCAGCCTTGACCTAAAAGACCATCGAGGTCGTCAAGCGTTAGTTGACTTGGTCAAAACCTCAGACGTTTTAGTCACCAATATGCGCGCGGCCGCTTTAGAGCGTTTGGGCTTAGATGAGGCAACCATCAACGAAGCCAACCCATCGTTGGTTTACTGCCGGGCAAATGGATTCGCTGCAGACGGACCTTATGGCGACAAGGCCGCTTACGATGACGCGATTCAGGCCGCCTCGGGGCTCGCAGGACTATTCGCCACCACGACTGGCCGCCCTACTTACGTTCCAGCAGTGATCGCTGACAAGGTGACGGGCCTTCATATAGTTCAAGCGGTCATGGCCGCCTTGATTCAGCGTTACCAAACCGGTGAGGGCCAAAACATTGAAGTTCCGATGTTCGAGACCATGGTTAGCTTCAATCTGGTCGAGCACCTTCGAGGCGCAGCATTTGAGCCACCCGAGGGTCCGTTCGGATATGAACGACTGCTTTCACCCTCTCGGAGACCGTATGAAACCAGTGATGGCTTTATTTGTCTACTGCCATACACCGACCAAAACTACGAAGACTTCTTCCGATTCATCGGCCAACCAGAACTCATGAGCGACGACAGGTTTTCCACCCACAATGCTCGAGTAGCGAATACTTCAGATCTCTATGACTTGATCGGCGAAGCAGCGCAACGCGAAACAACTGACACATGGATTGAGTTTTGTGATGAGTGCTCCATCCCTGCTGCACCAGTGCTCGACTTGTCGACGTTAAGTGAAGATCCGCACTTGACGCATGTGAAGTTGGTGCAAGTGTTGGAGCACCCTTCTGAAGGCGGGTACCGGTACGTCAGGGATCCCATCACCTACTCCCAGAACTCAACTGCGTTACGCCGCCACGCGCCGAGGCTCGGAGAACACAGTGTTGAGTTGTTAAGGGAACTGGGCTACACCGACGACACAATCTCTGCACTGATCGCTGAAGGTGTTGTCACTGCCGCACCGCAAACGTAGAGCGTTAGCCGGCTGTGGGGTCGACAAGAATCTTGACTGCGTTTATACGACGGTGGGCTAGGTCATCAATCGTCGTCCCCAATGCGTCGAGGTCGACGACGCCGTCACGGAGTGGTGCAACGGAAATTCGGCCATCTTGAATCATGTTGGCCGTGGCTTTCATCTCTTCCAACGTAAAGACCATCGATGTGTTCAAGGTGATTTCCTTGCTGATCCAACGAATCGGGTTGATGCGCGCCTCTTCGCCTGTAACCCCAACTAGACATACCGAACCTCCGCGCCGCGCCATGTCCACTGACTGTTGCATGGTTTGAGGAATCCCCGCGCAGTCATAGACCAAATCAGCTCGAAGTCCCTGAGTCACTTCTTCCAACGTGGCGTGAAGATCTTCGCCCGGAGCAACAGCGATGTCACTTCCCGTTGCCAGAGCCAGGCTACGACGACTCTCATCAGGCTCAACAGCTATCACCATGCCAGCTCCTGCTGCTTTAGCAACCTGCGCTGTCAGTAAACCAATGGGCCCACATCCCACAACACACACAGTGTCGCCAACTTGGAGCCGGCTTTGGCGCACAGCATGAAATGCCACCGACGCCGGTTCGATCAACGCTGCATCGTCAGTCTCTATATCTTCGGGGATACCGATGACCCGTTCCGCCTTCACACATAGAAAAGGAGCGAAGCCCCCAGAGTTCGGACCCGTCGGCCCTGAGTAATCAGACCACGCAGTGCGACAATATTGACTTAAATCATTTCTACATTCGAGACAGCGACCACACCCCGGAGCCAATGCGCCTGTAACCCGATCTCCCTCGTCAACGTTAACGACATCGTGTCCCGAGGCTGCTACGGTGCCCACCCATTCATGGCCACAAATACCCGGAGCGTATTTCCAGCCTTCCACGTAAGCATGGACGTCGCTTCCACAGATGCCACAACGCTGAATAGCAACGACTACTTCGTCGGCTCCCGGCGTCGGGTCTTCTCTTTCCACTAGTTCGAACTTGCCCTTGCCAGTGACTAATCCTGCTCGCATCACTTACCGCCCCAAAATGATTGACAGAGCTAGCGTCTAATTAGCTCAAGGAAGATTCTGACACGATTAGGGCAGCGACTCGCGAAGAACTGTTTTATCAAATCTTTAATTTCCAATTTGGACGGTTCCAACCCGGAGTTTCTTTATGCGATGGATAACTGGAACCAGATCGAACAGGAGGGAACGGAGTGGAAATTTACAGCTTCAGCATTGGCAGGCAATCCCTAGTGTTTCCATTTCGATTGAGGCACCTACAAAAATGTTTGAGGACCGCCTATCTGACGGTCCTCAACACTAAGACGCTCTATGGCGTCCTATGGAATAGCAATGGCTAGCTAGCGGCCACCGATACCTTTGCCGAGCGCCGAGATCGCGGCATCCCGAATTGGGATGAATGCGAGAATGGCGAGTGCGGTAGCAATATCGGCTCCGAACCTACCCATTTGTAGG
>DJZU01000062.1:6849-56208 GCA_002448715.1 Candidatus Neomicrothrix sp. UBA6944 | reverse complement strand
CCCGCCAGGTGATTCCGAACAGGAAATTCATACATCCATCCAAGCACTTCCTGTCAAGATTCGAGACCGCGTGCATCGAGTCGGCTTCGTCGATCAACCCGTTAGAGATCAACTAATTGCTGGCGCCACGATTCTCGCCCACCCAAGCCACTATGAGGGCTTCGGTCTCCCCATCGTCGAAGCTATGGCTACAGGTGTTCCTGTTGTCACTACAACCGGAGGCGCGATACCAGAAGTCGTGGGACAGGCCGCAGTGACCGTGACACCGGGCGATGTGCAACAACTTGCGGGAGCACTTTCGGAGTTACTCGAGAATGAGAATTCTCGAAGTGCTCTAATCGCCTCTGGTTTAGAACGATCCCAAAAGTTCACTTGGGCGACGACTGCTCGAGAGATGAGCGCGCTGTATGCATCCCTGACATAAGTCGTGAACCAGGTCAATAGTCCGGTGGGGTGCACAAATCAGACTCTTACCCGTCCTAGGCTTGCCGTTGTTGACCCGCCAGAAAGAAGAGCTTCGATTGCGCACCGCTTTGATTACAGGTATCACCGGTCAAGATGGCCAGTACTTAGCCGAAGTACTTCATGAAGAGGGGTACAAGGTATATGGCCTCATCAAGGGCCAGCGAAACCCAAAAGCCGAGATGATCACTACGGAGTTTCCATTCGTTGAACTCGTTGAGGGAGATTTACAAGACCTCTCATCACTCATCGCGGCCCTGGAATACACCCAACCCCACGAGGTCTACAACCTTGGCGCAATCTCTTTTGTGGCGCTGTCGTTTAAACAAGCTGAGCTAACTGCCAACATCACAGGGCTGGGAGTCCTGAGACTCTTAGAAGCAATCCGGCTCGTTGGAGGCGAAAATAACCCAGTCCGCTTCTACCAGGCATCATCAAGCGAGATGTTCGGCAAAGTCCGTGAGACTCCACAGACGGAACTGACGCCGCTCCATCCTCGCAGCCCATATGGGTCCGCCAAAGTATTTGGACATCACACGACCGTGAACTACCGCGAGAGCTATGGCCTGTACGCGTGCAGCGGAATTCTCTTCAATCATGAGTCGCCTAGGCGAGGAATCGAATTCGTAACCAGGAAGGTGACAAATGCCGTGGCCCGAATCAAGCTTGGACTTCAAGACCATGTCGCCCTCGGCAATCTGGATGCTAAACGCGACTGGGGCTTCGCCGGTGATTACGTAAGAGCGATGCACCTCATGCTGCAACAAGACGAACCTGACGATTTTGTCGTAGCAACTGGTGAAACTCATGCGGTTAGTGAGTTCGTGTCTTTGGCGTTTGCAGCAGTGGGTATTGATGACTGGGATGCTTATGTGCGCATTGACCAACGGTTCTTTCGGCCTGCTGAAGTAGATCTGCTGGTGGGAGATGCTTCAAAGGCGAGAAGCCAGTTGGGATGGCAGCCAGAAGTATCTTTCCAAGATCTTGTGACAATGATGGTTGAGCATGATCTTGAGTTAGAGAAAAAGAAACTTTCTTGATCTAGGTAGCGATCTCAATATGACCCTAATGCTGGGTACCCTCGTTCAGTAACCCCTTCAGGAAGCCCCAAGGTGCGAATCAAAGCAGCTTTATCACTAGTTGTTATCACGCTTACCTGTATCTCCCCGGGCCACCTTTTGGCGGCGGAGACAAATACCCAAGACTTGGCTGAGCTGTCTGCAATATCAAATCCCAATGACCCTTGCTTTGGCGGATGCGCTCCATATGGGGTCCCGTGGCATTTCGAAGCTATTGGTGCACCCGAAGCTTGGGAAATCACGAACGGTTCGAGCGATGTAACAATCGCCGTGGTTGATACCGGAATTGACGACCAGCATCCGGATCTAGTTGGGAGAATAACTCGTATCCCTGGATGTGGCTTAGGACAGACGAACCAATACAGCACCAGTCATGGCACATTTATTGCTGGACTAATAGGAGCCTCAGCCAATAACTCCCTGTCGACAGTGGGTCTGGATTGGAATGCTCAAATTCTTGATGTGAGAGTTATGAATGGGTCAAACGGCAGGACTAGTGACATCGCTGCGGGAATAAAATGTGCTGCTGTTCACGGCGCGGACATCATTACTTTGTCGTTTGTACAGCAAGGATCTCAGCTTTCGCCTGTCCTGCAACAAGCGATATCTGAAGCCCAAGATGCAGGTGTCTTAGT
Organism: Candidatus Neomicrothrix sp. UBA6944; assembly: GCA_002448715.1. Taxonomy (GTDB): domain Bacteria; phylum Actinomycetota; class Acidimicrobiia; order Acidimicrobiales; family Poriferisodalaceae; genus UBA6944. The sequence goes on along the minus strand of DJZU01000062.1, from coordinate 54,032 downwards.
GATAGCGGCAGCCGGTAATGATGGCTACGAACGTCAGAGGTTCCCAGCTGCGGCCGAAGGGGTTTTAAGCGTAGGGGCCGTCGCTCAGTCTCTGGACATCGCTTCCTTTAGTACCCGGGGAAGCTGGATTGACTTGATGGCCCCGGGCGAAGGCCTTTTATCTCTCGGGGCCGGTCAAAGTAATGGTGTACGACTCGGACAGGGATCGTCTTTTGCAGCTCCAGTAGTCGCCGCCGGCGCGTCACTTGTTAAAGCGCGTTTTCCCTACTTTGATGCCACTCAGATCTCGAATCAGTTGGTCCGTACAGCAAAAACGCACATTAGCCAAGTCTCTAGTTCGCAATATCGAATTTTGGATGTCGAACAAGCGTTAAAGCAGCCCTATCGCAGTCACTGGCAAGTGACTGAGACCGGACAAGTTATTGCCCTAGGAGAGTCCGAACACTTCGGTGATCTTACGACTAGACCCCTCATTCGGAACGTAACTGCGATAGCGGCAAACTTAACTGGCCTGGGTTACTGGCTGGGGCAAACCAACGGAGCCGTTACTGCCTTTGGTGAGGCGCAGGATTTAGGTGATCTGTCAACGATGACGTTGAATAAACCGATTGTTGATATGGCGACTACTCCATCTGGTAATGGTTATTGGTTAGTGGCGTCTGACGGTGGGATTTTCTCGTTCGGTGATGCCCAATTCCATGGGTCGACGGGTGCGATGACGTTGAATAAACCGATTACCTCAGTCGTCCAAACGCGTTCGGGCTACGACCTAGTTGCTGAAGATGGTGGTGTATTTAACTTCAATTCACCATTCCTCGGAAGTGCTGTTTCGGAGAACATGGGGTCGTCGATCGTTGATGCTACGAGTCGGGTGAGTCGGTGGTGAAACTAAGACGACGCCTCATTGGTTTGCTGGCTATCTGTCTCATGGGGTCGTCACTTTTTTTGCAATACCCAGCACACGCTATTGCGCCCGACAGCATCACAGTTCAAGGACGAGGCTGGGGGCACGGACGCGGACTCCAGCAATGGGGAGCTCTCGGATACGCAATTGACCATTTTTGGTCCTATGAACAGATTCTGCAGCACTACTACTCAAACACGACGAGTGGCCATGTCGCCGACCGAGAGGTCAAAGTTCACATAACGCGCAACAACGAAATGGATCTCTTAGTCACTTCGGCTAACCCGTTTACCGTTCAGGGCATTCAGTTCTACGGAGGGCAAATAGCGAGACTGTCCGCGAATGGGCCCTCCAATTTCAATATTCGACAATCCAGTGGCTGCGCTGACCCGGGCTATTCCCTCTTTGATGGTCACCCCGGACAGTCTGACTCAAGTGGGCGAACCTATATAGAAGCGCGCCCGATAAACAGCACTCAGTCCGTTGATGACCTCGGCCAACTGCTGCAGTTGATCACGTGCGATCGATCGAATCCATATGTCGAGGTTTCACGTAGGCATTATCGCGGCTCGCTTGGACTTATTGAGCAGAACGGCCAGTACAGCTTCAACAGGGTTAACCGGGAACAATATTTACGAGGAGTCGTACCCCAAGAAACACCTTCGTCATGGGGAACCATGGGTGGGGGCTTAGGGATGCAAGCGTTACGCGCTCAAGCAGTAGCTGCCCGAACCTATTTGGAGGCGATTTCGCAACGTCGCAAAGCCAAGGGATATATGACAGACACGTGCGACACGATCGGATGTCAGGTGTACCTCGGCGCTAGCGCGAATGGCAAGCCACTTGACTACGGAACCGATTTTGGGACCACGACAGCAGCAGTTAACGAAACGAGCGGGTTGATTCGGCTTTCCTACGACGGGTCGATCCCGCTAGCAGAATTCGGTTCAAGTAGTGGCGGCTGGACCGCCCCGCAGTCAGAATTATCAGCTTTCCCGGCGGTTATAGATGAGGGCGATGACGTAGAACCCAATCCCCACCACCTCTGGGAGAAAACCATCCGCCGCAGCGACGTCGAATCCATGTATCCCGAACTGGGTCAGTTGAAAGAAATCAAAGTGACCCTCAGAAACGGACTAGGAGAGTGGGGAGGAAGAACACGTCAGCTACTTCTACGAGGCACGAACGCGAACACCACTGTCGACATCGCCAACTGGGCTGAGGATCCATTTCGAAAGGGCCTAGGCCTCAAATCCGACTGGTATCGATTCCCACAATTTCCTGAATACAGCGAACCTGGATTTTGGCTTGCGAAGAGCAATGGTGGAGTGCTGGCAGTCGGAACCGCCAAGCACTACGGAGACGCCAAGCAAGCTGATCGTTCTGGTCCCATCGTGGATTTGGCGGCGCCCTACGGAGCAGAGGGCTACTGGCTAGTTTCTCAAGCAGGAGAGGTCTTTTCCTACGGCAGCGCTGTTCACCACGGAGATCTTCGCGGAGAGAGCCTTGAACATCCGATCGTTGCTATGACTGCGCACCCGACCGGCAACGGCTATTGGCTAGCAACGGCTGATGGCGGAGTGTTTGCATTTGGTAACGCTGCTTTTCAGGGTTCTATGGCTGCCGTCGTCCTGAACAAACCGGTGGTTGGAATGGAAACCACCAGAAGCGGTAATGGTTACTGGCTAGTGGCATCGGACGGTGGAATCTTTAGCTTTGGGGACGCAGGTTTTTATGGATCAACGGGCGACATTGTTCTGAATAAGCCAATTACGTCAATGACGGCGGCACGAGATGGTCGAGGCTATTGGTTTGTGGCATCGGACGGGGGAGTGTTTGCGTTCGGCTCAGTCGAATTTTTTGGATCTCGGGGAGGCAATAAGAATCGACTTTCTACAGCAGGTATGGCTGTCACCAATACCAATGACGGGTATTGGTTGGTGTGGGACGACGGCACCAGCTTTCCCTTCGGGGATGCCCCTGATTTTCGAAGTAGTGTCGCAAAGCGGACTGTCGTTGCAATAGAAGTGGTTCCGTAATCTTCCATGCAGGTGATTCAGTCATGGGTATGGAGCCGAGTACTCTCGGATCGACGTGACCATCGAATCCAAACTCGCTCCGCCAGTGGTAGTTGTGCTGGTCGTCGACACACCGGGGGAGCGGTTTGACCAAGTACTTGATGGCGTAATCAATCAGAATTACGAGAACTATCAAGTATTGGTAATGAACCGTGGACATAGTTCCAACGCCGACCGAGTTCTTGCAACGATTGTGGATGCGACAGTCCAACAGTTGCCCAATGCCAAAACTTACGCAGAGGCGGCGAACGTTGTAAGTGATTTGGTCGAAGGAGCGGCCTTTTATTTGTTTCTTCGTGACGACACGGCATTAGCACCCAACGCAGTCAGCCTCTTGGTCGAGGAGGCGTTGGAATCAAACGCCGCGGTCTTGGGCCCAAAAGTTGTCGATTTTAATGACCCCTCACGGATTTTGTATATGGGTTTCGTGGCCGACGCGTTCGCGGTTTCGACTCCCATTGTTGAACCTGGTGAGTTAGACCAAGAGCAACATGATCGCGTTCGCGAAGTTTTTTCGGTGAGCGGACACGCGGTGTTGGTTCGTTCCGACCTATTCGTAACCATCGGAGGTTTTGACCAACGAATCAGCGATTTCGAAGAATATTTAGACCTTTGTTGGAGGGTTCAAATAGCGGGTGGTCGAATTTTGGTTGTTCCTACAGCTACCGTTCACTCCCTCGACCTCATTTCGGCGCAGGATCAGCCTCGGAGTCGTCGACTCAGCATGAGGTACCGCCAACACATCGTGGCGAAGTGCTACGGCTGGGTGCATCTAGTCCCAACCTTAATAATGGCGATGCTGCTGTCGTTACTTGAGTTGACATACAGCTTGCTGGCCTTGAGGTTTCAGTATGCGCGTGATGTGTTGTGGGCTTGGGGATGGAACCTCCTGCAAACTCCATATGTACTGAAAGAGCGTCGTCAGATTTCTCGCGTAAGAGAGACTCGTGATCGACAGATTCGCCGACGGCAGATGACTGGATCGTCGAGACTGCGAGGGTTTTTGCAAGGTCAGATTGGTGGCGACATAGCCCTTCAGTCGATTCGCGGACGCGCAGGACGTCGTTTAACGCAGAGCTTTTCGGCAGGACCCCGCCGAATTTCTCTTATAGCGTTCTCGTGCGTAGGTTTGGTGTTGGCGTTTGGTAGCCGCCATTTGCTTACGCAGGGCGTTCCTGCCTACGGACAATTCGCGACCTTCCCTGAAACCGCATCCTTGTTGTCCGAATATTGGAGTGGGTGGCGCGAAATAGGCGTTGGCGCTGCAGGGAGTGGCCCGGCTGCCTTGGGTCTTTTGGGTGCAGTCGGGTGGCTGACTTTCGGGGCACAGGAGTTAGTCCGAGAAATCCTGATCCTTAGCCTCCTCCCGATCGGAATGTTGGGCATGTGGCGGCTGCTCAAACCGCTCGATGCCATATGGGGAAGAGTCGTCGGAACCTTGCTCTATGCGGTTCTACCCGTCCCCTATAACGCGCTTGTGGACGGGCGGTGGGGGACACTCCTGTTGGTAGCTGCTGTCCCTTTTGTCGTTCGTCGGGTTTTTGGTGCGTTCGGTACCCCAAAATATGCTCTTGGGGACCGCAGCGTTCTGGCGCAATCGGCAGCGTTGGGTCTCCTGATTGCAGTAGTCGCAGCGTTTGAACCGATTGTCTTTCTGATCGTATTAGCCGCTTTTTTGGTCGTGGCTGTATTGACTATCGGTTTGGTGGCAGCACGCGACTCCTTCCGGGGAGTTGCGATCGTTTCGCTTTCCGTGGCTATTGCTTCTTTGATGCATCTCCCTTGGGTTGGCGTTCTTGGCGGTAGCGACGAAGTCTTGTCCCACCTTCTAATGCGTTCGCCGTCGGAAGATTTTGATGGACTCGCTGATCTGCTTCGTTTCGCGCCCGGATTCTATGGAAGTGAATGGGCTGCTTGGTGCCCTTTGCTAGTAGCTGTGGTGCCGCTTTTGCTGGGTCGAGGTGAACGACTCAGAATGGCGTTGACAGCGGGCTCTGTGGCCCTTGCCGGGTTTTTTCTAGCGTGGTGCTCGGGAAACGGCTGGTTGACTGATCTAGTGCGTCGGGATGTGATGGTGGCTGAGGGCTCGATGGTGTTAGCTGCGGTGGGAGTTTGTTGGTGTGCAGCTCTGGGACCTTCTGCTCTTCGGCTCGACGGTGCTCGAGCTTCCTCAGTGCTTCGTCAAGGTTGTGTTGTTCTGGGAGCGGGGTCTTTGCTGGTCGCCAGTGCTGTTCTTTTGCTTGAAAGCGCCAATGGAAGATGGGGATCACCGACTAATGACTTACGTGTCTCGCTGTCGCTATTAGACGATCGCGATATCGGACCTTCATATCGGGTTCTCTGGCTTGGAGCGCCTGAAGTGTTGCCGCTTTCGGGCTGGCCGGTCGGCGAAGATGGACTTTATGCGGCGACTTCAGTGAGAGGCCATCCAGATGTCAGACATCAATGGGTTGGCGCTCCAACAGGTGCGCACCAACAGCTGTTGAACGCGGTCGAAATCGGGTTATCCGGCAACACGGTGAGGATGGGGCGTTTGTTGGCTCCGTTTGGGATTAGGTATGTGGCGGTGGTTGAACGATCCACTCCGTCTTTCTCAAGTGGCACCGATCGTCCTGTGGGGCCCCGTGTCCGACAAAGTCTCGGTTCACAACTGGACCTTAGACCGCTTGCGGCGGATCCGTCGGTACGTGTTCTGTTGAACGAATCGTGGATGTCGAGTAGGGCACAGTTCGTGGGACCGGTGCGATTAGCTGGGCTTGATGAACCCGGTGAGCTTGTGGTGACTGACCTTACGTCAGGTGTACCGATTTTGACTGATCGACGGAGCGCTCGTGAGCAGCGGGGATTCGTCGGAGTTGGTGAGGTCCTAGTCTCCGAGGCTTTTGACAACAATTGGAGACTGTTGGTTAACGACACAGTAGTTTCGCCAACTCGGTCGTTCGGCTGGGCGATGCGTTTCAATAGTCCGGTTGAGGGTCCTGCGGTCCTATGGCACATCAGGCCCGACTCTGTTGCTGATCGCGCAGTTGTGCAGATCGTTTTGTGGGTAGTCATTGCGCGTTTTGCAGTGACGGAAAGACGGCGGGTGACTGAAGTCGGATCGCCAGCATGACCTTGTTGTTGTGGTTCGCTCGTCTGGCGTTGCCGGTTGCATTGGCGGTGGGTTTGTTCCTGGATGAAAGCCTTGAGCGAGGTAATACGGACTCGATAGAAGTAGCTATCGTCGATACCGACAATGCGGTTGCGGGAGGACAATCCCTGACTTCGACGTGGTATTGCCCGACCGCGCATAGCAGAGAACTACCCGAAGCTGGTGTGGAAGCTCAGGTCGAGCTTGTGTTGACGAATACCGCGGCTGAGCCGACCAAGGTCAGCGTCTATCTCGTAAGTCCCACTAGCCCCCAGCGGTTGGTTCAGCTTGAAGTCCCGGGCTTTGCCAGTCGGTCACTGCAAGTAGGTGATCACACTGCAGACGAGTTGGTGTCAGCCCTAGTTGAGGCACCGGCCGCTGGCATTGTTGCTACGCGTCGCGTGCGATCGCCTTATGGCTCTGAAGCTGCTCCGTGTTCTTCAGTTGTCGCCGACGAGTGGTACGTGGTTTCATCTGATACTCAGGCCGATGGTACGAGCCATCTAGTGGTGTACAACCCGCTTCCGATCGATGCTGTGATTGATCTTAGTTTTGCCACTGAGTTAGAGGTTGGCCCATATACGCCCAGAGAACTTGGCGGGTTGGTGGTCCCTGCAGCGAGTTCGCTGTCGATAGACATCGGTGAACATGTACGACGTCGCGACGTAGTCAGCGCAACGTTACGAGCACGACTAGGTCGAGTCGTTGTAGATCACATCCAGGTCTTTGGAGGATCCAGTGGTCGAGTTGGTTTTTCGACTCACCTCGCTAGTGCAACGATCGCTACCTCTTGGTACCACCCCATTGCCCGGTTGGGACAAACAGAAGCTACTTCCGTTGTGGTGTCTAATCCTACAGACGTAGTTGCTGATGTAGATGTAGCGGTGGTGACAGGCGAGGGTCTAACCGAATCGGCAGTTGCGAGCGTCGGTCCCTTTGACGTAGTCAAAATACAGGTCCTTCCGAAAGTCGAAGAACGGTTGGCGTCTAACACTGTGTTTACTCCCGCCTCAGTATTCGGAATCCTGGTGCAGTCATCAAATGGGATCCCCGTCGTTTCAGGTGTGGAGCTAGCTTCAGGCCCCCAGGGATCGCCGGGTAAGGAAAGTCCTGAAAATGAGTTGTTACCCGCTCGAGATGCGCAAGAGGAACTAGAACTTCCGCAAGGTCGGGAGAGTGGACTTTCTATAACTCCAGGAGTGCCGAATGGATCTGAACGTTGGATACTGGCCATTCCGGAGCTGGGTGGTCAAGTGCTGATCGGACTCCAAAACACTCAGCAGGGGGAGGCCAATGTGTTTATATCTCGCTATGGCAGTCGGGGGAGATACAAGGTGACACTGGCTGGGTTTGGATCCAAATCCGTTCCCATGGCTCCGGGTAGCACGATAGAAATCGGAAGTGAGGTGCCGATTGCTGTAACTGCGCTCCACCAGAACGCGGGTGGAGCTGGCCTAAATTCGGTCTTAGGAATCAAATTTGGCGAGAATGAACCGTGATTCGCCTCTTAATTGCTCTATGTCTCGGCGGAGCGGTGTCTGTAGCAGCTGCTGTTTTGAATCGAACTGGTTCGACAACCAGTATCTCTGTGCGTCGTAATTCCTTACCTACGCGCGTTCCGGCATCTGAGGTTGGGTTAGCTGCCGGTGCCGGCATAGTCGTTTTCACCGAAAAGAGTTGTCATAGCTGCCAAGACGTTGTGCGTCTCATTCGAGGACCCGCCGGGGCGGGTTTACCTGTCGCAGATATCGAATATGGTGCGAACCGTGACCTTCATCGAAAATTTAATATTGACACTGTTCCTACGACGGTAATAGTTGACGAGCAGGGAACCGTCGTAGCGGGGTGGGTTGGCCGTGTTGATCTCAGCGAATTCACCACAGCGTTAGCAAAAGTTGTTTAGTCCAACTCAGACTGGGTGATGGGAGGATGCTCTTCGGTCTCGGAAATAGAAGTCGACTCTCTGCCGCTTTCGTTCGGTTCGGGTATCAACTGCGCCACTTGCTCTCCGCTGATTGTCTCTTTGTCGAGTAGAGCAGCTGCAATTCGATCAAGAGCTCCCCTGTGCTCAATTAGTGCTTGTCGAGCGCGACCTTCTTGAGTCCGCAAAATTCTTTCTACTTCTTCATCTATGATTCGTGCTGTGTCATCGCTGTAGTCGCGGCCACTTACCAAGCCCTCGCCAAGGAAGACCTGATTATCGGAGCCCCACGCCATAGGGCCTACGCGGTCGCTCATTCCCCATTCGGTCACCATTCTGCGAGCTAACTCGGTTCCTTGGATCAGATCATTCGCGGCTCCGGTTGATGTAACACCAAACACCGTATCTTCCGCCATGCGACCGCCGAATAGCACCGCTAAGCGATCTTCGATGTAGTCCTGGGAGTACGCATGACGTTCTTCAGGTAGCTGCATCGTGATACCCAGCGCTTGACCGGTGGGAAGAATTGTTACTTTGTGGACAGGGTCAGAGTTTGCGAAGAGGGTCGCGATGAGAGCATGACCGCCTTCGTGATAGGCAGTGACTTCTTTTTCCCGGTCCGTCATCGCTACTGAATCCCGGCGCTGACCAATTAATATTCGATCTCGCGCCGCCTCGAAATCTTCTTGCGTTATCGACTCTCGATCCATGCGAACGGCATTGAGTGCGGCCTCGTTGACAAGGTTTGCGAGATCTGCGCCACTCATCCCAGGTGTGCCCTTTGCGACCATGCCTAGGTCGATGTCCGTATCAACGCTTTTGTCCTTAGCGTGAACGGTCAAAATGGCGCTCCGCTCTTCGTATTCAGGAAGAGGTACTACTACTTGCCGGTCAAATCTTCCTGGTCGAAGAAGCGCAGGGTCCAAAATGTCTGGTCGGTTGGTCGCAGCCATCATGACGATGCCCTCAGTGGCTTCGAATCCGTCCATCTCAGCGAGCATTTGGTTGAGGGTTTGTTCCCTTTCGTCGTGCCCGCCGCCGAGTCCAGCGCCCCTTTTGCGTCCAATTGAGTCAATTTCGTCAATGAAGATGATTGCTCGACCCAATTTACGTGCGGTTTGAAAGAGGTCACGGACTCTGCTTGCTCCCACGCCTACGAACATCTCCATAAAGTCTGATCCGGTTACAGACAAGAACGGAACCCCTGCTTCGCCTGCCACTGCGCGAGCAATCAAAGTCTTACCGGTACCCGGAGGACCTACCAGCAGAACTCCTTTAGGGATACGAGCACCTACCGCAGCGAACCGATCAGGTTCTTTTAGGAAGTCGACAACTTCGGTGATTTCTTGTTTGACGCCCTTATAACCGGCAATGTCGTCGAAGCCGGTGTCTGGCCGTTCCGTCGTGTAGGTCTTGGCTTTGCTGCGGCCTATAGACATGATGCCGCTCATTTGACCTTGAGCTCGGCGTTGCATCCACCAAAACAGTCCGATGATCAAGAGGAAAGGCAGAAGAATCGGGAGCATGCTCAAAAACGGATTGGAGCTTTCGCTACGAAACTCGACCGTTACGTTTCGATCGCGCAAAAGTTCAAGATCTGTTTCCGGAAGTTCAACGGGCCCTTTGCTGCTGTAGGTTACGTCGTCCATTGCCTCAGCTTTGATGGCGCCGGTGCCGTTAGTGACCACGATTGAGTTGATTCTTCCGTCGCTCACTTCGTCTATGAGATCGCTGTAATCAATAGCTGTTCCGTTATCTCTGTTGATTAGACCAGGGATAATTACCGACGCGAGGACTAAAGCCACAAGCATCCAGACTGACCAGCGCGGCCAGCCTTCGCGGCGGCGTTCACTTGGAGGAGGTTCGGTCTCGTGTCCTTCGGGGACCATACGTCCATGCTAGAGGTGCAGGCGACTTAATCATCTGCGCGACAAGATCAGCAGCTCACAAGATCCCATAATTTTCTCTATGTGTTCTGTATCTTCAGCTAAGTGACGGTTTCTCAATCTCGCCTATGCAGTCGACCTCTATGCGCCAACGATGCAGAAGTGCTGTTGTTGTTCGATTATGAAACTCGTCTAGTGGAACTTTGCGCCTTGAACCCCGATCGTGACTCGAATCTTCTAGAGCTGTGTGCGATCCACGCGGATAGGTTTCGGCCGCCTCAAGGTTGGTCGTGTCAGGACAGGCGTAAAGAAACGCAGATTACTTCTCATGACGAAGGCCAATACATCGGTCAAGATTGACGGCGGAGAAACGCCCGAGGTTCTCCCATACAGTTGGATATCGAGAAAGTAATTGGTTCTTGGTTCTAGACGGAGTTAAGCGCCCCCGATTCCTGTTGGTGGTAAGTGGATGCCAACATAAGGACGAATGACCTTCCCCGACACGTCCCGAAACCGAGAAGCCACTTCGTTACGGTCGGTTATCGAACGATTTGGGTATGGTCCCCAAGACTGGTTGTCACTATTCGTCGCTCTTGCGTCAGCTGGCGTGGTCATATGGGGTTTAGGTCTCTCAGAAATATTTGTTGATAGCACGCCAACCGGCGGCGACATGGGTGCTCACGTATGGGGCCCAGCTTTTCTACGCGACGAACTGCTGCCCTCTTGGCAACTCAGAGGCTGGAGCTCTGACTGGTACGCGGGGTTCCCGGCCATGCACTTCTACATGGTGATTCCCTACCTACTGATAGTCGGGGTTGATCTTCTGGTTCCGTATGGCGTCGCTTTTAAGCTTGTAGCCGTATCGGGCGTGGTGTTTATGCCTATAGCGGCCTGGTTGATGGGTCGACTATCCAAATGGAAGGAACCGTTACCTGCTCTCCTAGCGGTTGCTGGACTTCTTTTTGTCTTTGATCACAACTTCACTATTTATGGGGGCAATATTGCGTCGACCCTTGCGGGGGAGTTTGCATTTTCCATAGGGCTTTCTTTAGCCCTTGTCTACCTCGGCTTAGTGAACCGAGTCATCGACGCGGGCACTCACAAAGTTATGACGACCCTGGTTCTAGGAGTCGTAGCGCTGTGTCACCCGATACCCCTCCTATTTGCGGTCGCGGCAACGACTCTCCAAGTAGCAGTTCGTTCCACATGTCAGTTGCGGATCCGTTTGGGTGCTCGAAACTCAACGCTTTTCTTATTGATCGGGCTGCTTTTTATCTCGGCGGTCTGGCTAACCATTTCGAATCAATGGATCCGGGCTTTGCTGTGTCTGCTACCGCTGCTGTTTCTGATTCTTAACGAAATCAAAGTATCGATTCGGTTGTTAGGGCTGGGCTTACTCAGTGGTGCCTTATCGGCGTTTTGGACAGTTCCCTTTTTGATTCGACGTCCCTACCTGAACGACATGGGATGGGAGAAACTCGAAGACGTCCGAAGTAATCTTTTCTTCCCTGAACGACTTTCGGGGGATAGCGCCAAGATGGCCATCCTTTGGCTTCTTGCGTTAGCTCTAGTAGGTATCGTCATCGGCTGTTTGCGTTGGTATCAGCCAGCGATCTTTTTTCTAGCGGTTGGTGTCGCAGCAGGCCTCGCGTTCACGTTTTGGCCCCAACATCGCCTATGGAATGCCCGATTACTTCCATTTTGGTATTTGGCTTTGTATTTCTCTGCAGCGGTTGGTGTTTATTTTCTCATTGAATTATTGCAACCCAGAGATTCCCTAGATCGCCACGCCCGTTCTCACAACAGAGCAAACCTAAAAGTTATCTTCGTTCCCGTCGTCGCTTTACTCGCTGCGAGCACATTCATTTCCGTGTATTTGGGAATAGCGCCTGGCGGTACCTACAACAAAAATGGTGACTTTCGTTGGGGTCCAGTGACGGTGGCGTCCGATGACCAGAACTTTGTTGCCGGGTGGGCTGCCTGGAACTTCACTGGGTATGAAGCCCGAGCTGGGTATCCCGTCTACAGGAGTCTTGTAGACACCATGACGCAAATTGGAGACGAGTACGGATGCGGCCGAGCGCTCTGGGAGTACGACCGCGACGAATTGGGGTCGTATGGAACTCCGATGGCTCCCATGCTGCTGCCCTACTGGACAGATGGCTGTATCGGGTCAATGGAGGGCCTCTATTTCGAGTCGTCTGCAACAGTGCCGTTTCACTTCTTGATGCAGTCGGAGTTGTCGGCGAATCCATCCCGACCGATGAGAGGATTGGCCTACAGAGGACTGGATTTAGACTCCGGTATCGAACACATGCAAATGTCAGGAGTTCGCTACTACCTGGCTTTCAGTGAAGAAGCTATTGAACAAGCGAGCCGACACACAGACAGGCTTGAATTGTTAGCGGTCTCGGGTCCTTGGCGTATTTACCGGGTTGTCGACTCCCCGCTTGTTGAGGGTCTCTTATATGAGCCCAATGTTTCTTCTGGCGGCAACGCGGGAGGACGTGCATGGACCGACCCCGCCGCCGCATGGTTCAACGATCCCGTTCGCCGCCGTGTTCCAATTACTGGCGATGGCCCACAAGAGTGGACGCGTGTTGATGTGCTAGAAGCGCCGTTTATCGGCGGGCGAACTTTCACTGAACCGTCTGAACGAGCGTTGCCCCCAATCTCGATCACAGAGATCCGCGAGTCTCGGGAAAAGATCACCTTTTCCGTTGACCGTGTTGGCGTGCCAGTAATGATCAAAACATCTTATTTTCCGAACTGGTCTGCTGCGGGAGCGTTGGGTCCATACCGGGCGACCCCCAATTGGATGGTGGTGATTCCCACTGATAACAACGTTGAGTTGGAATTCGAAGCAACTTGGGTGGAATATTTTGGTTGGCTCATCACCCTGGCTGCAATCGGAGGGGTTGTTTACTTGCGCAGGGGTCAACGCAGAGAGCTACTCCAATGACGAAGCGGCTTATTTCGGTAATTTTGCCCGCATATCAAGCGGCCCCGATCGTCGCAGAAGCTATCCAACGAATCCGCCATGACGTCCAACCTACAGAGGTGGAAATCGTTGTCGTCGACGACGGCTCAAATGACGAGACAGCGCTAATCGCAAGACAATCAGGAGCGGACCAAGTTGTCGAACTGAACGAAAATCGAGGTAAAGGTGAAGCGGTTCGACGAGGTATGGCGGCTGCAACAGGTTCCTACCTCGTGTTTACCGACGTGGACCTCGCCTACCGGCCCTCGCAAATAATGAACATCGTCGACGTCCTCAAAGGAGGCGCAGACGTAGCGCTAGGTAGTCGCCGTCATAGCTCAAGTGAAGAAACTGGTCCGCCTGGCTTCATTCGTGACCAAGGCAGCCGAGTCTTTAATCGCCTTACGCGGCTGATTTTGCCCGGTCCTCATCTTGATACCCAATGCGGTCTAAAAGGCTTCACTTCTCAAGCAGCTCAATCCGCCTTTGCAATGTCAAGAATCGATGGATTTGCGTTCGACGTAGAAGTTCTTTTCTTAGCTAGACGGCTTGACCTGGAGATAGTGGAAATCCCAGTAATTGTGGACCACGTTGAGCAAAGCACGGTTCGATTCATCCCCCAGGCAATTCGGATGCTCTGGGATGTTGCCAGAGTTCGTCTATGGTCGATGACTAGGAGATACAACGACGCACCTCCGACGGGTGGTTAGTCTCCAAGATGCGATGCCCCAACCCGATGTGATCCCGCCAATCACCCCAGAACGCCTAGCGAAGGTATTTAAGGCATATGACGTCAGGGGTCTTGCACCAGAAGAACTCGACGAGCCGATGGCTAGAGCGTTGGGCGCCGCGTTCGCAAAATTTACAAAGTCTGATCGGGTCGTAATTGGTCGAGATATGAGACCCTCGGGTGAAGGACTTGCTGCAGCTTTCAGCGAAGGCGTTACTTCCCAGGGCGTTGACGTAACCGACATTGGGCTGGCCTCCACGGACCTTCTCTACTTCGCATCTGGATATTTGAACGCGGCCGCAGTCATGTTGACCGCCTCGCACAACCCAGCCGCATATAACGGGATGAAACTATGTCAACCTTCGGCGAAAGCGATCGGTGCAGACACCGGACTAGGGCAAATACAGCAGCTGGCCACTCAGCCGGCCAGTCCGACTGAACAACGGGGGAATGTTCAACCGTTGGATCTTCTCGACGAGTTCGTTCAGCACGTCCATTCATTCGTAGACATCAGTTCGTTGAAACCATTGAAGGTAGTTGCCGACACCGCTAACGGGATGGGCGGACTTGTGGTACCCGCAGCGTTCAACACTCTCCCATTTGACTTAGAAATCCTCTACGAAGAACTTGATGGGACCTTTCCAAACCACCCGGCTGACCCGCTGCAACCAGAAAATTTGGCAGATCTTCAGCGTCGTGTCCTTGAGACTGGCGCGGATGTCGGTTTGGCGTTTGACGGTGACGCTGACCGAGTCTTCCTCGTCGACGAACGCGCGGTTCCTATCACCGGATCCATGACCACCGCCCTAGTCGCCACAGCGATCCTGGAGAAAGAAGGACCTGGCCCTATTCTGCACAACCTGATTTGCTCCAGAGCGACAGTGGAAGCGATACAAGAGGGCGGGGGAGACCCCCTGAGAACCCGAGTTGGCCACAGCTACATCAAGGCCCGCATGGCAGAAACGGGCGCTATGTTCGGCGGAGAACACAGCGGCCACTATTACTTCGCCCGAAACTACGGCGCAGATTCAGGTCTGATCGCTGCAATGATTGTGCTGGATCGCCTATCGCGAAGTAACGGCCCGCTCTCTTCAATGTGTAACCCCTTCCAGCGATACTCGCAATCGGGCGAAATAAACGTTGACGTCAAAGACACGACAACTGCCATTGAGAAAATCTCGAACGTTTTCGCTGACCAGCCACAAGACCGTTTAGATGGGTTAACGGTCGATTGCGGTAATTGGTGGTTTAACGTTCGACCTTCTAACACTGAACCACTGCTGCGTTTAAATGTCGAAGGGCCCGATGCAAGCGAGGTCACCAAGCGAGTAGATCAAATTCTGGACCTCATTCATTAATTGCTGCCGTACCCTGGACGAATAAGAACGAGGTCCACCTGACCTAGCCGAATAGCAAGATCTGAAGGAGAGAAAATGGCTTTAGATCCCGGTTTACTCGAGATTCTCGCCTGTCCAGATGACAAGGGACCCCTGCGATATTTCGCTGAAGAAAACATTCTCTACAACCCCCGACAGGGGATCACATACCCCATAAAAGATGGAATTCCAGTGCTGTTGACATCGGAGTCGACTTCGCTTGGGGAAGAAGAACGAGAACGACTAGATCAGTTAGCGGGACAAGAAACCGGAAGCTCAGGTTCCGAGGACTAACGTGACAACTCCACCTGATTCGCTTGGCATGCAAGAAACCACACTGGCGTTGCCTGACCAAATAGAAGAATCAATGTCACGTGACCTACAAATCGATGCTCTTCCCCAGGTCTCGGACATCGATCAGCTAGTAGTGCTGGGTATGGGGGGATCAGGCATCGCCGGCGACATCGTGAAGGCAATAGTTGGCCCTCGTATCTCTGTCCCAGTCATAGTTAGCAAAGGCTACGAATGTCCGAACTTTGTTGATCACCGGACCTTGGTGATGGTCGCATCGTTCAGCGGAGAAACCGAAGAGACTCTTCACGCAGCGGCAATAGCCCATGAACGAGGCGCTCATATCTTTGCCGTGACTTGCGGCGGAACTCTGAGCCGTCTCGCTGAGGAATGGCAAGCCTCATTGTCGTTAGTCGATTCCACTATTCCGATGCCGCGATGCGCCGTAGGTGCGATGTCGGTGCCGCTGCTCAAAGCATTGGATTCGATGGGGCTCATCGAAGGCCTCGAAGACGATTTCGAAGACGTAGATGCCGTCCTCCGAAGTCGATGTGACCGTATACGTTCTGGGTCGGATAATTCGCGTTCGGTCGGTGAGAGCCTCGCAACCCAAATTCCAGTCATTTACGGGGGAGGACCGCTAGGTGAAGTAGCTGCTGTTCGTTTTAAGAACCAGCTAAATGAAAACGCGAAGACGCCAGCGTTTTTTAACGTGATGCCCGAAACTTGTCACAACGAACTTGCAGGATGGGGCGTGACTCATAGTGGTGAGCCAAAAATTGTTGCCGTTCAATTACGTCACATCTACGAACATCCACGCCTAGCTCCGCGGTTTGACTTCAACGAAACCGTTGCGGGCAGTGACAAATCCGAGGTCGTCACTGTGTGGGCAGAAGGCAACTCTGAACTGGCGCAGCTTTTTGACCTGATCTTGTTTGGAGATCAAACATCATTAGAAGTAGCGGCCTTATTGGGGCAGGACCCTGGACCCATCGACGTGTTGACTCAACTCAAACATCGTCTTGCTCAATCATGATCGTGATTGCCAGCCGCAGATGCCGGTAGGATTTGAAACGTGCGCCTTGCTCCCCGATGGGCGTCAAACCGCATAGGAGCGCCGTATGGCACCCAATAGCTCTCTCCAGGGAGACTACAAAGTTGCTGATTTGAGTCTCGCTGAGCCCGGGCGAAAGCAGATTGAGTTAGCAGAGGAAGAGATGCCCGGCCTCATGGCATTACGCGCTCAGGGCTATGATTCGCAGCCTTTGGCAGGAGCAAGAATTATGGGCTCCTTGCACATGACCGTTCAAACCGCTGTTCTCATAGAAACGCTGGTGGACCTCGGAGCAGATGTTCGTTGGGTGTCTTGCAATATTTTCTCCACCCAGGATGATGCGGCGGCGGCTGTCGTGGTGGGCAGAAATGGGACCGTAGACGACCCGCGAGGCGTCCCTGTTTATGCCTGGAAGGGGGAGACTCTTGAAGAGTATTGGTGGTGCACAGAACAGGCTTTGAAGTGGCCGGGTGAGAGTGGACCCAATCTGATTCTTGACGATGGTGGCGACGCTACCTTGTTGGTGCATCTGGGAGCACGCTACGAACAAGAGGGCTTAATACCGGAGGTAGAAGAGGCAACCTCTCACGACGAGGAAGAAATCTTGAAGCTTCTGGCAACCGTTGCCGAGAGCCACCCCACGTTCTGGTCGGAGATGATTGCAAACGTTAGGGGCGTCTCTGAGGAAACAACCACAGGAGTTCATCGGCTGTACGAGATGGTTGAACGAAACGAACTGCAGTTTCCCGCCTACAACGTCAACGACTCTGTCACCAAGTCTAAATTCGACAATCTCTACGGATGTCGACACTCTTTAATTGACGGGCTCAACAGAGCCACGGATGTCATGTTGGGTGGGAAGCTTGCTTTCGTCGCGGGATACGGAGATGTCGGGAAAGGCTGCGCGCAGTCCTTACGAGGGCAAGGTTGCCGTGTAGTGGTGAGCGAAATAGATCCGATTAACGCATTACAAGCTGCTATGGAAGGATTCGAGGTTGACCGGCTGGAAAGCGTAGTGGGCGACATCGATATCTTTGTTACCACCACGGGTAACCGCGACATCATTTCTGCTGAACACATGGGTGCAATGAAACACAATGCCGTGGTCTGCAACATCGGGCATTTCGATAACGAAATCGACATGTCTGGGCTAGAAAAAATGTCTGATGTACAGCGGCGTAACATCAAACCTCAAGTCGATGAATACATCTTTCCCACCGGAAATAGCATCCTTATTTTGGCGGAGGGCCGCCTAGTGAATTTGGGTTGCGCTACGGGTCATCCAAGCTTTGTAATGTCGATGAGTTTCACCAACCAGGTGCTAGCCCAGATCGAACTACACGCGAACGCTGATTCTCTCGCCAATGAAGTACATCTTCTCCCCAAACACTTAGACGAGGAAGTGGCCAGACTTCACCTGGACAAGCTGGGTGTAAAACTCACGACCCTTACCGAAGAACAAGCGAATTACATAGGCGTGCCAGTAGAAGGCCCGTTTAAACCCGACCACTACCGTTACTGACACCCAACCGGACTGAGGCTTAAGCGACCCGCAGCAGTACCTGGACGCCGGTAGCCTTACTGCAATGGCGGTGTTTCAAAAACTTCTGCGCGCGGGCGAAGGGAAGAAGGCGCGAGCACTCGAGTCGCTGGTGCCAGAGATCAACGCCATCGAAAGCGAATATCAGAAGCTTTCTGATCAGGAACTGCGCGAGAAAACAACTGATTTCAAGCTTGAAATAGACCGTGGGGCTGATCTTAACGACATACTTATCGACGCCTTTGCGGTTACGCGAGAGGCAGCCCAGAGAGTTTTGGGCCAACGGCATTATGACGTTCAGCTGATGGGTGGAGCCGCTCTTCACTTTGGATGGGTAGCTGAAATGCGCACAGGTGAGGGCAAGACGCTCGTATCAACCCTTCCTGTCTACTTGAACGCGCTCTCTGGCCAAGGAGTCCATATCGTC
Source organism: Candidatus Neomicrothrix sp. UBA6944 (assembly GCA_002448715.1). Taxonomy (GTDB): domain Bacteria; phylum Actinomycetota; class Acidimicrobiia; order Acidimicrobiales; family Poriferisodalaceae; genus UBA6944. The sequence continues at coordinate 35,715 of DJZU01000062.1, read as the reverse complement.
ACTGTCAATGACTACTTGGCAACCCGCGACGCCGATTGGATGGGTCGCGTTCACCGATTTCTCGGTCTAGAAGTCGGGCTAGTTGTTCCCGGACAGACCGACCCAGAAGTTAAACGAGTCCAATATGCGGCAGATATCACCTACGGCACGAACAACGAGTTTGGTTTTGACTACCTAAGAGACAACATGGCGCCGTCGAAAGATCAACAAGTGCAGCGAGGCCACAACTTCTGCATCGTTGACGAAGTTGACTCAATCCTTATCGACGAAGCTCGGACACCACTGATTATCAGTGGACGTCTAGCGGACGCCGCCAAGCTATACGGCCAGTTTGCCCAGATAGCACGAACTCTGACCCGCGACGTTGACTACGAAGTCGAAGAGGACAAACGAAACGTCGCGGTGTTGGAACCGGGCATAGAAAAGGTCGAGCGAGCTCTCAATATCGACAACCTGTACGACCAGGTCTCGTCGAACTTGGTCCATCAAATGAGCGCCGCGCTGAAGGCGAAAGAGTTGTATCGCCGAGACCGCGACTACGTCGTACAAAACGGTGAGGTCAGGATTGTTGACGAGTTCACTGGCCGCATTCTTGACGGTCGACGCTGGAGCGAAGGTTTACATCAGGCGGTGGAAGCCAAAGAAGGAGTAAGCATAAAAGCGGAGAACCAAACTCTGGCGACTATCACCCTTCAAAACTACTTTCGGTTGTACAACAAGCTTGCAGGCATGACAGGTACGGCGACCACTGAAGCAGCCGAGTTCGGAAATACGTACGGCCTCGATGTCGTACCTGTACCTACCCATCGTCCAGTTAAACGTCAGGACCACGCGGACCTCATCTATAAAACCGAAAACTCTAAAATTGATGCGGTCGTTGACGACATCGAAGAAAGACGAGCCACAGGACAGCCAATCCTGGTGGGCACTGTGAGTGTCGAAAACAGCGAAAAAATCTCACGTGCCTTGGACCAACGGGGCATTACCCACAATGTCCTCAACGCGAAAGAACACAACCGGGAAGCAGAGATTGTTACTCAAGCCGGCAGACTAGGCGCTGTTACCGTCGCAACGAATATGGCTGGCCGAGGCGTAGATATCCTCCTTGGAGGTAATCCTGAGGGTCTGGCACGTCAGGACTTGTTCCGAGATGGAATGGATCCCGACGAACCAGCTAACGCTGAACAGCTAGAAGCGCGTGTCGCCCACCATGAGCCATCGTGCTCAGCCGAGGGTCAACAAGTCAAAGACGTGGGCGGACTCTACGTTCTAGGAACCGAACGCCACGAATCTCGTCGTATCGATAATCAGCTACGAGGTCGTTCCGGTCGACAAGGCGACCCGGGCGAAAGTCGCTTCTACCTTTCGTTAGAAGATGACCTCATGAGACTTTTTGCGACGGGGGCAATGAACTGGGTTATGGACCGCGCGCTCCCCGATGACACCCCTATCGAAGCAAACATGGTGACCAAAGCAATCGAGCGAGCTCAGAATACGGTTGAACAAAAAAATGCCGAGGTTCGGAAAAATGTTCTCAAATACGACGAGGTCATGAACGAACAACGCAAAGTGATCTACGCGCGAAGATCACAGATTCTCAACGGAGAAGATCTACGAGAAGAATCTTTGGAGTACATCGAATCCGCGGTAGCCCAGATAGTTGATCAGTTCTGCGGGGAAGAAGACCATTCCGAATGGGACCTAGAAGCGATTCATGCTGAAACAAACAGCTACTGGCCCACTGAACTCACTGTCGACAAGATGCAACGAGTTGGTGATGTAATCACCCTCGAACAAGACATGATCGATGATGCTGTCCGACACTTCGAAAAGAGAGAAACGGAACTCGGCGAATCAACCATGCGTGAGGTCGAACGACAGGTTCTTCTTAGAATCATCGATCAGCGTTGGCGTGAACACCTCTACGAGATGGACTACCTCCGGGAAGGAATTCATCTTCGAGGCATTGGGCAGAAGGATCCAGTCGCTGAATGGCAGCGCGAAGGATTCGACATGTTCTCATCGATGCTTGAATCGGTTTATAGCGATTTTGTTAGGTATGCGATGCATGCGGAAGTAGTGATTGCCGATGGTCAGCGCAGTGGGGATGGGTTGACGTACTCGTCTTCTGAAAGCAGTCCCCAACTCAGTCCTGCGGCTGCGCCACCAAAACCAGTGGCTCCGAGTCAAACAACCAAACCAACACAAGTTGTTAAGACCGAAGAACAAAAAGTCGGCCGTAACGATCCATGCCATTGTGGGTCAGGTACCAAATTCAAACACTGCCACGGGCGCTGAGCATCGAGACCCCCTAATGTCAGATAAATCTGAGACACTTGAAGAACTTGAACGTCGTGTAGCTGAAGCGCACGTCTACCTGGGTATTGATCAAGCTCGAGAAGAAATGACTCAACTGGAGTCTCGAGCTGCAAGTCCTGACCTTTGGGACAATCCCGATGAAGCGCGAAATATTACGGGTCGCCTAGCGAACGTTCGAGATGATATTGATCGGTGGGAAAAGGTCCGCCGGGAATTGGATGACGTCTCCACCCTGGACCTTTTGGCGCGAGAAGAAGAAGATGAGTCGCTCAATGAGGAAATCGATGCTGCTATCTCTTCCTTAGGACACCAACTTGACGATATTGAACTGTTTGCACTGTTTAACGGAGAGCATGACGAGAACGATGCTGTATGCGAAGTCCATTCCGGCGCGGGAGGAACCGATGCTTGTGATTGGGCGGAAATGGTTCTGCGGATGTATCTCCGATGGGCTGAAAACAAGGGTTTCTCGGTAGAGATTCAAGAAGCGACTGATGGAGGAGAAGCTGGCATTAGTTCGGCGACATTCATCGTGAAGGGCCGATTTGCGTTCGGTTTTTTGCAGGCCGAACGGGGTGTCCACAGGCTGGTCAGAATTTCTCCATTTGACGCACAGGCGCGGCGGCACACAGCCTTTTGTTCCCTATCTGTCGTTCCGTTCTTCGACGAAGTGTCTGACGAAGTTGTTATCGACGAAAAGGACCTACGAATCGATACTTACCGATCATCGGGAGCGGGAGGTCAGCACGTAAACGTGACAGACTCCGCGGTGCGGATCACGCACCTGCCAACGGGCACCGTTGTCGCTTGTCAAAACGAACGAAGTCAACATCAAAATAAGGATCGAGCGATGCAGATGCTGGCCGCGAAGTTAGCTGATCTACAAAGACAGGAGCGACAAGCGGAACTCACGGAATTAGCTGGGGAGCAACGTGACGTGGCTTGGGGAAGCCAGATTAGGTCCTATGTGTTGCACCCGTATCAACAGGTCAAAGATCTCAGATCTAACTTTGAAGTTGGCAACGTCGAAGCCGTTCTCGACGGCGATGTTGATTCGTTGATGGAAGCGTTCCTCCAATGGCAGCGAAGCCAACGAGATTTGAATTCTTGAACTGCTTAGAAGCTTTCGCTTGCTGACGCGAAGAGAAAGTAATCCTGCCGTACTCTGGGGTATCTCGCCTAGATCTCAGTCACTTTGCTGGCGAGCTACAGACTTATGATTCGCCTGAACGACGTCACGAAAATCTATAAAGGTGAGACACGTGCCATTGACGGCGTGAGCCTCAACATTGACAAAGGTGAGTTTGTCTTCCTAGTTGGTGAGTCAGGGTCAGGTAAGTCGACGATGCTGCGACTTGTGACTGCTGAAGAGCCGGCAACGGCAGGGCAGGTTCACGTAGCTGGGAAAGACTTGAGTCGAATCAATTCTTGGCGAGTTCCGTATCTTCGTCGCAACATCGGATCTGTATTTCAAGACTTCAAGTTGCTTCCCCAAAAAACGGTCTATGAGAATGTTGCGTTTGCGCTTGAAGTCATAGGCCGACCCAAAAATATTGTCACGACTCAAGTTCCGGCGATTTTGGAACTGGTGGGTCTTTCCCACAAACAGAAAAGTTTTCCTGACGAACTCTCGGGAGGTGAGCAACAACGAGTTTCTATAGCGCGAGCTTTTGTGAATCGACCGCTCATTCTTTTGGCCGATGAACCGACCGGAAATCTCGATCCGAATACCGCGCAAGAAATAATGCGATTGCTGGATCGAATTAACCGAACTGGCACGACAGTTGTTATGGCAACCCATGATCAAACAATCGTGGATCAAATGCGTCGTCGCGTGGTTGCCTTGCGCGCAGGTCAAGTTGTTCGAGATGAACAACAGGGAGTGTACGGATAGCGGTGCGAGGATTCGTAGGCCGCGCGGCCTATTTCGCGAGGGAAACCTGGATCAATGTTCGTCGCAATCTCACCTTAACTGTCGCTGCGATACTGACCGTGGCGGTTGGAGTCATGCTGGTCGGTTTGGGCCTGATGGCAAGATATGCGAGCGCCAACGCGCTTGGTCGATGGCAGGGCGGTGTTCAGTTCGAGATTTTCCTAGAGCCAAATATTGCAGGAGGACAAATCGACGCTCTAGGTCAGGAACTTAGGAACCATCCCGACATAGAACGAATCCAATTCATCACTCAAGACCAAGCCTTCAGTCTGCTTGAAGACATGTTGTCGGATGAACCGGAGCTGCTAGCTGAGATTTCTGTTGAAAGTTTGCCGCCCTCCTACCGGGTCGTACCTCGAGATGCCGAAGGAGAACTCATCGAATCGCTGGCAGCTCAATTCCGAGAACGGCCGGGCGTGTACTCGGTTGAAACCGGCCGTCAACAAGTAGACGCGATTCGAGAATGGTTTAACTCGTTTAGATGGATCGTTTTGTTGATGTCCATTGTGCTTGCCGCCGCTAGCGCCATGTTGATTTTCAACATGATTCGAGTTGCTATGTTCGCGCGTCGTCGCGAGATAGAAGTCATGAAGCTGGTGGGGGCGACTAATAGCTTTATCCGATTGCCGTTTATTTTGGAAGGAATGCTGCACGGCTTGGCGGGCGGTCTGGTCGGAGCGGCCGCAGCAGGTGTATTGCGCAACCATGTCGAAGAGCTTTTTGGGCGTTCCGAAATTCTCGCGTTCTTTAGGTCATTTACTGTGACATCGGGGCAGTTCACCACGGCAACACTCGCCACTGTTCTTATGGGCGTCATTGTTGGAGCTCTTGGTTCGGCATTCGCGGCCGGCCGGTTCTTGGATGTCTGAGAACCACGATGGCATTAGCGAGATATTTTGCTACGGAACGCTATTACCGGGTCAAGAACGGTGGCAGTTTTTGGCTCCCTTTGTTCTGGCATACGAACCAGATCAAGTAAGCGGTCGTGTCTATGACACAGGCCAGGGTTACCCAGCTGCTCTTTTCGACCGCGTGGGCGTGATCCACGGATTTCGCTTCCGTCTTGACCCCGCACAGTTACGAGAGGCGTTGTCTCTGCTCGACGAAATTGAGGGGGCAGTAGAAGGCTTATACCACCGGGTTCAAGTCACAACCGCAATGGGCGTACAAGCTCACGCTTATCAATACGGCGGAACACCAGACGAACTTGTCGATATTCCTGAAGGCAACTGGCTCACCCGGTAATCGGGCGAGTTACAGTGTTCCGCGCTATCCACGACGCCGCCTTGAGCGGTCAAAGGAAATCGATGCCTGAATTCAACACTCTCCAATACCAAGTCGTTGACCATGTTCTGACGGTGACTATGAACCGGCCAGAACGACTCAACGCTTTCAATAGTGAAATGCAACGCGAGTTTCTCGAAGCCCTTGATCATGCAGATCAAGATGATGACATCCGTGCGGTGATTGTGACTGGTGAGGGTCGAGGGTTCTGCGCCGGCGCGGACCTCTCGCGAGGCGCCGAAACTTTCGATTACGACAATCAGGACAGCGACGCGCAAGTGGAACGCGCTTCAAATGAAGGTCGACAAGAAGGTGAGAACTCTTGGCTGCGTGACGGAGGGGGACTACTTTCGCTTCGTATCTACGAATTCAACAAACCAATTATTGCCGCTATCAATGGACCGGCCGTTGGGGTGGGAATCACCATGACATTGCCTATGGATATTCGGATGGCCTCTAGCGCAGCTCGGATCGGATTCGTGTTCAGTCGCCGGGGTATCGTCCCCGAAGCATGTTCGTCGTATTTCTTACCGAGGGCGGTTGGAGTCAGTAAGGCTCTTGAATGGGCTTACAGTGGCAGAGTATTCGATGCTCAGGAGGCCCACGAGGCTGGCCTGGTTCGTAGTATCCATGACCCAGACGAATTGCTCCCAGCTGCGCGCGCAGTTGCATTGGAGATAGCTGAAAACACCTCAGCGGTGTCTGTGACCATGATCCGTCACATGATGTGGCGAATGTTGGGGGCGGATCACCCTATGGAAGCTCACAAGATCGATAGTCGAGGCATCTACCACCTCGGTCAGGGAGCAGATGCTCATGAGGGAGTGGTTTCGTTTTTGGAGAAACGACCCGCAGCGTTCACGCTGAAAACCAGTGAAGATATGCCCGAATTCTTCCCTTGGTGGGATGAACGCCATTTCGAGTGACTTCGTAGGCTCTTCAATTCATCTAGTTTGGCTCAATGACTGAACATGTTTTGGACCTCTCTGCGCGCTTTATCGACAGTGGGCGTGCAGATGGGCCCCCTAACCGGGTATCACATGAACTCAGCGAGCTAGCAGATGACGTGGCGCTCGTTGAGGCCTTTAGTCACGTGGTTGCTGTGGTAACTGACGATGGGCTTGTGGCGTTTGACTCAAGTGGCCCTGGGAGCGGTAGTCGGGTTCTAGAGAGTTTGCGACAGTGGAACACAGACCCGATTCACACTCTTGTCTATACCCACGGTCATATTGATCATGTCGGCGGTAGCAGCGCTGTTGCCGAGGAAGCGAGCCAGCAGGGCCACCCACTACCGCAGGTAGTGGGTCACGCGAACCTACCCCTAAGAATGGACCGCTACCGAGCCACGAATGGTTACAACAAAGTCATCAATGCTCGCCAATTCGGCGGTTTGCCGGTTTCTAGTCTTCAAGGTAGAGCGGGGAATCGACCCTTTGTGCCCGAAGGAACTTTGAACGTCAGCTTGCAATACGAGCAGACGATGTCCTTAGAGGTTGGCGGCGTGGATTTTGAGCTTCATCACGCCAAGGGTGAAACAGACGATCACACGTGGACCTGGATACCCCAGTACAAAATGATTGCAGCGGGCGATCAGTTCATATGGAACTTCCCCAACTGCGGAAACCCACAGAAAGTCCAGAGATACCCGCTGGAGTGGGCAAGATCGTTGCGTGAAATGATGAAGACCGATGTTGAGTTATTCGTCCCGGCCCATGGCTTGCCTATTTCAGGCCACGCTCGCATTTTGTCCTGTCTAGAGGTGGTTGCTGCAACACTTGAACAACTCGTTGAAGATGTCGTGTCGGCGATGAATACAGGGGCGACGCTTGACGAGATCGTGTCGTCTGTTGTTGTCGACCCTGCTGTGCTTGAACTTCCCTATTTGCGTCCAATGTATGACGAACCCGAGTTTGTTATTCGCAACATATGGCGCCTCTATGGAGGTTGGTGGGATGGCAAACCTTCGCGGCTCAAACCCGCTAGTGATGTCGCTTTAGCCAATGTTGTGGCCGAAATGGCTGGAGGCGCTTCGGACCTCGCAAGACGGGCTCGTGAATTAGCCGACGCCGGCGATTTCAGGGTTGCGTGCCATTTGATCGATATGGCTAGCGACTCGGCGCCCTCTTCCGCTGAAATCCATGAAATACGAGCCTCCGTCTATCTGGACCGACGGGCTGCTGAGTCGTCTTTGATGGCAAAAGGAATCTTCGAATCTGCAGCTAATGAATCGCGACAATCGGCAGGTCACGCAGTTGAACCCCAGAGGCGCGCGTTATCACTAGAGCCATGAGTGGCCAGGTGGTTGTCGCAGTTGATGCACTTTCGCGCTCAGAAGTGGAGAGCATTCTCGGAGCGACAGAATGGACTCGACTACGCAACAACCGTTGGGTAGCGACCTATGAAGCCGAAAGCGAAGAGGCCGCTTTGAAGACTGTCGCTGAGTTACGGAACGCACAACATGTAGCAGTTGCTGGCCCACCGGACATCGCGAGAGCGGTTGCGTGGAAGAAGTGGAATAGTCCCATACCAATCGGTGAGAACGCAGAAGTTTGTTTTCCTTGGGTCGCCTCTAACGCCGAGCTTGTCATTGAGATAGATCCCGGGCTGGGTTTTGGGCGTGGCGATCATCCATCAACTCGACTGCTTCTTGAGGAACTTGCGTCCCGAATTTCGGGCGGCGAAACGGTACTCGACGTCGGATGCGGATCCGGAATTTTGGCGATCGCGGCTGTTCGATTTGGAGCCGCGCGGTCCATAGGAATTGACATCAATGAAGCTGGGCTGCTTGCGGCGGACGCCAACGCAAGACGTAATGGGGTCATAGAGACCACACATTTTGCTTCGACGAATTTGGATCAATTAACCCAAAAGTTCGATGTTGTTCTTGCCAATATTCATGATCAAACATTGCGTGAACTAGCAAGTGACCTTGTGGGGCGTCTAAAGCCAACGGGCTGGCTTGGGCTCAGCGGAGTCTCCCCAGGACAGATTTCGCGCCTGATTGCAGCATTTCCGGAGGTTGCATTTGAACCGGTAAAAGAGATGGAGGAGTGGAATGCCGTGATTGGACAGCTGATTATCGAATAGCCTTTAGGTATTGGCCCAGCGAACCGTAAAGGTTGGAGAAACAAATGCATGTAGGCATGAGCGTCATATTCCAAAATCCCGGGGAACGTATTCCTGATCAGCAGGTGTATAAACAAGATCTCGCCCTAGCTTTGCAGGCCGAGGATCTTGGCTTCGATTCAGTGTGGAGTGTTGAACACCACTTCACTAGCTACACCATGTGCCCTGACGTACTGCAATTCCTGACATACATGGCTGGAGCTACGCAATCCATCCAGCTGGGTTCAATGGTGTGTGTTCTCCCTTGGCACGACCCCTTAAGAGTTACCGAACAAATATCGATGCTGGACAACTTGTCAGATGGGCGCCTGATTCTTGGTTTGGGTCGAGGCACCGGGAAAGTCGAGTTTGATGGGTTCAGAACCGAAATGGCTTCGGCGCGTCTTCGTTTCAAAGAGTCAACTGAGATGGTCCTCAACGCTTTAGAGAATGGCTACGCGGAATATCATGGTGAACTGATAGATCAACCACGAGTAGATATTCGACCAAGGCCTATCAAGTCGATGCGTGGCAGGGCCTACGCCGCAGCTGTATCACCGGATTCTGCTCGGATTATGGCCGAAATGGGTGTCGGTATTTTGATCGTGCCCCAAAAGCCATGGAAAGCGGTTCGCGAAGAGTTGCAGGACTATCGAGGTATTTATCGTGATGCGAATGGGGAAGAACCACCACCGCCGATGGTCGCAGGCTGGACATTCGTAGATGAGAACCCTGATAGGGCCGAGGAAAAAGCTCGAGAATTCATCGGTGGGTACTGGGATTCAATCATTGAGCATTACGAATTCGATAAACCTCATCTGAAGGAGACACCCGGCTACGAGCATCACGGTCAGATGTATGACCGCCTTAAAGCTCCAGGCGGCCTTGAAATGATGACGGACTTCTTTGTTGATCTGCAGCTCTGGGGAACGCCGGCGCAGGTATACGACAAAATCGTGACCTTGCAAGAGCAGACATATATGGACGGTTTCATGGGCGTGTTCAGTTTCGCTGGTATGGACCATGCCGAATCGGATCGCAATATGAATCTCTTTGCACGTGAGGTCATGCCGGAACTGCAAGCACTGGCGCCAGTGCATGAGCGGCTAGGTATTCCGGCGTAAAGCGGTGCTTGCCTCTGACTTTCGGTCGGCGATAGTCAGAGAAAATCCCAGTGCGGCACAGCTAGCTGCGACGACAAGGGCGGGGCGAAAAGACCCCGAAGAATCAGCGATAATTCCCCCTAATTGGGGACCTACAGCCAATCCGGCACCGAACACGATAGTTACCAGCGCATAGGCAGCACCGAAGGCTTCGTCGTCTAAATGACCGCTGACCTTGGTCGTAATGTTTATTACAACTCCGGTGAAAGCCATCCCGAAAAGGAGGGTTGATATCGGTGCGCCTATGGGATGTCCAGTGGCGATCAGAGTGCAACTCACTGCTAGAGCGGCAAAGGAAACCAGTTGAGCGGAGTTCCTTCCAACGCGGTCGCTTAGCCACCCCATCGTTGGTCCACCTAAAGCTAGACCCAAGCCGATCAGAGCGAAGGTAAGCGAAGCTGAACCTTCCTTGAACCCAGCGTCTTCCTCTAGGAGTGCAGCTGAGAACGTCATCGCCAGCGAAGCACCGACCGCGAAGATGCCGTAGGTAGCGCAAAGGTTGAACCAACCAGGTACACGTTTGAGAGTAGAGGGACTCAATCCTGAATTTGTGGGGGCGCCGGAAGAGGTCTTTACGGTGAAGGCAAGTAACAGCAAGGTGCCGATTCCAATAGCGGTTTCTGTTGCATATACCCACCGCCAACTGGAAATAGCTATGTCGAACAAGCATGCAGCAAAAAAACCAATTCCTACGCCCGTGGTAACCCAGCCGATAGCGAGACCCTTTCGGTTGGGTCCCAAAATGTTCGCTGCGAGCGCTGGAGTTGTAATCCAAACACCTGCGGCAGCCAACCCTGTCAGAAATAGGGCGGTAAGTGTTACAACGGAATTTGGCGACCAGCTCAACGCCATTAGGCCTAGCGTGACTCCTAAAAGACCAAATTTCGCCGTTTTGGCCAAGCCGAAAGCGCCGATGGTAAATGCGACGACTACAGAACCGAGCAGATAGCCAACCAAATTGAGAGAGCCGATGCCTCCCGCCATGGTGTTTGACAACTTAAAATCATTACGGATTTCGGTGTACAGCACCGAGTAGGTAAAGCGACCAAAGGCCTGAGATACAGCAGTCGCAGCAACCAATATGGCTATCGCTGCGGTTTTGCTCACCCTTGGGGCCAGGTAACTGATGTGGTAGGTGGACGAGATCCGAAGATTGTCTCTGTGGTGACAACTCGTCGAGGAGACTGCGGGTCAGCAAACTTTGCAACGTCTTGATAGATAACTTCTCGGTCGTTGTCGTCTCCGAAAAAGCGTTCCTTCATGGAAGTGACTGATTCGAAACTTACGAGAGCGAAGCCATCAATTTGGAGTCCACTCAAGGTCTTTACGACGCTGAGCTGGGTGTAGTCCCACATGCCGGGGTGATGACGTAAAGCAAGTGGTGCGTGTACATCTCGCCAATGAGCATCGGATTGTTCGTGGGTGAGGTTGGGATGATGAAGCAGCGGGAAAATGGCGGTTACCCCTGGAGAGGCGGTACCGCTTTGGCTCGTCGTTGGACGTTCACGGATCACCCGAGAAAATCCTAAATACAGACCGACGCTAGCGGCGGGTGCAAGCGATTGTGGAGTGTCAGTCACACACCGAACTAAGGCCCGAAAAGGCAGTTCGCGCTGTTCATCTGGATCGCCGAGGTAGCAGACCCCGCCAAGTGAACGGGCAACTGACTCCGCCGCCTCCAGATCGTTTCCTGCTGCCAAGAGCTCATGCATATTTGGTTCCGAGTTTCTCTTATTTGTTAGTTGCCTTGGGAATTACGATCCGCTAATTGCCTTGGAACTTTGGTTCCCGCTTGTCTAAGAAGGCCGCGACAGCCTCCTTAGTGTCCGACGTGTAAAAGTTGACGGTCTGGGCCAGGCCTTCTGCTTCGAGTGCAGATTTAAAGTCGTTGCTTGCGTTAAGCGTCAACATTCGTTTGGTCATTGCCAACGCCAAAGGAGGGCCGGCGGCGAGACGCTCAGCCCAATCACTAACTTCGGCATCCAGTTCGTCGTGGGCGACAACCTTGTTGACAAAGCCGAAGTTGGCTGCTTCATCGGCTGAAATAACATCGGCGAAGAACGCCAACTCTTTAGCGCGATGCAAGCCAATCAACCGTGGCAAAATCCACGTGCCGCCGAAGTCGACGCTCAAGCCGCGGCGAGCGAAAATTTCGCTGAAGCGTGCTTGGTCGCTTGCCACGATGAGATCGCACGCCAATGCCATGTTCATGCCAGCTCCCGCGGCGACGCCATTCACTTTTGCTATGACTGGCACCATGATCGAATACAAGGCTTCAACGGTTTGATGGATGAGATTCATTGATACGAGTTGATGTCGTTCTCGTCCTTGTCCTGCCAAATCGGCGCCGCTGCAAAATGCATCACCTGCTCCGGTCATGATTACAGCGCGCACGTTTGGATCTACGGCGAGAGCGTTCCAGGTGTCACGCAGCTCGTCCCACATAACTGCGTTGGCGGCGTTCTTTTTCTCTGGGCGGTTCATGGTGACTGTCACCACTCCGCTGTCAGTCGATTCGATGAGGAGAGTCTCAAGCTCTTGTGAATTCATCCCGTCACCATAGGCTCTAGCCCAAAGCTGCCGCGCTCAAAGCTGACAGTTTGAGTGTTTATGAAGTCAAAAAAGGAAGTAGAGCTGCCAAGAACCCTGCGGTGTTTTGGCCGTGAACGTTGTGACCGCTGTCAGGGACGGTCTCGAGCTGCCCTTGAGGTAGAGCTTCCGCGAATCGTTGGGCTGCTTCTGGAGAAAATAGATTGGAGTCCGCACCTCTGATGATTAGCGTTGGCTGAGAAATAGAAGCTGCGTCAGCAAGAGAAAAGCGATCGCTTTGTTCTCGGTGAGTTTGGGTTGTTGCCAACCTTGGGCCGTGGTCGCGTTTACTGACGTACTTGCCGTCTGCTCGTTCTAAGAGGTTGTATTTGACCGTACGTTCGATGTGTTCCCGAGATCGATAAGGGTCGTACTTCTGGACGTTTTGAATAAAGTCTTCGAGGTCGTCAAACTCGCGGTTATCGGTCACAAAATTTCGGATGGTTTTGGCTCCAGCCTCAGATATTTCGGGTCCGACATCGACAAGTACGAGACGGTCGAGGAGGTTGGGCTGTTGTAAAGCGAGTCGCAGCGTGTTCATCCCTCCCATGGAATGACCAATGACTATGGGTTGGTCGATGTCGCATTGCGACATGATGGAGTGAGCGTCGGCAGCCATAGCGTGCGAGGAATAGTCAGCGTCCCGAGCCCATTCGCTATCTCCGTGACCCCGTTGGTCGGGAACGATGATATGAAACCGATCAGCCAAGTGAAGGCTGACTAGATCCCAAGAATGGGCGGATTGATTGCCGCCGTGCAGGAAAAGCAGAGTAGGCAGAGAAGGATCACCCCACTCCAACATATGAAAACGTTGGTGCCGCGCTACTACGTTGCGTGATACGTAGCGAATGTCATCGGCGTGACTTATGCCTAAATCGTTGGCGCTCTCGCAAAGACTTGAAAACTCTGACGATGTTGTCATGTCGAGTGGGTCGTTGGATGAAGAAAATCGATTTAGGTAAGGCATAGCAGGTCAAATTCGGCCGACATCAAGATCAAGGTGGCCACGCGAAATATTGGCATGAAGGAGATCAGTTGGACCCTCAGCAAGGCGCGTCGCCCGCACTCTGCGAAAGATGGAGGCCAGCGGGTGAGATTCGATGAGGGCTTCACCGCCGACGATTTGGATTGCCGAATCCACTAAATCGGCTGCGGTTTCGGTTGCCAGAATTTTTGATGCCATTACTTCGTTTACTGAGTTTTCACCGGCGTCAATCAGTCGAGCGGTTCGATATGTTGCACTTCGGGCAGCAAATGCTTGCGTTCGCATGCGTCCGAACTGGATACGAAGAGCGTTACTGTTTCCGCCCTTGACCTCAAGTTTCTTTAGACGGGTTGCGATTAACTCGCAGGTAAATCCGCACAGCCCTACACAGTCGGCCGCGATAGCCATTCGGACTGCGTTCACTTGCTCAAGCGCTCGACTTAGACCTGTCCCAGCTTCGCCGATGAGGTGGGTTCTCGGGACACGAACGTCGGTGAATAGGAAACTCGCATGGTGGCTTCCATCAAGCGAACCGAAACGTCTGTCAATTGACACCCCCGGTCTGTCGGTTTCAATGACAATCATCGCAGGCCCCACGTCGTCTAATTCCACGAGGGTGTTAATGAAATCTGCGTCTGAGCCGCCAGTTACGTAGGACTTTGCGCCATTAACAATGAGGTCTTCGCCGTCGGATGCGGCCCAAGTATGACGCGGTGCGTCGGACGGTTCGGTAAAACCGAAGCCGCTGGTGATTTCACCTGATAGGTATCGATCTAGAAAAGTTGCTTTCAATTCCGTAGACGCCTGGGTGAGCAATCCTGGACTGGGTCCGAAAACTCCAGGCATGTGACCGACGTTCCACTGTCCTAGTGCGTCGCGGACGATAGTTAGATCCATCGATGAACCCGCTGATCCCCCGTAGTCGCGTGGCTGCGTAAGTGAGAAAATGCCTGCTTCTTTTGAGAGGCCCCTAACTTCATCTCTCAGTTTTTCTGGGTAATCAGACTTCGTGTCAATAGCAGCCAGTCGTTGACCAAGGTCATGAGCTCGTTGTTGAAGTTCGAGTTGTGCTTCGTCAAGAAAATCTGGCACACCTGAACGGTAGCCGGAGAAATGGATTGAGTTGCTCTTGGGTCTAATCTGCGGAGATGAAAAAACTTGCTGGTAAGACCGCAGTTGTAACCGGAGCAGCATCAGGGATGGGTTTAGCGATGGCACGCCGTTTCGCTCTTGAAGAAATGAATGTCGTGCTTTCCGATATAGATGAGTCGAAACTTGCTGCGGCGGTTACCGAAATTCGCAAGGACGGAGGCAACGTTGAAGGAGTGGTCACCGACGTTTCTGTCGAAAGTGACAACGTTCAACTTCTAGATAGGTCAATTGATGTTTTCGGCACGGTTGAGGTTGTGTGTCTCAACGCTGGGGTACAGGGATCCATCGGCCGTTCATGGGCGCTCTCGGAAGAGGACTACAAGTGGACGATGGGAATCTTGTTAGACGGTGTCATTCACGGGGTTCGCACCTTCGTGCCTCACCTGGTGGACCAAGATGAAGGACACGTTGTTATTACTGCGTCAATAGCTGGTCATATTTCGTCCCCCTTTGGTGCGCCTTACAACATCGCAAAACACGGTGCAGCCACGCTGGCCGAGACCCTCTTCCATGAACTGAAAGTTGAAAAATCCAATGTGGGCGTGACGTGTCTGTGCCCTGGGTTTGTAAATACAAATATTGTTCGAGCGACAGCTGCTCGACAGAGTGGGTCTGTGGGTTCAGCCATAGACGACAGGGGAGACCAAATGCTCGAGTTGACGCTCCGCGCGTTGAGTGGAGGCCTCGACCCAGAAGTTGTTGGGCAACAAGTTTTAGATGCGATCTACAACGACCAGTTCTGGCTTTTTACAGATCAAGACTGGGATGAACCTATCGCGGCAAGAGCTGAGCAAATAGCTCGGAGAAGCCCTCCGCGTTTTCAACGGTGATGCAACCCAGGTGACGCGTCTTCGTTGTCCGTTGTCGTCTCGCCGACAGAGGTAGCCGGTTGTGTGAGAAGGTGAGGGGAGTATCGGACTACCAACAGGAGCATCTATGCGTATAGGTATTTTCAGCGGCCCGGCGGGCAAACTTTTCAATGTAGAAGAGGCCATTAGCGATGCTCGCGCCGCTCACGAAGCTGGATTTCCTTCTTATTGGTTGCCGCAAATGCCAATGGGAGTTGACGCTCTAACATCGCTTAGCCATATCGGTGCAACGGTCCCCGAGATTGAGTTGGGTACCGCTGTCATCCCCACCTACCCTCGACATCCCATGGTTATGGCGCAACAAGCCTTATCCGTAACGTCGATCATTGGTGATCGCCTAGCGTTAGGTATTGGTCTTTCACATAAACCGGTTATTGAGAAGCAGTACGGATACGAGTTCGACAAGCCAGTGCGTCACCTCAAGGAATATCTGGAGGTTCTGAATCCGCAGCTGCGCGACGAACCGGTCCGTTTCGAAGGTGAGACACTTGCTGGTCGAAATCCGTCTCTAGGACTTGACGCTCCCGTCCCGCAGGTTCTCGTAGCGGCCCTGGGTCCCCAGATGTTGCGCTTAACGGGACGTTTGGCTGATGGCACGATTACCTGGATGACAGGAAACAAAACATTGGCCGACCTAACTGTTCCTGAGATTTGTGGAGCAGCTGAAGAGGCGGGGCGACCGAAACCGCGGGTGCTTGCTGGACTTCCTGTTCTGTGTACCGATGATATTGACGCAGGTATGGAAAGAGCATCGAAAGTTTGGCAAATGTATGGGACTTTGCCGAGCTACCGAGCAATGTTGGACCACGAAGGTTTAGCTGGTCCTGAAGAAATAGCCATTGTTGGTAACGAAGCTGAAATTAAGGACCGATTGCAGGCAGCTTTTGATGCCGGAGCTGATGACGTCATTGTCGCGGAGTTCGGCGGTGATCCCGATCAACGCGATCGGACCCGGGCTGCTCTCGCGTCGCTCCTTTAATCTGTGCTGCCTCGGCGGGCGGACTTAAAGTGATCAACCTAAAACGTCGCTTCTCCATCTGCGCGGGGCGATGGTCACCTTTGCTTCGTCATGGCCAGGAAAAGCATCGGCGTACTGGTTACCTAAATCTTCCCCGAGGTATCGGATAGCGATATCTCGGAGTAGGTCATCACGTCCTTCGGGGGTTAATAACTCAACTGATGCTTCGCCTTCTGCTGTGACATATCGATATGGGAGATGCTCATCTTGGACGCAGAGAGTTGCCGCTCCGTGGCGCCGCAAAAGTATCGACTTCGCGGATGCGTAGGCCATTGCTATCTCGAAGCCGACTTGAGGTGAGTACCGATACCAGACTGGAGCACATAGGGGCCCTTTGTCTTCGCGTTCGATCGCCAACACTCCTACACGCACCTCACCGAGAAAATCGTCGCGTTGGTCTGCTGTCATCTCTGCCATCAGGTGTCCTCTTTCTCTAGTTGCATAGCGAAGGGTAGTGCCGCGATGGCAAAGATGATGGTCCAGCCGAGGGCCAAACGAATGTCACCGACAGCTTCGGCGAGCGCGCCGACGGCGGGGCGTGCTGTAGCGCCTAATAGCCCGCTAACGCCGAAAACTACGCCGACCGTGAATCCGGTGCGTGAGTCGCCACCGATCTTGCTTGCGATTGCTAAAGAAACCGGGAATAGACCGAAGCCGAAGGTCGCTATCGCTCCGACTGCTATCAGAGAGACAAGGCCCGAGGTTTGCGAGAAAAGTAGAACCGAAAGGATTGTTCCCAGGTTCGCACACACGAAAAGGTTTCTCCCTCCGAAACGGTCATAGATTCGTCCGCCTACGGGCTGAGCTACTACCCCGATGAAAAGCATTGTTGTCAATGTTGCGCCAGCTGTCACTTCAGCCCAGCCCTCGTCAACCAACATTTTGACTACGAAAGTCACGAAGCTGTAGAGGACTGTGTTCAACAAGCCGAACGCCAGTGCCGCGATAACGATTGGCCGCCCTAACGCTCCTTTGAGGGATGCCTCAGGGTTGGAGCTGCTCTCGGGAAGGTACGCCCAAAGTCCTGTCCCAGCGCCGATAATCGGGATGGCGACGATCACCATCGCCCAACGCCAATCAAGTGCTGCTATGGCAACGGTGGCTATGGCGGGAGCTAGGAAGTGGCCAACGGAACCGCCCCATCCATGAATGCCGAGCATTCGACCCCGATCGTTCGGATAGGCGCTGACAACAAAAGCGGTTGCTTGAGGGTGATACGCCGCTGCGCCTAGACCGCAGAGAAGACTTACAACGGTGATGAACCAAAACGATGGTGCAACAGCCATTAGTAAGAAACCACTTCCCCCGGTAAAGAATCCGACGCTGAGAATTAGTTTTCGTTTTCCTTGTTTGTCTGCGACATGGCCGATTAGTGGCTGAAGTACCCCGGTGAAGAGAGTAAAAGCGAAGGACAAGAGTCCAAGTTCGGTGTAATCCAAGTCCCATTCTCGTGCTAGGGCTGGCAAAAATGCCGGGAGGACAGTCGCGTAAAAGTCGTTGATGACATGGACAGCGACAAAGGCCCCCAGAATGGCTCGAGGGGTTGTAAGCATTAGTCGGTTTTGGGGACGGCTGAAATAAGCATTCCTGCTGCTTCTAAGTCTGCGATGTCAGTGTCTGAAAGACCCAACGCGGCCAGGATCTCCCGGTTGTGTTCACCCTGGAAGGGTGGCAGACCGGCGTCTGGTAAGTCGCAGCCCCCGAATATCCACGGAGGTGCGGGAACTCGCGCAGTTCCTCCGGACCGGTCGTCAACTTCGCGGATGGCGCCCCGCTCTGATGCCCACTCCGATTCTGCTATTTCTGACACGGTTCGAATGGTGCCCACAGCAAGTCCCGCTTCGCTTACCTGCGCTTCGAGCTCCTCAATGGTTCTAAAGGTGAGAACCCATGCTCGGATTTCCTGGAGTAACTCGTTCCAGTTGTCGCGACGAAACTGAGCGGTGATGAAACGAGGGTCAAGCAGAAGGTCATTGCGTCGCATCATGGCGCAGTACCTCTGAAAAACGAAAGTAGAGACGGGGCTGGCCGCGATAGTGATTTTTTGTCCATCGGGTAACTCGATTACTGGTGATTCCGGCGCGCTTAACGCCAGGGGCTCGCCTTCGACATCAATGTCAGAAAGTTCATAGCTGACGCGGTCATTGACGCTGAGCATCGACGCGACCATGGCCACGTCAACATGTTGTCCTTCGCCTGTTTGATTCCTGTGGTTTAAGGCCGCAAGCGTTGCGATTACTCCCTGAAGACCGGTGTAGACGTCGGCGTGGTTGTATGCGTCGTTCTCAGTTCGAGTTAAAGCGTCACCGTAATGGCGACCAATTATCTCGGTGAAACCTGCTTCAGCTTGAACAGTCGGTGCAAATGCAGGTCGATTGCGCCATGGCCCTGATTGCCCATAACCGCTTATCGAAACCATGATGAGGTCTGGCTTGATGGCTCTTAAATCGTTGAAACCCAGGCCGAAAAGGTCCAGGGTCCCGGGTCGAAAGTTCTCGACCACTATGTCCGCTCCCGCTACGAGCTTTCTAACTATGTCTTGCGCTTCGGGAAAGTTCAGATCGATAGAAAGAGCTTGCTTTCCTGCGTTCTGCTGAGCGAAATACAACGACATGCGCCCAACGTGTGGCTGGCCACTTCTTCCTGTATCAGGTGCTGGAGGCTCAATTTTGATTACCTCAGCTCCCAAGTCTCTTAACGCTTTTGTGCAGTGGGGTCCGGCAAGCACCCGAGTGAAATCAACCACACGGACGCCGTTGAGTGGCGAGGTCATGAGCCCTGAAAGATAGCTGTACCAGGCCCCGACTCAGCAAAAGACTCCAGGCCGCTTTTCAGATCTTCAGACGCCCAAACCGCACTGGCAGCACCTTCTTGGGCTTCGTCCGCGACACGAACGCCTTGATTTGAAGCAATGCCGGCGAGTTCTTTGATTGCCCCGTAGGCGACTGTAGGACCAGCGGCGAGTTGCTGAGCCCACGACCGAGATGCGTCGTCAAGGGCCTCATCAGCAACCACGACATTGATGATTCCCCAGCGTTCAAGTAACTCAGGTTCATGTCGACGACCAAACATCGCAATCTCCTTCCCGCGAGCCAAACCAGCGCGTTCGACGACTCGTTGCACTCCACCTAGGAGTGGCATCAATCCGATAGAAGTTTCGACAAGACCAAGCCTCGACGAAGCTCCCGCCATTATAAAATCGCAAGCGAGGGCTATTTCGAAACCGCCACCCAGGGCTAAACCATGTACGGCGGCAATAGTGGGTATAGGAATCGCTGCGAACCGATCGAGTACTTCAGCAGCAGCAGCGCCCTCTCTACCTTCGGCACCGAAGCCATCAACGTCAGCACCTGCTGAAAAGTGCTTCATTTCGCTCCGCAGCAGGATTGCCCTTGCCCCGTTAGCGGCTGCGTCTTCAAAGGCTGTTAAGAGATCTTCGATGAAGCTTCCGTTCAGAAGATTGTGTGGTGGCTTCGCCATAGTCACTACGGCGACAGCGCCATCAAGGTCTACGCGGATATGTTCTTTTGCTTGATCTTCTGACACGGTTCCCCTTCGGTTCAACGTAGCGAGTCTTTCAGAAGCGATTTGAGTTTGCTGACCCATACTGCCATGCGTCGCCAGCGGTTACTTGGGGGCGATGTGCTGATCAGTTCGTCTAGTCGTCAAAGCCCACAAAGCTGGCGACCTCGTTCACAGTTCGCCGCGTCGATTTAACATCGTTCGCGACGAAACTGTCGTCGGGGTACCCCATAGCTACGCACGTCATAATGACTTGATCCTCGGGAATGTTGGCATGTTCTCGAACCACGTCTGATTGCATAATGCCCTGACCGTTGATCACACACCCGAGCCCCTTTGTCCACGCTGCGAGTACCAATCCGTATGTGACTGCACCGCAGTCAAAATGGCCAACGGTGTCGTGTTCGAGGGTCTTGTCGCACGTCACCACTATTGAGACAGGAGCATCAAATTGTCGAAACCCTCTCATCGCCCAATCTGTGCGTCGTTCTTTGTCCTCCCATGCGATACCCATTGACTCAAATAGCTGAACAGCGATTTCGATCTGACGGTCCCGATGCACACCTTCGTAACCATGATTCAAAGAGATTTCTCTTTGCGGTGCTGCGCCGTTGACCATGCGCTCGGTGTTGCCTTCGCGAATGAGGTCAAGAGGTTCTCCGGTCAGAACATGAAAGTGCCAAGGTTGCGTGTTCATTGAGGACGGCGCCCCCCCGGCAATCTCGATGATTTCTTCAATGACATCGCGAGTTACCCGATCTTTGCGATAACCCCGAACGCTGCGGCGCTCTTGAACCATGTCCCTAAACGAATCGGTATCCATCCCAAAACTCATTTCTCTTCCACGAAGTTCACTAAAGCAGACTGACACGAATTGAACAAACCCGCTGCAAGCTAGCAGCGTCTAGGGTCACCGATATGAGTCTTCGAGCTATGGGTGTGACGATTGATTGTGCTGACCCAGAAATGTTGGCAGATTTTTGGGCGCAAGCGATCGGTTTCACCCACAAAGAGGGAGATGGAGGCCCATACATCACTGTCTCTGGTTCGGATCTTGACCGAGGAATCAACCACCTGACCTTCCAAAAAGTTCCGGAAACTAAAACATCAAAAAACCGAGTTCATCTAGATATTTTTGTCGACGAGATAGCTGACGAAGTTGACCGCCTCGTTGCCCTTGGCGCGACTGTGCTCACTCCGGCAGGTGATCCAAGCCACCTCGGGTTTGTGGCTGTGGTTCTTGCCGATCCAGAGGGTGGAGAATTCTGCGTAGTTGGTCGACCCGAGTATCAACCATCGAGCAATGACTCAACGCATTCTTGAACGAGCATCGCTTCTCTAAAGGTGGCGATGGTGTGCTCGGCACCTTTCATCATCAGATCTAATTGAGCCAACTGAGCCGTATAGGCATCGATACCCAATTGTTCTCTGGTTGAAGAGAACACGTCTAGCCAACTGTCGGGCTCCCGAGACGTTTGAAGTCGATACCAGTCCCAGATACGCAGAGCCCCCTTGCTGCCTCTCACTGTCAAATCGACGATGTCAGGTCCTGCGCCGATGCTTGTCCCAGCTAACGAGATGGGTATCGAGGGCGTTGAAAAATGTGCCAGAGCCGTTGTCTCGCAGAGGGACCCATTTGGACCATCCTCGTAGTCGACGAATCTATTCTCCAGTTCGAGATTGCCGAGAGTCCTACCGGCCAAGAAAATAAAGTGGGAGACAACTTCTCGAACCCAGCCCCCTTGATCTCTGAAGCGCAACCATTGGGCTTTGTCATGCCAAGCGCGTGGCCATTGAGAGAAATGGAACCTGAGATCAGCGCGAACCAAATCCCCCAACTGCCCGTCGATCAGCATTTGCTGGAGCCGGGTCGCAGCGGGCGCCGCGCTGAAAACAAAGTTGACGCCTGCGGGCAGGCCGCTCTGTTCAACTGCGGCGACGAGTCGCCGACTGGAATCGAGATCGATTCCTAATGGTTTCTCACAAAAAATTGCTGTCTCTGCTTTTAAACCATCAAGAACGTATTGAGCATGATGAAGAGGGGGTACCGCCACGTAAATCAAGTCAGACTCCGCTATGACAGCATCTGCATCGAGAGCAATCCTGACGTTGCTTTTGTGGACTGCACGAGCCTCAGGGTCTATGTCCCAAGCAGCTACTAACTCGAATGAGTCGTGCGAGTTGAACTGGTCCACAAAGCGCGACCCAACAGTTCCAAGCCCAATTACTCCTACGCGGTGCGCCATGACAAGAGTTTGTCATTTCTTAGCCGTCAGAACTCAAGTTCATATAACTCGCTTGGATCGGGTGACGATGATGCAAAGGGTGTAGTTTTCTGGGATCGCCATCTAGGGGGTACATCATGCATACCGGCTACACAGTTGTCTTTCAGAACCCGTTCAACGGGCTGCCCGACCACGAGGTTTACCAAGAAGAACTTCGTCTATGTGATTTAGCGGTTGAACTTGGTTTCAAATCGCTGTGGACGGTCGAACACCATTTCGATGATTACACCATGTGCCCTGAGCCGGTTCAGTTCTTGTCATACATGGCAGGCAAACACCCCGACGTGCTGCTCGGGACAGGAGTAATTGTGCTTCCATGGCATGATCCTCTCCGCATTACCGAAGACATAGCGCTTCTCGACACCATGTCAGAGGGCAGAATGATCCTTGGTATCGGCAGAGGATTGGCTCGCATCGAGTATGAAGGTTTCAGAGTCGACATGAACTCTTCCCGTGAGCGCTTGGTGTCTTATGCAGGCTTGGTCATGGAGGCGCTCGACTCAGGAAAAATGGAATATGACAATGAGTTCGGGACACAGCCGCTGCGCGAAATTCGTCCTCGACCCCAACATTCTTTCAGGGGTCGATCCTACGCAGCAGCGGTATCTCCCGAATCAATGCCATTGATGGCTCAACTGGGATACGGAGTGTTGGTGATTCCCCAAAAGCCCTGGACGGTTGTCCAAGAAGACCTCACGGAATACAACCGCGTCTTCGAAGAAGTTAACGGGGAACCCGGACCGCCACCGTTTTGTGGAGGCTCAGTGTTCGTTGACGAAAGTGCTGACCGAGCTGAAGAGATGGCGCGAAAATATATAGGGGCAAACTACGAGAGTGTTATGCGCCATTACGAGTTCCAAAAAGCGCCCCACGAAGGTGTTAAGGGGTATGAGTTCTACACCGGGATAACCAGCTACATCGAAAAACAAGGCGCGGATCGCGCAGCGCAAGATTTTGTGGATCTAATGCCCTGGGGCACTCCCGAACAAGTTTTGGAGAAGTTTGACCATATTCGCAAGATGATCGGCATGAACGCGATAATGCCGGGCTTTAGTTATGGCGGTATGCCGTTTGCCGATGCTGAATCATCAATGAGATTGTTCGCTGAACAGTGTCTGCCGGAGATGCTTAGCTGGGAATGCCCGCCTCTCGAAGTGCCCGGCGCGAAGCCGGAATATCGATAGCCGCAGTACAGGCAGATTCTTCGATGGGGGAGCTTCGGGCTGGCATGGTCGTAGCGGCTCAACCTGAGGCGGTTGAAGCCGGAGCTGAGGTGTTACGAAATGGGGGCAACGCGGTTGATGCAGCGATCGCGTGCGGCCTGGTAGCGGGTGTCGTCGACCCCCAAATGTGTGGCATAGCAGGCTTCGGCAACATGCAGATCTACTTGCCTGAACGAGGCGTTCACCAGTGCATTGACTTCCACGCGAAATCGCCTCTCAACACCCGATCAGACCAATGGGCTGACATCATCATCGGTGAAACTAGGGACGGGTTCGGGTTCGTGCTCGAAGGAAACGTTAACGATGTTGGATATCAAGCCATCGCAACGCCTGGATCACTAAAGGCCTACTTCGAAGCACAGACAACCTGGGGAACCAAGGATTGGGACGAAGTTGTCCGTCCAGCGATCGAGTGGGCAGAAAGTGGTTTCGTAGTTCGCCCCCACGTAGCCGGGTGGTGGTCTGAAGGAGCGACCATGGGTCGAGCCGACAACATCGATCGTCTCAGATATTCAGCTACTGGACGCGAAATCTACTTCCGCTCCGACGGTTCCCTTAAACGCGTCGGTGACCGCGTGGCGAACCATGATTTGGCCAAAACTCTGCAACTGATAGCAGCTGAAGGCGCAGATGTTTTTTACAGCGGCGAATTAGGAGCAAGAATCGCAGAAGACATTTCCTCCCACGGGGGATTGTTAGATGATCGAGATCTCGCCAGTTACCGCACGACGCATAATCAGCCACTTCAGTCGAATTATCGTGGGCTTGAGGTGACGACGAACCACCCGCCAGGTGGGGGAGTGATGGTGCTTGGGATGCTCAACATCCTAGAAAACTTCGATTTGCGTTCCATGGGTCACAACAGCGTCGAATATGTTCGAACCGTCACGGAGGCTATGAAGAGAGCAACCTCGGACAAGGATAATTACGTCGGCGACCCCGAACATTTCGAGGTTCCACTTGAATGGTTGATCTCGAAAGACCATGCGCGAGAGCAAGCCCAGATGATTCTGGCTGGTGATCGAGCGACTGTTGAACGACTCTCCTATGAACCAAGAGATACGACGCACGTTTGCGTTGTGGATCGAGATGGAAATGCTGTGTCGATGACCCACTCGCTGGGCATGCCTTCCGGGGTGATCACGGATGGACTGGGATTTATGTACAACGGCTGCATGGCTGTATTCGATCCTCGACCTGGAAACGCTGACTCATTGGCGGCTGGCAAGAGTCGCTTCAGTTCGCTTTGCCCAACGATGGTGTTTGACAATGAACACTTGAAATACGTCGTCGGGGCCCCTGGCGGTACCCAAATAGCGATGGGCGTCACTCAAGTTCTCTTAAATAGCATCGATTTCGATATGAACATGCTTGAAGCTGTTTCAGCCCCACGTGTATCCGGTACGAGCGACGCGATTGACGTCTCAAACGGCATTCCGTGGAGTGTTACTGAAACCTTGGAACGTGAAGGCTATGAGGTGATCCGAAGTCCTCGCACTCATGACTTCGCGTGGGTTCATGGAATTAGAGTCGGACCTGATGGAATCGATGGTGGAGCCGACCCTGCTGCCGACGGAGTAGTGCAGTCTATTTAACTCTGACCCCATGAAACAGGGACAGATAGCGGACCCCGAAAAGCCCATCCTCCGAATTGAACCGGCTGAGCACCATCATCTAAACGAAGTCCCGCAAGACGTTCGAAAATCTTGGGAATGGCGACGTCACCGACCAAACTTCTCGAGGCTGCAGCTCCAGCACAAAAATGTGGTCCAGCCCCGAATGTCAGAGCAGCGCCAGTGTCGCGGGCGACATCGAAGCGTTCGGGATCTAAAAAATATCTTTCATCCCTGTTAGCCGAACTGAACATAAAGAAAATCCGTTCTTCGGCTTCGAAGTCAACACCGCCGTAGGAATGGTCAACGGCGATGCGCCGAGGAGACATTCCGATAGGAGCAATCCAGCGGCAGTATTCCTCAAATACTTGTTGCCACGAAACCGCGCCGGACATAACCAAGTCAAGCTGTTCGGGGTGCATCAGTAACGCCCAGATCGCCCCGGCGATGGCGTCGCGAGGTTCGTTTTGGCCACCAGAAATCGTCAATTTGATATTTGCTCTGACTTTGTCTTCGGACATACCGGCCTGCGTCATCACCGACAAAAGGCTTGCATCAGGATCTTTTTGCACGTCGGGTAGACGCTGATCGATTGCAGCGTCGATTGCAGCGGTAGCTTCGTTACAAATTGTTTCGATATCAGAGTCACCTGTGTAGTTCGCAACGCCGTCGATCATGGCCTGACTCCAGGAATCCAAATCCTGATGGGTGACCTGGGTGAGTCCCGTGATGGCTTTTAAAGCTTCCCCGCTTACAGCAGTGGCGTAAGCGGGCACGAGATCAGTTGACCCTGAAGACTCAAAGTCATCAAGAACACAGTCAGTCAATTCGATGAACATGTTGGCCCAAATTTTCTCCACTTTTCGAGGCGAAATAGTTGGGTAGTACACGAAACGTTCCTCACGATGTTCATCGCCGTCTTTGCGCATCATGTTTCGCCCCATCAGCACATTCATCAAGCCGCCTGGTTGTTCTGAAGAGAACACTGCGACATTCTTTTCACATGTGTGAATGTCGTCTCGACGGGTAATCAACGTCGCGTTGATCTCCGGGACATAACAAATAGGCGCGTTCGCGCGCATTTCGGCAAGAATCGGGTATGGATCGGCCCAAAAAGCAGCAGGATCAATATTGACCACTGGCGCAGATGACATCGAGCCAGCATTACATGGATACGACTCTCCATGAGACGAAATCCCCAAATCCCGGAGACAGATCAACAGTGAGCTATTCAATAGTTGAACTCAACCAAAAATATGCTGAAGGATCTCTCAGCCCAACAGAAGCAGTTGCTAGCTGCCTCGAAGCCATTGACGCTTTGAATCCAACTATTGAAGCTTGGCAAGCCGTTTACGAAGAAGAAGCTCAAGAAGCGGCTGTGCTCGCCAACGCGGAATTTGAAGCTGGTAGACGCAGGGGCCCTTTCCATGGTGTCCCCTTTGCTTTAAAAGACATCGTCGACGTCGAAGGCAAGCTCACTGCGGCAGGTTGCGCCGAATGGCGTGAGCGTCGGTCCAAGGTCACCGCAGAAATTGCCCAACGTCTAATAGCAGCAGGGGGAATCCTCATAGGCAAAACGAAGACTGTCGAATTTGCTTTCGGGGGATGGGGCACTAACCAAAGGATGGGAACGCCACACAATCCTTGGGATGCGAAAGTCGCTCGCACCCCAGGAGGATCGTCCAGCGGATCCGGCGCGGCAGTGGCTTCCGGAATGATTCCATGCGCTATCGGGACCGACACCGGAGGGTCCGTGCGTTTGCCAGCAGCGTTTTGTGGAATTGTCGGCCTTAAGACAACAGAGGGTTTGTTGCCCACAGATGGCATCGTCCCGTTGTCTCACACACTCGATACCCCTGGCCCGATGGCCCGATCTGTAACGGACGTAGCTCTTATGTATGAAGCGCTGTGTTCGAATCCCGTGAATCTAGACCTATCAGTAGAAATCACAGGCACCCGCATCGGTTCCTTATCCGATGAAGAGCGCATAGGTATCGAAGCTGAACAGCTCGATGCCTACGACCGCGCTCTTAGTCAACTTGCTGATTTAGGAGCAGAAATTATTCAGTTTCAACCAGCTAAACCTTTTGAAGAAATGAAGGAAGCCGCAGCGATAATTTTGACTGCTGAGGGCTACTTCCACCATGGTGCACTGATGGATGATCCAGATTCGTTAGTTGACGAAAATGTGCGCCCGCGTTTCAAAGCAGGCGCTGACATCTCTTCCGCCCAGTATGTAGGAGCGTTATTGCAGCGGGATCGCGACCGAGAAAGCTTCGCGCTGGCGGCGCAGGACATTGACGCCCTTGTGACACCCACCACCCCGATGCTACCCCCGCCCTTAGCGGAAACTGATGAGCTATCAACTCCAGCTCGGTTCACTCGAGCTATTAATTATCTGTCGATGTGTGGGACCTCGGTACCTTCAGGGATTTCAAATCAAGGACTCCCTACGTCACTCCAAATTGCGTGTGCTGGTGGCAAGGAAGCCGTTTGTTTGCAGATATCTGCCGCGTACGAACGAGCGAGGGGAGATTTGCCCGCACCCCCGTTATTTGCCTAGAACGTGACCTACCTCATTTAAGGGGATATGAAATGAACGTCGTGTGGATACGAACTGAAAACGGAAAGACTGTTATTGAAGACCTTGAGATTCCCTCTAGTAAGGAAGTCAGAGGCTATGAGACACCCATCCTGCCGGTGACCGGTGTGACTTTTAGAACTCGCCAGCCGGAAGTCGATATGGAATTTCATAACGCGCCCCGTCGCCAAATAGTCGTTCCCCTACAAGGCGAAGTAGAAATTGAGACAGGGGAGGGAGATAAGCGTTTGATCCGTCCTGGAATGGCGTTACTCGCAGATGACCTTGAAGGCCAAGGACACAAATCTAGATTCCGACCCGACAACGCAACAACACTGTTCCTATTGTTACCCGACGACTTAGATCCATCCCAATGGAGGACCTAAGAGGCTTCTAGTCGTCGTGGAGGACGAATCTGACACGTTTGAAACCGCGTCCCTTTGACTCTGTTTTCGTTATCTCAATGCGCCCGACCTCGCCTGTGGAAGCCACATGGGTGCCGCCATCGGCTTGTTTGTCGAGTCCCACGATGTCCACTACCCGGATTTCTTCGACTGCCTCAGGTATGAGGTTGACCTTTGTGCGAATTAAGTCTCGGTCGAGAACCGCTTCGGAACGATGCAGAAAGGAAACAGCTACGGGTCGATCCGCTGCTACTTCTTGGTTGCATAATTCTTGGATTTGTTCTGCGAACCCTGCCGGAAACTCGTCTAACTCGAAGTCCATTCGACCAGACAAAGTATCCATATTTCCGCCGGTCACGACGCGTTGCCAGCGTTGCCACATCACACCGCAAAGAATGTGCATCGCCGTATGAGTTCGCATCAGTTGATGACGACGTTCGTCGTCAACAATCCCAGTTACCTCAGACCCTACGTTTGGGATATCACCCGTAAGTTGATGCCACACTCGACCCTCAACTGTCCGAACATCTTCGACCAAGGCCTCAGCGTCGCTCCACCTAAGTTGCCCGGTGTCGTGGGGTTGCCCGCCGCCGGTGACATAAAAAGCGGTCTTGTCTAACTCAACCAAGTTGTCATCGACTGACTGAACAGTCGCGTCGAACATTCGAAGATCAGCGTCAGCTAGATACAACTTCTCCGTCACGAACCGCTCACCGACCCTTCCATTGAGGTTCCCGCTTTTCGGCAAAAGCACGGGTGCCTTCCGAACTGTCTTCTGTGCTGGCGAGCAGATGGAACAAGTGTTGCTCTAAACGGAGACC
>DJZU01000062.1:0-6471 GCA_002448715.1 Candidatus Neomicrothrix sp. UBA6944 | reverse complement strand
GCGAGTGGCCCTGCCTTCAACAGTGTTTCGGCCATGGCTTTAGCAGTGGGTAACAGATCATCAAATGGTACGACCTTGTTGACGAGACCAAGCCGGTAAGCCTCATCGGCGCCAATTCGTTCCCCGCTATACAGCATCCACAAGGCGTGGCCTAGCGGGATCGTGCGGGGAAGTCGTTGCGTTCCGCCGCCGCCGGGGAGCAAACCCAGTAGAACCTCCCCAAGACCAAACTGAGCATTGTCGGAAGCGATCCTGATATCGCAACTCAGCGCTTGCTCCAGGCCCCCTCCGTTGCAATGACCGTTAATGGCGGCAATGACGGGCTTCCAAATTTCAAGCCCGCGCATAAGATCGCCTCGCCCAGCTGCGGCGAAGTTGTCCGCAGGCTCGGGAGCTGAACTGAAGTTTTGTTTAATGTCGCTGCCGGCACAAAAAGCTTTATCCCCTGCCCCAGTCAAAATTGCAACCCATGCCTCATCGTTGTGAGCAAAATCTTCCCATACTTCACCTAGGCGGTCGTAAGTTGCTTGATCGCAGGCGTTGTACGCCTCAGGTCGATTAATTGTCACATAGGCAATGCGGTCTTCGATTTTGTAAATCACGTTTTCCATGGAAGCTCTCCTTCAATGAGTCGTTATCTTTGCAGCACCGGGAGGTTGATGTCTCGGAAAGACAGGGAAATGAGATCAGAGAAGGGCGCGGGAAGTTGATAACCCTGGTTGATACGTGGTTGGGTTTGCGTTGGTGGGCCTAACCCTAGGATCCTGTTTAGATGCACACGCAACCTGCTTCTCCGCCCGCGTTTATCGGAATTGACATTGGGGGCACGAAGACTCTTGGCGTAGCGGTGAACGGAAACGGTGATCTGCTCGAAGAGCACGTTCTACCTACCCCACAAGGAGCAGCGGAACTTATTGAAGCTGTGTCATCGATGCACTTCGAGTTGAGTGAGAGAGTTGCTCAATGTTCACCTGAAAGTTTCGAAGTGTTAGATCTAGGGATTGGTATTGCAGGTCTCGTAGACATCAATGGGCAGTTACGGCGGGCACCCAATCTTGTCGAGGTTGACGGCCTTGATATACGACCGATATTGGAATCGAAACTTGGAATACCTGTTCATATAGACAACGACGTCAACTGTGCTGCTCTAGCTGAACTATCACACGGCGCAGCGGCATTGGCAAACAACTCATTGCTAGTAACGCTAGGCACGGGTATCGGAGGAGCGTTGATAGTCGAGGGACGCGTCCACAGAGGTGCTTTCGGAATGGCCGGAGAACCTGGCCACATGATCATCAACCCCCATGGTCTGACTTGCGCCTGCGGCAAGAAAGGGTGCTGGGAAGCCTACGCATCTGCTGCTGGGCTAAGGAACTTGGCAATCGATAGAGCGCAAAACGGACAGTTACAAAAGATCATCGACAGGGTCCAAGGAGACCTAAACAAGGTCGCTAGTGAAGACATCACACAAGAAGCACGACGAGGTGACGTTCAATCGCTTGCGGTGATAGACGACTTCGCCCACTGGGTTGCACTTGGCCTGACGAATTGTGCAGCTTTACTTGATCCCGAACTCGTCATTATTGGAGGAGGGCTAGTAGAAGAATGGGACCTCTTGGGAGACAGGATTCGTCGTTCATTCGACGAGTTGCTACTCGCATCAACTCAACGAAATCGAATTCCGGTCAGACCAGTGGAGAACGGTAAGGCTGCCGGAGCAATAGGAGCGACTCTGTTAGGAAGACAAAGATGAACGAGGACAAAATCAAAAAGCTACTGGAATGGCGAGAAAATGTTCCCCCTGGGCGATTAGTAAACCCTGGGTTGCCGCCGTTCGACCTGCTCAATGCTTCGGAGTGGTCAGTGATAGGTGAGTCCCCAGGGCAACTTGAACTTATGTGTGATCTCCCCGAGGTCGCGCTCAACCCCGCGGGGCAGCTTTTTGGGGGTTTCACAGCTGCATATATCGATATTGCCTCTCTCTACACAGCGCAAAGCGACGTAGAGGGCACCCCTGGTTTCCAGTCCACCATCAACATGCGACTGGATTATTTCGAAGCAATTACCCAAAGCCCCTTTCGTGTTACTAGCGAAGTCATCCACCGACGAGGGGAAACCCGCCTGGTGGCCTGCCACATGTATCAAGGTGACCTTTTAGCTGTGTATGGGCTTACGACTATGAAGCATCAGCCATTATCGAAAGTATTTTGACTACCTGTCGTTAAAGCGACGACATTGGGACTATTCGATTTTTCGCTACCTGAGGATGTTGTTGTCGAACCTTTTAGATCGAATTACAGAGATAGGGTCATGGGGTGAAGAAGATCGTTGTAGAAGTGCTTCTGCTGCTGGTCTTCGCCACCTGTTCTTGTGCAGCGACACAAGATCCCAAGCTCGAAGACAGCGCGCCGCGAACCAGTTCTACAACTACCAGAGTTCCCCAAACCACAACTTCGACATCAATCGAGAAGCCACCCGAATTGCTTCGCCTTGAAGAAGCATGGGACTTGGCAGCGGCGCGGCCGGGCGCAGATATTGGTCAGGTCTTTCAACTTTTTCGACTGAAGCAATCTCTCGGTCCGAAAAATATGGCGTGCTACGACGAGGTATCGGGTGATGTTTGCGAACAGATTGTGGAAGCTATCAACATCGTTGGACTTCCTGAAGAACACGTGACACTGCTACTCGACTCACTGGAGCTCCCACACAGAGTGATCGAACGCGACTGTGAACTCCTCATGGTCACCCAAGAGTTTATTGCTGGCAGAGTCAACCTCGCGATCGCGGAAGGCACCGTCACGGGGTGGGCATCCGAGGGCGGAAGAAACTTTGATCAAAGTCGCAATTGTTAGCAGCCAGCTTCAACCGTTCTGCTGCTCTTAGTTCTCCACTTCGATAGTTACACGCTCATCGTAAAAGCTCAGCAGACCTGCAATAGGAGACATTTCATCCAGAGGCTCTTCGTAGCTCCAGACCACATCTTCTAAAGGGCTTCCGTCCAAGTTGATACTCCAATATCGTGCATCTCCTTTGTGGGGGCAGTGAGTAACACTCTCGCTGGGCACAAGCAATTTCATTGCTACATCTTCTCGAGGGAAGTAATGGCGTGGTGGAAGGTTCCCTTCCGTCAGAAGTTGAGTTTCGCGTGAATCTGCTACCACGCTGTCTCCGATTCGGACACGCACGCGATCATTTGAGGCTTGAATCGAAATATGGCTGGTCATCAACACATAATAGAACCACCAACGCCACCGAAAATGCGCCAACGGCGTTTGGTGGCCCAGGCAAGGTGACTTTCCGCTCACGACCTAACGGGTTGATGCCTTCTTTGCAACAACTTGAATTTGGCCTCACCTTTGGGCCTGAGCTATGAACATATGGGACGCGTAAAAGGACTGCGGGCCTAATCGAAATACTGGAGTTTGTTATGGATGAGGCAAAGGTTGGAGCACTCAGCAAGCGGATCATGGGCATCTACGAGGGAGCGCTTGTCTCGGGCATGGTTTATCTCGGAGATGAGATGGGTCTTTACCGTGCCATGCACGAACAGGGACCCCTCACTAGCGAGCAGGTAGCTACGCGAGCCGGTCTTCACGAGCGCTTTGTTCGTGAGTGGCTATCTCTCCAAGCAGCGGCGGGCCTAATCGAATACCAAGGAGATGGGCTATTTCATTTATCTCCCGAAGCAGGGTTGCTGCTCGCGGACGAAGGCGACCTTCGATCGATGGCACGCTGGTTCGATAATTTTCCTCAGCGAACAGCATTACTTTCCGAGATCCCCCGGTCATTTAAAACGGGTATCGGTATCTCATGGTCCGACGTAGAGAGAGGTGGGACTTCGGGCAGAGTTCAATGGATGGAGCGTCTACTGCGCCCTTGGTACGAGCAAGTTCTCGTCCAAACGGTTTTGCCGGAACTCGATGGCTTGATCGACTCACTCAACGCCGGGTCTCGGGTAGCAGACGTGGGTTGTGGAAGCGGAGTTGCTGTAGTGACAATGGCTGCGGCATTCCCAGAATCAGAATTTTATGGCTGGGAGATAGCCCCCCTAGCTCTAGATCGTTGCAGAGAGAACGCCATACAAGCAGGGGTAACAAACGCCACATTCCACGACGTCCGTCAAAACAAACTTCCAGAAGATGGCAGTTTTCAGTTTGTTACGACATTCGACTGTGTGCACGACATGACATCGCCCGACGAATTGGCTACAGCGATTTACAACTCGATGACTCCAGATGGACGCTGGCTCATAGTTGACCCCACGAGCAAAGGAACTCTCGAAGAGAACATAGAGATGCCTCTCGCCGTTTTTGGGTACGCAGCTTCGGTCGCAGGATGTCTCCAATCCGCGATGAGTGAACCAGAGGGCGCCGGACACGGTGTATTCGGCCTGCCAGCGCCGGCGATGCAGGAACTGACCGAAAGGGCTGGTTTCACAAGATTCCGCCAGCTCGACATCGCGCATGCAATGAATAGCTACTACGAAGTGCGGCCATGACTTGATGCTTGGTATGGCCGCAACGTCCTGACTGTTCGGAATCGGCGCCGACTGCAACTAGGTCGCTACCATTCACTCATCGGTTGCTGGTTGACGCCAGGGAAGTACCAGGAGAATTATCGATGAATAGTCAGGTCGTTGCTGAACAGTCCGAAGACACCTCGGAACTCTATTTTGAGGGACCAGATTACGAGGTAGTAGTGATCGGAGCGGGGGTCGGAGGTATCTATCAGATCAAACGACTCATTGACCTAGGAGTTAAGACCACTGTCCTGGAAGGAGAGGCTGACCTAGGCGGCACTTGGTACCGCAATCGATATCCAGGTGCGAGATTTGACTCTGAGAGCTTCACTTATGGCTACTCCTGGGATCAAGAGATTTTGGATGAATGGCACTGGACCGAAATGTTCTCGCCACAGCCCGAGACTTTGAAATATCTGAATTTTGTAGCGGAAAAGTTCGGTCTGCGAGAGCACATGCAATTCAATTGCTACGTCGAAAAGATGGTGTTCGACGAAAACGACAACACCTGGACTCTGTTTCTCAAAGACGGCCGGAGACTAACGACGCACTTTGTCCTCACCGCAATAGGACTTTTATCGGTGCCTACTCTTCCCCGCATCGATGGTGTTGATGACTATAAGGGGCAAGCTTTTCATACCTTTGACTGGCCCCATGAGCCGATCAACCTGACTGGTCAGCGAGTTGCCGTGATTGGCACAGGAGCAACAGCGATACAGCTCATACCCGAAGTAGCTAAGGAAGCGGCACACCTGACTGTGTTTCAACGGCGACCAAATTGGGCTGCGCCTTTAAATAACAGAGAAATTCCTGAAGAAGAAATGGCAGATATTCGGGCCCGTTACGACGAAATTTTTGCGACCTGTGCTCGGACGCCGGGTGGATTCGAACATGAGCCAGACCGACGAGGGTTTTACAGTGTTTCAGAAGAAGAGCGACGCGAACTGTGGGACCGACTTTACGATGGCCCTGGCTTTGGTATCTGGCTACAGAACTTCGTTGAAATTTTCATGGACGAAGACGCCAACTCCGAATTTTCCGAATATATCGCTGAGCGGATTCGACAACGAGTGGATGATCCCGAGCTGGCTGAGAAGCTCATTCCACAAGATCACGGGTTTGGAATTCAACGCGTCCCGCTCGAAACCGAATATTTCGAGACCTACAACCGTGACAACGTTGCTTTTGTTGACTCTGGGGAAACCCCTATCGAGCGAATCACAGAGTCTGGGATTCAAACTAGTGATCAACACTACGAGTTCGACATCATCGTCTATGCCACCGGCTTTGACGCATTTACGGGTGCGTTCGACAGGATCGACATTCGCGGAGTTAACGACGAATCTTTGAGGGATAAATGGGCGGATGGACCAGTTACCTACCTTGGGCTCCTCGTCGAGGGTTTCCCTAATTTGCTCATGATTTCAGGTCCTCAGACTGCAGCTACGAACTTTCCTCGAGGCGCTGAACTTGCTGTGAACTGGGCCACTGAGCTTTTGGAACATATGTGGAGCGCTGGGCACACTCGGTTCGAAGCAACGCCAAGTGCCGAACAAGGTTGGTTTGATCACGTCGTCAAAATGTATGAACCGTTCTTGTTGAAGACTGCGCAGAGTTGGATCACGGGATACAACTCAAACTTAGATGGCCACGAATACGGCAATACTCGCTACAACATCTATAACGGAGGTGGACCCAAGTATGCGGACCGGCTCCGGCAGGAGGCGCAGGATGGATATCAAGGTGTCAGGATCGACTAAAGCGACGCGCGACTGAATATTGGGAGCTTGTGGAGGTGGCGGGAATCGAACCCGCGTCCTTCAGCGTTTCAATGAGTCTTCTCCGAGCGCAGTCACTTTGCGAATTGTCGAGTTGCAAGCTGGTAGCGACCCCAGATCGAACAACCGTATCCGGCTAAGAGTCCCTTTGATCACACCGGCGATGACCAAAGG
>DJZU01000040.1 GCA_002448715.1 Candidatus Neomicrothrix sp. UBA6944 | reverse complement strand
CAGACCTCAGCCATATCCCTACACGGTAGGAAAGCACCTTGGGTGTCCACCCCAGGTTGCTGGGTGCACCAAAGTGCACCGCTCTTGATAACGGCACTATCTCAGCAGGTTCTCCTGACTTGCGCAAATGAGTTGCCAAATTCATTGACCATATTGAAAGGCCAGGAGTTGGCCACTCTGCCACACTTGGACGGTGCTCAGATTTCAGCGAGTCACAGAAACTGACTCCGCGGGGACGAAGCGGCTCGTAACGATAGAGATTACGGATCAGGCGATCTTCCGCACCTCAAAAGCAGAAATGTGGGAAGGCAAGCTTCCCTTCGCAGCTCTAATCGGTGTCGACATCAGAAGAGAAGGCGTATCAGACTTAGTCACGGCGGAAACAAAACATGGCCAAATCCAATGGAACCTTAAGAATGGTAAAGCGTTGATAACCGCTATTGAACAACACCTCAACTAACTCAAAGCTTTCATCAGTTCGAATTCCGCATACCTTTCTAACGGTGTTAGAGCGACTGCCACTGCCCTCCAAGGTTTAGGCTCTGCCTAACTAGACAGGAACGCTCATGATCACAGCTATGCCACGAATTGCGATCGCAGTTAAAGACTTTGATGCCGCGATAACAGTCTTCCAAGACCAAATGGGAATGTTTGTCGATGATTTCTCGTCTGAAACAGTTCCTTCCCTAGGGGCTCACGTAGCGATGTGCCAACCACCTGGTGGAAGCAACATTGAACTGATGGCGCCCTCGAACCCCGACGAACCATTAAGTCAAGCCTTACAAAAGTTTCTGGACCGGCGAGGTGAGGGGGTTTACGCGATGATGCTTGAAGCTCCTGACCCCAATGCCGAAGCTGAGATCTTGTTACAAAAGGGCATCAAGGTGCTTCCGCTGATGAGAGGTGCGGGCGGGCGGGACATCCACCCCAGCTCTACGCACGGCGTACTTATTCGAATTTATCCTGACGGTTCGGTCGCTCAACCCAATAACCCGCCGAGCGCAGTTCCTCATTTTTCGGGCATACAAAAGGTTATGGTCGCGACCCGAGACGCGAGTATTGCAGGCGAGGTGTACGGGGAGCGTCTTGGCCTTGTAGCTGATGCCCCAGAGGTTGATGGAAAGCTAGGAGTTCTCAGGCGCTTGATTCGACCGCCTCAAGGGGGCGTCATCGAGCTCGTTTCCCCCGTCGACACAACCCAGCAAATGGCGTCAGAGATTGACGGATTCCTTCAGTCAAAAGGTGAGGGTATTTGTGCTCTTGTTCTGGGCGCTGGTGAGAAAGTTCAGGAGCAGGATTTCGAGCTGTTTGGCACGCGCTTCTTAATCGAAAAATAGACCCTTCTCCGGAGTCGTATCGTGTCGACGATTCGGCGTGGGCAGCAACAATAGTCGTATCATGAGCGGTAACCAGAAAACGCTGACGGAAGGACATGAAGAAATGAGTAGCGACGCGAACTTGGACTACGAGGTCATCATCGTTGGTGCAGGCGTAGCGGGTATCTACCAAATCAAGCGGCTCATTGACATGGGAGTAAAGGCGACGGTTCTTGAGGCAGACCCCGATCTAGGTGGCACGTGGTACAACAACCGCTACCCAGGGGCACGCTTTGATTCCGAGAGCTACACCTACGGGTACTCGTTCTCGCGAGAAGTACTTGATGAATGGCACTGGAAAGAAATGTTTTCGGGCCAGCCCGAGAACCTCAAATATTTGAACTTCGTGGCTGACAAGTTCAACTTACGTGAACACATGCAATTTAACTGCAGGGTCCAAGCCGCAGTTTTTGACGAAACCAACGAACTTTGGAATATCAAGGTTTCCGACGGTCGGGAACTCACTTGCCGCATAGTTGTCCTCGCCCTAGGACTGTTGTCCCAACCAACAATGCCTCGCGTCGAAGGAGTGGAGGAGTTCCAAGGACGATCCTGGCATACCTATAACTGGCCTCATGAACACGTTGATCTCAGCGACCAGAAAGTAGGAATCATCGGCACTGGGGCAACAGCGATTCAGGTCATTGGGGAAATAGCAGACAAAGTAGGAGAGCTCACGGTATTCCAACGCCGACCCAACTGGGTAGCTCCGCTTAACAACAGCGAGATTTCCGAAAAAGAGATGGATCAGATTAGGGCCCGTTACGACGAAATTTTCGAAACTTGTGCTCGAACCCCCGGAGGATTTGAGCACGAACCTGACCGTCGAGGCTTCTACGAAGTCAGCGAGGCGGAACGATACGCGCTATGGGATCAACTCTACGACGAACCTGGGTTCAGTATTTGGCTAAGAAATTTCCGGGAGATCTTTACAGATGAACAAGCCAACGCGGAGCTTTCTAAATATATAGCCGAACGGATTCGAGGCCGGGTCGACGATCCGATAGTCGCAGAGAAACTTATTCCGAAAGATCATGGGTTTGGCGTTCAGAGAGTGCCCATGGAAACCGGATACCTAGAAGCGTTCAATCGCGACAATGTTCATCTCGTGGATATAAGCGACACTCCGCTCGAACGGGTCACCGAAACAGGTATTCGCACAACTGAACAAGAATTCGACTTTGACATCATCGTGTACGCGACTGGTTTCGATGCAATCACCGGCTCTTTCGATCACATAGATATACGCGGCCGCGATGGTCTCACCTTGAGGGAAAAATGGTTCGATAACCCGACCACCTTTTTGGGAATGATGGTGTCCGGCTTTCCTAACTTGTTCATGCCATCAGGTCCTCAAAGCGGATCTGCGTCAACTAACTATCCAAGAGGCATTGAAAATGGCGTGAACTGGTGCACCGACCTACTTGAATACATGCGTAAGCATGATCTCCAATACGCCGAGGCCACAGCCGAGGCGGAACAGCGTTGGACGGATCATGTAATCAAGATGTATTCGGTCATGCTGATGAGAAAGGCCCAGTCCTGGTTCACCGGATACAACAGCAACGTGGACGGCCACGAGGCTGGAAAGATTCGCTACATGGTCTACAACGGCGGAACTCCCAAATACGTTGGAACCATCAACGATGTCGCCGACAAGGACTATGAAGGCATTCGCTTCTTCGCGGACTCGGAACCGCTCACAGATGTTGCCACAGCGGGGTAAACGCCGTTACTCGCTGCTCATTTGAATTTATCTCTCGGAGCGAGAATCTTTATTGTCTTGTTGCTTCTTGGATGAGAGATCGCGGACGTTGCGCACACAATCGGGACACAGATAGCGGCGGTCATACACACTTTCGTTGCGGAGGCGTCCGATCCGGTCGGCCCAAATTTCATTCCAGAACACAGCGTCACTGTCGGTCGCGGATAGCGAGTAGGCCACCCCACACATCTGGCAAGCCACCAGACCTAGTTGATACAACAATTCAGTTCGGGTAGCAGCAATAGTCTGATTCGCGGGAGCGAGCACCGAACGATGACACAACAACTTGTGGTCTATCCGAATGAGCCCGATTCCGAGATGCTGCGCGACATCGAGTTGGTCCTCCGTGAACTCCGACTCAGGTAGGTAACAAGCAAGATAAATTCGATCCGCATGAATCGAGTGAGAACTTACGTGTCCCGACACAGAAATAAATTTCTTAGTTGACGACCGAACCTCGACTGCTATCACCTCAAAATCTCCAGCAAGCTGTCCGCCCGTATGTCGAAGCCCCACGGCGTCTGGGCGGGGGTCCCTCAATGCGCTTGGAATTGCCGGAACGAAGACACAACCGCCACCCGATGGATCGACAAGCCAAGAAGCCACTGCGTCTCGCAGATCACTCTCGCTGATTTTGTTCTCCGCCGGCTTGACCATCCTCTAATACTAGTTATAGCGATTTCGTTTTGAATCCGCGCATTGGTGGAGTAACTAAGCTGCCGGCATGCGGCCAAAGACGAAGCAAAAGCTCAACGCCAAGAAATTGGCCCAGCTTTTAGAAGTGATCCGGGATCGACGAAGCGTTAGAAGTTTCGACCCGGGCGACCGAGTACCTCGAGAGACGCTTGAGCAAATCGCTGATGCGGGACGGTGGGCGCCCTCGGGCGCTAATTCTCAACCGTGGGAAATATGCATAATCGAAGACCCGGAAAGAGTCCGGGAAGTTGCTTCGGTCATGGCGAGTCAAGCGGACCGTCTCAATGAGCACTGCAAGGGGTTCCCTCACGTCCACAAAAAACACTGGGTCCATGACTCTGTTGCGATATTGGCGGTATTTGTTGACCCTCGCTGGGCTGACACGTACCCGGTGGCTTTGGAAGACGATCTTGATCGAATTGAATACATGGAAAACCGTTCAAATATCTTGCTCGTATCAGTCGGAGCAGCCATCCAGAATTTGCAGCTAGCTACTACCGCCGTGGGGTTGACTAGCGCCTGGCTTTCGGGAGGCGGAGAACCTCAAACAGCGCTTGCTTTGCAGAAACTTTTAGGTTTTCCTTCTAGCCATACTCCATACGGAATTGTTCCAATCGGTTGGCCTCGACGCAAAGCAGAGAGTCGATGGAGGAGACCGATCGACGAAGTGGTCCATTGGAACGAAGCGGTTGAGGCAAACCTCAGAACTCAAGAGGACATAGACCATTATCTAGCCAAGGAACGCCGACACTCCATCTACAAAGATGCAGAAGCTCGAGAACTACACCTCGAAAGGCTTCCTAACGACGGAGAAATCGACCTAGTTGACGACGGAAATCACTGAAGGTCTGAGTTCTTTGAGCGTCTCGCTGTCTTAACTCGGCGAGAGAACCGCAACCGCAGTCGTCCACCTCAGGGTCCCCTAAGTGACGGTGAGGGCAGCCGAGTTGATGATCAAGCCAAACCACACATTCGTGTTTGGTTCCATTCGGAGTGATCCGCATGTACTTCTGCGCACCCCCTGCGAACCGTCGGTCGAACTTCATGGCAGCGATGGTAGCCGTTGATTCCGGCAGGCTATTTCAACAGAGATGCAACCTGCGCTTCGCGAGGTCACTGTCATTGTTCTGACCTTACAGCGAGACGGTATTTGACTGGTTCGCAATCCACGTAAAGGAACTGATGTGATTACTGTCGCAACCCGTTGGGAAGGAACCCCACAAGCTATACATGCCGTTGAGGAGGGCTCTAAGGCAGCGAAACCTCAGCATGAAGCGTGGGGTGCGAAAAACCCGCGTTTGATGCGGCCAGTTACTGGATCAGGCGGGCTTGAAGTCGCACTTTACGTGACGGACTTTGACTCTATGGAGGAGTGCGGACGTTTCTGGGACCAGCTTTCCGTAAGCGAATGGTATGTCCAATTATAAAAAGACCTGGCAGCTGCGCACCCAGAGCTACGGATGGCCGAACAGATGATCATGTATAACGCCATCGCTGACTAGCCGCTCAAAATGGTCACTTTTGCAAAGTGGTCATGGCCCCTTGCAGAGCGTGGTAGAAAGAGGACCGGTCAGTTGATCAGGACTTCGGTCCATCATCATTATCAACTCAAAGCAGAACTGGATCCAGGAACGCTGAAACGAAAGTGGATGTGGTGTCGATTCGCAAGAATCCGGCGCAGCGGACCAGAGAAGTCTTGTACTGACAACAGGTGAATCAGCTGATCCGGAAGCTTCTGGGATGGGCCCCCTTCGGGGGGTCTTTCCGCGTTAAAACACGACCCAGTCAACGTGCATCGAAAACAGAGTTAACTCCAGGCGTGACAAAAACCACCTGTAAGGGCAACCGACACTCAGTGCGTTTGCGATATTAAGTCAATTGAGCGAGATGGTTCTAGACGACCCGCACATTCTGAGCTTCGTCACCCTT
>DJZU01000078.1:5317-5833 GCA_002448715.1 Candidatus Neomicrothrix sp. UBA6944 | reverse complement strand
AAAGGTGGCAAAAGCTTCAAGGTCGCGGAATTGAGCTAAGTCAATCTTCAGGGTCCCGGCAACGCTCTTCATGGCCTTGGTCTGTGCATCGCCTCCGACTCGTGACACCGACACCCCAACGTCTACGGCTGGACGGACACCTGATTTGAAAAGGTCATCTTGAAGATATATCTGGCCATCGGTAATCGAAATCACATTGGTTGGGATGTATGCCGAGACATCGCCCGCTTTGGTTTCAATCACCGGCAGGGCGGTCAAAGAACCAGCTCCTTGTTCATCCGATAATTTTGCAGCGCGTTCCAACAAACGACTATGCAGATAGAAAACGTCGCCCGGATACGCCTCGCGGCCTGGTGGGCGCCGAAGCAACAATGACAACTGTCTATAGGCTTCGGCTTGTTTGGAGAGGTCGTCATAGACGATTAGAGCGTGCTCGCCATTTTCCATCCAGTGTTGACCCATCGCACACCCTGCGTAGGGGGCTAGGTATTTGAAGGGAGCGGCGTCAGCAGCGGG
>DJZU01000078.1:0-4973 GCA_002448715.1 Candidatus Neomicrothrix sp. UBA6944 | reverse complement strand
GCGCACACCACGACGGTGTAATCCATGGCGCCCCGTTCTTCCAAAGTGCTAACAACCTGGGCGACCGTTGATCCTTTTTGTCCGACGGCGACATAGATGCATTTAACGCCCAGTCCTGCTTGATTCAGGATCGTGTCAATAGCGACTGAAGTCTTCCCTGTCTTCCGGTCACCGATAATGAGTTCTCGCTGACCACGACCCACAGGCGTCATGGCGTCAATCGCCTTGATGCCAGTCTGCAATGGCTCATGCACTGGTTGTCGGCCCATGATTCCCGGTGCCTGGATTTCCATGCGGCGCGGCTCAGATCCCACTAGTGGGCCTTTGCCATCAATCGGTTCGCCGAGGGCGTTAACCACCCTTCCCAGCACTCCATCACCAACCGGCACCGAGAGGATCCTGCCTGTGGATTTAACGTTTTGGCCCTCTTCAATGTTTTCAACGTTGCCCAATACCACAGCACCGATTGAGTCTTCATCAAGGTTGAGGGCAAGGCCCACATCGCCGCTCTCAAACTCGAGAATTTCATTTACGGAAGCATTCGGGAGCCCGGACACTCTGGCAATACCATCCCCTACTTCGAGGATGCGGCCCACTGTTCCTGATTCAACCGACGGATCAAAACCTTCCAGATTCTTTTGGATTGCCGCCGTTATATCGGCTGCATCGAAGCTGAGGTCAGTCATGACAAGCGCTCTTTCATTTTTTCGAGACGGGTACGTACTGATCCGTCAAAGACTGTGTCGCCTACTTGAGCAACAACTCCTCCGAGGATCTCAGGATCGACAACTACGACGATGTCGATATTCATTCCAGTTGCGCTTGATAGCGCAGATTTCATACGGTCACGCTGATCATCGCTAAGGGTCACGGCGGACCGAACTTCAGCGACCGCTTGACCCCTTGATTCCGCAGCTTGACGGATCAGTTCATCGGCAATCGGCCCAATGTGGCCACCCCGTCCTGCTCCTACCAACATGCTGACAAGGTTGATAGTTACGGGCGAAGCGGTAGCCCCGAGAAGGTCTTCTAGAATTCCAATCCGACGCGATGCGGGTACTCCTCTGTCACTAAGCGTCGAACGTAACTGGTCGGAAGATTCAACGGTCCGACCTAACTGGTACAGCTCATCCGCGACGCGGTTGAGTTCACCTTCGGCCTCAGCCAATTTGGCTAATCCGGCGGCGTACTCCTCCACTTTCTCGGTCATCGCTTTCCTCGTTCTTTTCGTAAACGGTTACGGCAACTCAGCTGCCGTTCTTCTAAGGCCTCGTTTAAAAACGCTCGCGAGGCAAATTTCACTGGGATGTCAGTTTCCAACAGACTCGATGTAGTCATCTACAAGCCGCGCGTAGGCGGCTTCGTCCAAGCTAGATTTCACTACCTGTTCAGCAGCCCCTACAGCAAGCGATGTCACTTGTGTTCGAAGGTCAGCCAGCGCCCGCGCCTTTGCGGCTTCGATATCAGCGTCAGCTTGCGCTCGCTTCTCCTCAATTTCAGGCTCAATTGCTGCGAGACGGTCTTGGCGAACCTGCTCGGCTTCGGCCCTTGCTGCTTCAAGAATTCTTGACGCTTCAGCTTGAGCTTCTGCAATCTTTGAGTCGTATTCGGCACGCAAACCTTCCGCTTCGGCGCGCGCCGTATCAGCGGCATCTAGGTCACCCTGAATCTTTTCAGATCGGGCTTCCATGGCCTTTTTGATAGCGGGGTATGCGAACTTCGCCATGGCAATGAAAAGAATCGCGAAGGCAGCGCCTCCCCAAATAATTTCATTCCACACAGGAAGGATTGGGTTCGAAGCCCCCCCTCCTGCGTCACCCGCCGCTAGGAGTCCAATTGAGTTCATTGTCTCTCCCTAGGCGAAATTGAGAAGGATAAAGACCACGAAACCAATTAGGGCTAGTGCCTCGGTAAAGGCGATGCCAAGGAACATGGT
Organism: Candidatus Neomicrothrix sp. UBA6944; assembly: GCA_002448715.1. GTDB lineage: Bacteria > Actinomycetota > Acidimicrobiia > Acidimicrobiales > Poriferisodalaceae > UBA6944. The sequence continues at coordinate 3,037 of DJZU01000078.1, read as the reverse complement.
GGTCCGCACCATGCCCGCGGATTCGGGCTGTCGAGCCATGGCAGTAATCGCGTTACCGACTACCAGTCCGATGCCTACGCCGGGGCCAATGGCCGCGAGGCCATAACCCAGACCGGCACCGACCGCCTTGAGGCCGTCTAGTGCGTTGTCAGCTTGTGCGAGCAAGTCAATCACTCGTCTCTCCTGTGTCTTGTTTGTTTAGTGCTCGGGATGTAGTGCGCCACCGATGTACACGGCAGTCAAAATTGTGAAAATAAAGGCCTGCAAGAAGGCAACGAGAATCTCGAAGCCTGTCAGACCGATCAACACAATAAATGGGGCCCATATGATCGAAACCAAAATGTTCTTAGCCCACAAATTTTCGCAGAGTACTGCGAACGTAACCAACAAAAGGTGACCTGCGAGCATATTGGCAAAGAGCCGGACTGCTAGCGAGAAGGGGCGCACCAAGAATGTTGAAACGAATTCAATAACTGCAACCAACGGAAGCAGAGCACCCGGAACCCCGGGTGGGATAATTGTGTTCTTAAAGTAACTAAAGAAACCTTGACTCTTAATGCCCACCGCATTGAAGACAACCCAAACAAGAATTGCTAGGAACGCGGGCGCCGCCATCCGCGAGTTGGCTGGGAATTGAATAAACGGGATTACTTCGGTGATGTTGGCAAAGAAGATGAAAAAGAAAAGAGATAGGAGGAACGGCATGAACTTCATGCCATCGGGGCCCATCGTTTGCATCACGATGTTCTCGCGCACAAAGTCAACGGAAGATTCTGCGACAGTCTGAACTCCACGCGGGACCAAAGCGCTCTTTCGAATAGCCAGCGCAAATATGACTAGAGGGGCGACCATCGCCCATAGGTAGATCACGCCTACTTTGTTCAGTTCAAGAAAAGTATTGCCCTCAAAAAGAAAACCAGGCCATTCAAGAAGGCTCTCAATTGCCGGGAAGTGCAGTCCACCACCGTCTCCGGCGGCAAGCAGTGAATTCACTTGGTCTCCTTGAATTTCTTCGGCGCCATGTTGTCAGGTCCTAAACCCGGATAAGCGAGTGACAGTGAAACATAGCGCGTCTCCCACACCAGCAGTCCGAGATGGGAAACGATAATCGTTATCCCAAGGGGAACGGGTGCAAAAAAGCTGATTTTACTTACGGCGATTACAGCGACCGTGAGAGCTCCTAATCGAACGAGAAATCCGAATAGGGCTGCGAACATCAGGGCGGAGGTCGAAATTCGAGCCGCCCAAGTTAAGAACAGTGCTGCCGCAAGAAAATTTGCGAAAATTAGAGCAACGCCATATGCAGCGGATAACGCTCCGTCGACGCCCCAGATCAGTAGCGAGATCAACAGCCAGACAGGGACAATTTTCAATCCTCGACGAAGCATGTCAGCGACTATGCCCTTTTCGGGTTCGTCATTCTGCTGCGGGTTAACGGAACGTCCGCTCTCTAGGTCCATAATGTCGCTCACCTGTCGCTGCGTTCCTCGAGGGTGACCCCGGTGGGTAGCCGATCATCTATCTCTTGAACGCGGTCGAGACCACGCTGGTTGGTGGGGCGGTCAGCGGTCATTTCTTCCTCGAGTCCAGACATTCTGCCGACGTACCTGTACCACTCTGCTGCGATTTTTCCTATGAAAGCTAGAGCTCCGAACGACACTGCAATCCAAGGGCTCGTTCCCAGCCACCGGTCAAGCACCCAACCAAGGGACGCGAAAATCGCGGGAGTGACCACTATTTCAACCGAACGCGAGAAGGCGTCGTCTGTGCCGAAAAACAGTTTGTTTTTGTAAAACGCAGATGATCGCATGCGACGGGCTGTCTCCCGATTCGTGGCGAATTGAAAGTGCTTCAGGAAGCGGCCACACCCTATTGGGGTGTGGTCTGGGTTGCAAGCGGCCCTGCGCTCAAAACTGATGAATTTCTATGCTCTTACGCGTTCGAAATTTTTGCTTCGCTGTCAGATGCGAAGCGAGTGCTTGGTCGCAGCAAAAAGAACAGCAACACCGTTACGCCAGCCAAAGCGAAGGGCAACACTGCATCGCCACTACCTGTGAGAGTCGGTACCAACGCCACCCCGGACAAAAGCCCGGTCCATGCCCATAGGAGCAGGACCGTCCTTCGGTGACCATGCCCCATTCTTAGCAGTCGATGATGGAGATGATCTTTATCGGCAGTCGCAATTCCTTCACGTCGGTATGCGCGTCTCACTACGGCCAAAGCAACGTCCACAAGTGGGACTCCGAGAATAAGGAAGGGAATAGCTATCGGAGCGAAGAAAAAATAGACCTGCCCACTGAATTGATCTACGACCCTTCCGCCGACAGTCATGGTCGCTGATGCCATCAAAAGACCCAGAAGGAGTGCTCCTCCATCACCCATGAAGATTCGGGCCGGGTGGAAATTGTGCGGCAAGAAACCTAAACACACGCCCAAGGTCACAAGGGCTAAGAGCGGACCTAGGTTTGCGTCGCTAATAACCCCTGCATTCTGAAGTGCGCCGCTGTAGAGGTAGAAGGCCCCTGCGGCTATGGCAATTGTTCCAGCCGCGAGTCCGTCTAATCCATCGATCAAATTGACCGAGTTTGCGACTACGACGACCAACAAAACTGTTATGAGGGTGGCCCAGTCCGCTGATAACACCACGAGTTGGCCAAAAGGCACTCTGAAGTAGAAAAGGGTGACTCCAAGCACCGCGAGAAGGCTGCCAGATAGAACTTGGCCAGCTACTTTCGCCGGGGCCGAAAGTTCACGCAAGTCATCGATGAGTCCAATGGCAAACATAACGGTTGCCGCGACAACCACGGCTAATGCTTCAGATGAACCCGCAAAAACTTTGGTAAAGCCCGGTAAACGGCTGGCTACGACTAGTGCCACTAAAAAGCCAACAAACATAGCTGTCCCCCCACCGGTTGTGGTGGGTCGTTCATGGACACTTCGAGACTTGGGTGCAACTACAGCTCCGAGCCTAGGAGCTACTGCTGTGACGACGAAGGTGAAGAGGTACGTAACTATCGCCGAAATGCCCAAGACCAAG
>DJZU01000099.1:33331-48232 GCA_002448715.1 Candidatus Neomicrothrix sp. UBA6944 | reverse complement strand
TAACTCTTTTGCGAGTTCATGCACCCGGGGGTTCTTGGGCAAACGCGTTCCTTACTTTTAGTTGGGATCTGTGAGCGGCGGATGGTTCGTAACGTCTTCTATCTTCTCAGACATCGACGGGTTTCCGGTAAATAACAGTGCCATTGACTGTTGAGCAACGCTACCGGGTATAGCACCCACAGTTGGTCAGTTAGTTAGCTCTTCTTCCTCGATTTCCATCTCTTCTTGATTATCTTCTTCTTCTGAGGGTTCGCCATCGTCAGTTTCTTCGCTGGGAACTGCATCTCCTTCATCCGGTTCCTGGGTGACGGCTTCTGAACTGTCTTCCAACAGCACGCCGGCCGCCGCGGCTTGGTCAGCTTCTTCTGCGGCCGTCGCCCAGTCGTCTGCTGACATCGCTTCACTGCCATCCGCTGGGACCCATGTCTGTTCCCCAGTTTCGGGGTCTGTAACCCACTCACCTTCTGCCCAATCGCCTTCGGCATAGGCCGTTTCTTCGTCAAGAATTTGAGTTTCACTCTTAATGTCAATCCGCCAGCCCGTTAAACGCGCAGCCAGTCTTGCATTTTGACCCTCTCGACCGATAGCAAGTGAAAGCTGATGGTCAGGAACCACGACTTCAGCTACACCTTCGACTTCGTGGAACCGAACCTCACGCACTTTTGCAGGTGAAAGCGCCTTAGCAACAAAGTCATGTTGGTCTTCAGAAAAGGGAACAATGTCAATTTTCTCGCCGCGCAATTCGTTTACGACCTGGCGCACGCGAGCTCCTCGCGCCCCAACGCACGCTCCTACTGGGTCAATGTTGGTGTCATTCGACCAGACAGCAATTTTGGTTCGATGGCCTGGTTCTCTCGCGCAGGCTTTCATTTCGACTATCCCATCACTGATTTCAGGAACTTCTAGCTTGAAAAGCTCGCGAATCAATCCGGGGTGGGTGCGAGACACCACAATCTGAGGACCTTTGGCTGTTTTACGAACTTCAACGATGTATGCCTTAAGCCGACTGTTCGGTTCAGGTCTTTCATAAGGCACTTGTTCCGACTGCGGCAGAAGAGCTTCCACCCGACCTAAATCAAGAAGGGTGTAGCGCGAGTCCGTTTGCTGAATGATGCCTGTCACTATGTCACCCTCGCGGCCGGCATATTCGTCATACTTCATGTCGCGTTCGACTTCTCGAATTCGCTGAGTAAGTACTTGACGGGCTGTCTGAGCAGCGATTCGACCGAAGTTTTCAGGTGTGTCATCCCACTCTTGAACAACGTTGCCTTCTTCGTCGATTTCTTGTGCAATCACTGAAATATTGAACATTTCGTCGATCACTACATATGCGTCGTCGGCGGCTTCCGGCATTCTTTTGTAAGCAGACTCAAGGCCGTTAGCCACCGCTTCAAGCAACAACTCGGTTGTCATTCCTTTTTCAGCTGCCAAAGCTTGAAGAGCTTCCATCATGTCCGGGGTAGTCATTTTTGACTTCCTCCTTTGTGATCGTGTTTCGAACCATTAGACCCAGCTGAACTTCCGGGTTTTGGAGCGGGGCCCCATTCAAAAACAGTCCGAGCTTTTTCGATTTGAGTTAAATGAACTTCGGTGACGCCTGTGTCCGCGTCGTCAATGGTTAATCTGTCGCCTTCGACCGAAAGCAAAGTACCCACCACACGTCGGCGTCCGTCCGGTTCCGGCGTGGTGCGAACATTGACGACCTCACCTATCGCCCCGCTGAAGTGACTTTCGTTCCGCAGTCGTCGTTCCACACCCGGCGTTGAGACTTCGAGTGTGTAACGGCCTGGTATCGGATCGTGTTCATCTAGAACGTTCGAAACTGAACGGCTCAACTGAGCTAGTTCTTCAATCCCAATACCATCATCGCCATCGACAAGCACTGCCAGAGTCCCGCCATTCTGTTGAATGTCGTACAACTGGTGGCCTGAAGCCTCTACAACGGGTTTGATTAAAGAGAACATTGCGTCGAGGGGATGGTGAGAATTTATGCTCATCACACCTCCATTTGGCTTCAACTACGGGCAAAAAATTCTTCAGGACCAAGAAAAAGGACGTGGGCAACGCCCACGTCCAGCAAACAAAGCTGACCTGTGTGGGTTTATCGTACCAGTAGCAGTGCTCGAACCAACTTAAGTGAACTGACCTGCCGTCTACTAACGCTTCCTTATCGTCTGCACCAGCGCTTCAGCTTGATTAACGTCTTCGCCTTGAACTTCCAACAACACTTGTCGGTCAGCCTCAGCTTCAGCCGCCGCGGACTCATCAGCCGAGGCCAGCGCCACATCAACCCCTTCAGAAGCAATTTTTTGCCCCCATTCAACGAGAGCTTCAACCATTTCTCCCTCAGGGACAACCTTCACCACTTGACCTCGAACGAAAAGGTGGCCCCTCTGTCGACCTGCCGCTATTCCAAGATCAGCTCCCTTGGCCTCACCAGGTCCATTCACAACACAACCCATTACCGCTACCTGGATAGGTAAATTAAGATTTGCCAGCGCTTCCTGAGCCTTTGCTGCTATCGAAATCACGTCAACTTCCGCTCTCCCACATGAGGGACACGCGATGAGATCAAGAGAACTTCTCTCTCGTAAACCGAGGGCTTCGAGTAGCTGGCGACCAGCTCTGGCTTCTTCAACAGGATCCGCTGTCAGGCTGTAGCGGATGGTGTCGCCTATGCCCTCGTTCAGCAGTGTGGCTATGCCCGCAGTGGCTTTCAGGATCCCTGTCGGCGGTGGCCCTGCTTCAGTTACTCCGAGATGTAATGGGAAGGAAACGGCGTCAGCCAGCATGCGGTATGCGTCAACCATAAGGCGAACGTCACTCGCTTTGACCGAAATTTTTACCTCATGAAATCCGACTTCTTCGAAATAACCCAATTCTCTTTTCGCAGATTCAACTAGGGCAGCCGGGGTGAGACCATATTTTTCTTCAATCTGAGGATCGAGCGATCCGGCATTGACACCGATTCGGATAGGAACCCCACGATCGCGAGCTTCAGAAGCCACGACCCTGATGTGTTCGGCCTTGCGTATGTTGCCAGGGTTGAGACGAAGACAGGCCACGCCGGCGTCGAGTGCAGCCAGAGCTAATCGATATTGAAAGTGGATATCTGCCACAAGTGGGACCGGGGACCGGGGAACTATTCGAGCCAGCCCTTCCGCAGCCTCAAGGTCATTACAGGTACACCGGACTATTTCGGCACCGGCCCCCGCCAAAGAGTAAATCTGTTCAAGCGTGGCGTCGACATCTGCAGTCTTCGTTGTCGTCATCGATTGAACACTGATGGGCGCTCCCGCGCCCACTTGCACTCCCCCTACATTGACACTACGGGTCATTCGACGTTCGAACATCAGCAATAGTCTGTCATCTCGAACAGATAATCCCTGTTACTGACCGTAGTTAGAACCCTAAAGGGTTCGCTATGTCCAAATAGATGGCTCCCAGACCGAAGAAAGCCAGGAAGGCGACAACTGCATAGGTGATCGGTAGCAGCCTGCTGGTGTCAATAATGTGCCGCCGGCCACTGGTTCCTTCGCGAATACGCTCGTAGGTGGCGATCGCTATATGTCCACCATCGAGTGGCAAAAATGGAAGCAAGTTGAAAACGCCAATAAATATGTTGAATGCGACAAACAGTTGCATCCGCTCCGATCCGCTGAGTTGATCACTTGCCCCTATTTGAACCGCGCCTACCAGCGAAACTGGCCGCGTTTCTAGATTGTCGTTCGCGTTGGGGTCGTTAGGTGGAGACAGAATCCGGTCGGCTACCTCACCTAAATTGGTGACGATCGACCATATTCCCCGCAATGAGTTTCCGACCATGGAGACAAATTCTGAGAATGTCTTTTGGGTCGCTGGAACTGGACCGTACTTAACCAGTTCCGTTGATTTCTGACCTCCAATCCCCAGCAGACCTCTGCCTTCGCTGTCTTCCCCAAGTGCGGTGTCGACAAAAAAATTTGACCCATCGCGGATTACTTCGATCTGGATCACTTCGCCTGGTTGATCGCGAACTATTTCAACAAGTTCGGACCACTGCGTTGTTGGAACACCATCGATGGAAGCAATTCGATCCCCGGGTCTTATTCCAGAGCGAGCCGCGGCAGTCAAACTGCCATCACTGTTTTGCTCCATAACGCTCGCTACTTCCCATCTGTCTCCGCGAGCCACCGGTTCCCCCATGAAAGAGAACAACACCAGCAGGCCCAACGTGGCGAGCAGAAAATGCATCAGCGAACCGGCAGACGCTACTAGCAACCTTTTCGGGTAACTCTGCCTTCTGTAGGCTCTCGGCTCATCTCCTGGCTCCACGTCATCAAGATTGGTCATACCGATCAATTTGACGTAGGCCCCAGCCAGTATTGGCTTCACACCAAACTCCGTTTCCCCCTTTCGGAAGCTGAAAAGGCGAGGACCGAATCCTAAAAAGAACTCTGTCGCTTTCATTCCTGTGATTCGAGCAGCTATGAAGTGTCCGAGTTCGTGTGCAAAAACGACAAATGCTATTACCAGCGTCACCACAAGCATCGCTTTGGAAACCCAACCGAGCAAAAGCAATGCGCCAACTACGCCACACAGTCCTGCGAGTGGTCTGGTCTGCGCATTGTCATTCATAGGCGAACCTTCAGGCACTAGCGACTTCTTTCAGCGACATATCTTGCAACGTATTCGCGACCTTGACGATCTGCTCTGATCACGGACTCAATCGAATCCGCTGCATTTCCGTCATATTGTTCCAACGCACGTTCAATCAGAGCCGAAATCGACGCCCAGGTAATACTCCCTGCGAGGAACGCGTCAACCGCCGCTTCGTTGGCTCCATTCATCCATGCTGGAGCGGTCTCTCCGAGTTGGCCAGCCGTGTAGGCGAGCCCAAGGCATTTAAACGTTCCCATGTCGGGAGGCTCAAAATGCAGCGTCTTCGTTGCAGTCCAGTCAATTGCACCAAATGGTGTGCTCGTGCGGTCCGGATAAGACAAAGCGTACGCAATTGGCAGTTTCATGTCTGGCTCGGACAATTGGGCCATTGTCGTCCCATCAGTGAATACCGCCATGGAGTGGACAATCGATTCTGGATGAACGACTACTTCAATATTTTCATAGGGAACGCCGAATAACTCATGTGCCTCGATAACTTCGAGACCTTTGTTCATCAACGTTGAGGAGTCAACGGTGATCTTGGGACCCATGGACCAGGTCGGATGAGCTAGCGCGTCATCTACTGTCACGCGCTCCAGATCTTCCGTCCTAAAACCTCTAAAGGGTCCTCCACTTGCCGTGAGAACTAGTTGTCGGAGATGCTTCGATTCAGAGTCTTGCTCGATTGCCCTGAGACATTGGTGGAGAGCGGAGTGCTCGCTATCAACTGGTATCAGTTCGGCTCCGGGTGTAGATCGAAGAGGCTGGACCAGTGGTCCTGCAGCTATAAGACTCTCCTTGTTAGCCAAAGCTAATCGTCTCCCCGAGGCTAAGGCCGCTAGCGTCACCCCAAGGCCTGCGAAACCGACCACACCGTTAACAGCCACTTCGGCTCGCGTTGCTAACTCCTCGAATGAACCGGCACCGGCTAGGACTTCAATATCTGACGGCACCCCGGATCTAAGCTCATTAGCTAACTCGGCTTGGCCGATCGCTACTACATCAGGTCGGAATTCTTTTGCTTGAGCGATGAGGATCTCAACTGATGACCAGGCCGCTAACGCCGAGATTCGAAACCGGTCGGATTCCGATCTCACAACCTCAAGAGTCTGGGTACCGATTGAGCCAGTTGAACCCAATACGGAGATCGTCTTCACTCTTGTTCCTCTCAGCTGAGCACAAGATCGGCGACGAAGTATGTGGTGGGGAGGACGAACAGCAGTGCATCAAAACGATCAAAGACTCCGCCATGACCAGGGAGCAGAGTCCCCATGTCCTTAACGCCCATGTCACGTTTAATCATTGACTGCGCTAGGTCTCCTATTGGTGCAGCCAGAGCGATGGCTAACCCAAGCCAGAAACAATCCATCATTGATTCAGACCACGGGAACACGCCTGGGAATCGATTCAAGACAAGCGTAGTTATGACAATCGAGAGCATCATGCCGCCTATGAGTCCCTCGTAGGTCTTGTTGGGGCTCACCCGAGGGGCAATCTTTGATTGTCCGGTAGTACTGCCTATGACATAGCCACCTACGTCATAGGAGATGGTGCCTATCACCGCGCCAATGAGTATGGCGTCGCCGTGAGGTTGAGCGAGAATAAGCGCGCCAAAAGATCCAAGTCCGCCGACCCATCCAAAGCCAAGCAAGGTCACAGCGAAATTTGCGGTCGCATGTTGAGACTCAACGTCGAACAAGAACCAACACAGGCCAGTCACCACCAACAAGGCAAAGACAACGGGATACGCCTCATATCCGCGGTGGTAAGCCCCAAGCGATAACCCCACGACTCCTGCCAAGCCGAGGAGGGTCGCTGGGCGATAGCCCAAATTCTGAGCTGAGGTGAAGAACTCAAGAGCGGCCAGACCTAATGCGACTAGAACCATGATCAAAATGGCCCAAGGTCCAACTTTGAGTAACCCAAAAAAAGCCGCCGCCAAAGCAAGCCCGACCGCTATCGCCACCGGCAAATTGCGACCGGAAGATCGCCCTTGACCCTCTTGAGCGTCGCTCTTAACAGAGCTGTGTGTCACCACTCGATCATCCTCATGCATACTGCTCGACTCCTCGTAATCTTGACGGCCTTCTCGCCAATGGGGCGCTGGACCGCCAAAGTCCTTCCAGTCCCCGCCCTCTCTGTCGTTTCTTTGTTCATTCGGTCCACTCTGAGGTTCATCGGCACTTGCCATCACTCGTTGACTGGGGGGGGTGTCAAAAAGTTCGATGACCCTAGGAGATGGTTTGGCATCCCGCTCTAGTCGCTCTTGATCTGAGGTCGACGTCGGACCACCATCTTTCTCTGCATCTGTATCACCTTTATCATCATCATCTCCCGTGACTTGGGAAGTTTCTTCGCCAAGAATTAGCTCAGCTGTTGGCTCACCAACTAATTTGGCAGGGTCACTGGAGTCCTCGATATGGAGTGGGGAGTCGGCCTCGGCTGGAGTCTCAGTTAATTCGATCCCTGCCTTCTCTATCTCCAGATCGCTGTTCGGGACGGCACCCTCATCAGCACCGATGGCCTGATCTGAGTGATCGTCAGCTCGTTCTTCTATCCCAACCTCGTTAATGGGTCCCGTGTCGAATATAAGACCTTCGTCTCGGTCAGTTCCCCCGATAATCGGAGCCTCATCAAAGAGTTCCTCGTCAAAGACCTCCTCATCTTCAAACAGGGATTCGCTGAATAGCTCATCAGTGGACACCTCATCTTGGGAAAACTGGTCTTTATTGAATGCGCTATCTGTTTCGCTGCTTTGTTCAATTGTCTGCGCTGGGTCCTCCACCGGCAAGGGGCCGGTATCAAACAACTCTTCTTCTGTGCTGGGCGAAACCGTTGGGACCGTGTCAGAACGGACCGCATCCATTAGGCCCGTGTCAGATGTGTCGACGAGATGTGGATCATCGGGTAATTGTGGGAACAGACGCGATCTTCCAAGGGTCGTTGCATCTATTTCCGGCGGATCCGGTCGCTCACCCCCGTCAGGTCTTTCACCTGAACCAGGTTCAGACCAGTGAGGCATCGGCTCTTCGTCGAAGTCAAATGACAGCAACGGTCCATCATCGGCATCGTCGTTTTCATTTTCATCGTGGCGGGGGTTCAAGTCGCCGTTGTCGCTGTCAGCCATAGGCTCCCCCAGTCCTCGCTTCAGACCTCAAGCAACTCCTGCTCTTTAGCAGTGAGTGCTCGGTCAATCTCGTCAATCGCTTGTTGCGTGTACCGATCGAGATCTTTGCTGAATCTTTCTTTATCGTCGGAAGAAATGTCTTTGTCTTTTTCGAGTGCATCTAAATCCTGACGAGCGGATCGGCGAAGGTTACGGACTGCAATACGGCCATCTTCGGCCATCTGCTTGACCACACGTACCAGATCTTGCCGCCGTTCCTCGGTCAAAGGAGGAAAAACCAGCCGAATGACTTCGCCATCGCTACTGGGGTTGATACCCAAATCCGATTCCATCAACGCCTTAGATATGCCATCAATAGAACCTCTATCAAAAGGTTGTACAACTAAGACCCGCGCTTCAGGCACCGAAAAGCTAGCCAACTGCTGCAACGGTACCTCTGCACCGTAGTAGTCGACCTTTAACTTTTCGACTAGTGCAGGTGTCGCGCGCCCGGTTCGAACTGTGGAGTACTCGTTTTGTGCGTGCTCGACTGCTCGATCCATGCGTTCTTGCGCATCAGTGCAGATCTCTTGCGCGAACTCGCTCACTTGACCAGCGTACCGATCGCGACGCCATCGAGGATGGACTCAAAGTTGCCTCGTGTCATTAGATCAAACACCACTATGGGTGTTGCATTGTCCTTACATACCGCTATCGCTGCGCTATCCATCACTGCGAGTTCTCGCGAAAGAACATCCAGGAAGGAGACTTCATCAAGAAGCTCCGCATCAGGATCGATTTTCGGGTCCGAGGTATAGACGCCATCGATGCCCGAGTGAGTTCCCTTTAACACTGCATCAGCATCGATTTCTGCTGCCCTAAGGGCAGCAGCAGTATCAGTTGTGAAGAAAGGGTTACCCGTACCCGCCGCGAAAATCACCACTCGTCCTTTGTCAAGATGCCGTTCTGCGCGCCGTCGAATGTACGGCTCCGCTATCTGAGCCATCCCTATAGCAGTCATCACCCGGGTGGGAACCTCGGCTCGCTCCAACGCATCTTGCAGGGCAATGGCGTTTATTACGGTGGCGAGCATGCCCATGTGGTCAGACTGAGCTCGGTCCATTCCGCCAATAGAGCCAGACATTCCCCTCCAGATGTTGCCACCGCCCACAACAATGGCTATATCAACGTCATGGGATTCGCGAACCGCGGCGATCTCAGAAGCTAGGTTCTGCAACACCTCACCACTGATGTTCTCGCCTGTTGAATCGGCTAAAGCTTCCCCTGAAAGCTTCAAGACAACTCGTTTCCAGGGGCAAGTGCCCTCCCAGCGACGAGTTCGGTCCTTCACTTCAGCTTCCTATCTCCACCTGAATGAAGCGACTAACCGTTGAGTCGCCTAGTAGTTCAGAAATACTAACCTTTTCGTCTTTGACGAATTTCTGTTCGAGGAGGGCCGCTTCTCGGAAGAAGCCGTCCATCCTGCCGTCGACAATTTTCTCTATGGCTTGTTCGGGCTTACCCTCGTTGCGGGTCATGTTTTCGAGGGTTTCCCGCTCGGCAGCTATAACTTCTGCTGGTACCTCATCCCGGGTTAAGTATTTGGGCCTATTGCTTGCTATGTGAAGCGCAATGTCGTGAGCTATTTCTTGTGTTCCTTGGTTGATTTCTACAAGTACTGCATTCACGCCTCGGCCATTTTGCTGGTGAACATAAGCATCAAGAACAGAGTCGGAGCCTGCTTCGTATCGGACTACTTGCCCTAAATCGATATTTTCTTTGAGGGTAATTTTTAGGTTTTCAAGGTCATCGGAGGTCTCGCTTACCGCGTCTTCTCCGCGAGCTAGAACAGCAGTCAGAATCTTGTCCGCCATTTCGCCAAATTGTTCCGATTTAGCTACAAAGTCAGTCTCGCATTTCAACTCAACTATGGCGGCGCTCTGCCCATCGACGCGTGCCAAGACCATCCCCTCGCTGTTCTCTCTATCCGAACGGCTAGCGCTTTTCGCTATTCCCTTTTCCCTTAACCATTGGGCAGCCGCTTCAGCGTCGCCATCATTTTCGACCAGGGCTTTCTTGGCGTCCATCATTCCAGCGCCAGTCACTTGGCGAAGAGTTTGGACGTCCTTGGCGGTGAAGTCTGCCATTTGTTTCGATGTACCTCGTTGATTGATAGTCAGTTTTCGTTTGTGCCGTCCGCAGACTCTTCCGAGTCTTCATTGGACGTGGTGGCGGAGTCGTCTGCTTCTGTTTCAGACGGTGGATCAACAACTGGAGTCGCCTGCGCTGCTTGTTCGGCGGCTATGCGAGCTTCGCGCGCTGCTGTTTCGGCCAGGGCCTTTTGGGCTGCCTCTGACTGCTCTGCGCTAACCCGTGCTTCTTCCTCGGGGGTACGTTCTCCGGGAGAACGAACAACCGCCCCTTTGCTTTCGGCAATATATTTTCCCTCGCGAACAGCATCCGCTATGACTCTTGTCAATAGTTCGGTGCTTCGGATCGCGTCGTCATTACCGGGAATGACGTAGTCAATTAGGTCAGGGTCGCTGTTTGAATCTGCTACCGCGACGACGGGGAGCTTTAATCGGTTGGCTTCTGCAACAGCTATGTGTTCTTTGGGCGTATCTAGAACGAACACCGATTGGGGAAGCTTGTCCATGTTGCGGAGTCCATCAAGGTTGCGTTGAAGTTTGGTGAGTTCGCGAGTCAGAAGCAGTGCTTCTTTTTTGGGCATGTTGTCGAAGTCACCGGCTGCTTGCATTCGTTCATACTCAAGCATTTTGTCAACACGGCCTCTTATAGTCCGAAAGTTTGTCAGCATGCCACCTAGCCACCGCTGGTTCACATAGGGCATCCCTGAGGCCTTCGCGTATGTCTCAATGGGGTCTTGTGCTTGTTTTTTTGTCCCCACAAAAAGCAAAGTTCCGCCTTTCGCAACGGTGTCACGAACGTACGTGTATGCGGCATCCAACAAGTGAATCGTTTGCTCAAGATCGATTATGTAAATTCCGTTGCGTTCTCCCCATAGGTAACGATCCATTTTGGGGTTCCACCTTCGGGTCTGATGCCCGAAGTGAACGCCTGCCTTTAGCAGATCTGACATGGTGACGACTGCAGCCATGGTTTCTCCCCTCACGGTTAGCTTGCTGCACCGAGGTCGACACCGAACCAGTAAGGACGGCGACCGTGAGGTCGTCTCGGCTGTTAGTCATGTTGGACACACCTTGTGTCCGGTTGAGAAGTCTAGCGATACGGCGCCTAAAGGCGTCGCTGAATTACTACCCACATCCTTCAGGCATGCCTAGGAGGTTTACCACGTGGATGATATATGCGGTGCTCTGTTACAAGTTCTGAATTGGTGACCTTGGTGTATATCTGAGTTGTGGCTATTGAGTCATGCCCCATGAGCTCCTGAACATCGCGCAAATCTGCCCCACCCTCTAAAAGGTGACTAGCGAACGTATGCCTGAGCGCATGGGGAGAGCGACCCGGGAGACCCTTGGACTCCAACAGCTTATGAATAACCCGCATCACATCGCGTCGCCCCATACGATTCCCGCGCCGGTTGACGAACAACGCCACAGTGTCTCTTCTCCCTGGGGTGTAGGAGTCATCGAATCCACGACTTCCTTCTTTGATCCAAAGGTCAATAAGCTGACGAGCAATCAAACTCATGGGAAGTCGTCGACCTCTCTTACCCTTACTCCCCAGATCAGTGCGACGTTTCTTACTGCTTCCTTCTATTTCTAAAAGCTCGCGCTCTCTATCGAAACTGGTCAAGTTCAGACCGCATAATTCGCTTACGCGAAGGCCTGACCCATAAAGAAGTTCAACAATCAAGCGGTTGCGGAGATCGAGTGGATTTTCCGGCATACCTTCATCAAGCAGCTGATTGATTTCTTCTCTAGTCAAAGGACGCGGAAGTTTTTGTGCGCCTTTGGGAGCTTGGACCTTGCTCGTTGGATCCGAACTAACTATTCCTCTTCTAGTCAACCATTGAAAGTATTGCCGCACCCCAGAAATACGGCGGGCCATGGTTTTCTGTGCACATCCCTCATCGTGCATCGCGACTACCCAGCCCAGGACGTCAGCGCGCTCGATTCGATCGGGTCCCACATAACCCTGATCTTCGCTCCACTTGATGAACACGTTGAGGTCTTGTTCATAGGCTTGGACAGTGTTATGAGAGGCCGCTGTGCGGGAGCGAAGAAACTCTGCGACGTTCCAATTGTCAAGGCCCACACAATGAACGGTACCTATAGCTACGAGATTCGGTTGACAATGTTCATTTAGAAGCTTCTATTCAACGACTCCGTAGAAACAAAATGTTGATTGCTGACTTCTTGAATTATTGATCGTCAAATTTGGCTAGAAGGTGCATACTGCCAATATGGGTTATAACCCTTACAGGAAGTACTCCGCTACCCGAGTCGATTACTTGCTGGTCGCTATCGCTGCCTTGGTCGCGATCGGGGCAGTTCTTTGGGGCCTTTTTGGATAGGCCAATATGTTTGATCTAGAGCCAGAACACGGCTTCGAAGTTCACCGCATTCAGCCCTTTCAGGCAACCAAAACGTATCTGTGCCCCGGCTGCAATCGTGACATCCCGCCGGGGCTAGGGCACATGGTTGCTGTCCCCTTAGATGCGCCCGACCTGAGACGCCATTGGCATTACGGGTGCTGGAAGGCGCGTCATCGACGGAAACCCAGAGGCTGAATATCGCTATAGCTTCTAGCTGAAGTTAGTAGCGTTTTTCTTTTACGCGCGCGGACTTGCCAATCCGATCCCGAAGGTAATACAGCTTCGATCGGCGCACATCACCGACCGCAACGCGTTCTATTTTAGCGACTGTCGGAGCGTGCAATGGGAAGGTTCGTTCCACACCAACACCAAAGCTCAGTTTGCGAACAGTGAAGGATTCACGGACCCCTGAGCCGCGTCGAGCAATCACGTATCCCTCGAACATTTGTGTTCGCTCGCGGTTGCCTTCAACCACTCGAACATGCACCTTGACCGTGTCACCAGGCCCGAATTCAGGGTGATCCGTTCTGAGTTGTGCTTGATCGACTAGATCAGTGCTCTGCATGGCGGACTTGCTCCTGCTGTGAGTTCCAAATAAGGAAACATGACTGATTGTTGCCGACAGACACCTTCGCCAAGGGCTGCAGGTGCCTGGGAAACAACGATTAGTAATGCTAGCGGCCTGTTACTCCGAAACGAAGCGGTCGGCGATGCTTATCTCGAACTCATCTAGTAATGCCAGTTCCTCACTCGTAATCCCGCGTTGCTGCAATAGGTCTGGCCTTAGCTTCGCCGTGCGGGCTATCGCCATCGCTAAACGCCACTCTGCAACTCGGGCATGATTTCCACTCCGAAGAGTTTCAGGAACCAAAAGTCCTCGAAATTCTGATGGTCGAGTCCATTGCGGGTACTCCAATAGCAAATCATCGAAACTCTCTTCATTTGTAGAGACTTCGTTGCCCAGTACGCCGGGAACGAGTCTGGCGACAGCTTCGGTGACAACCATTGCTGCAAATTCTCCTCCTGCAAGGACGAAATCTCCGATTGATATTTGTTCGTCCACCAGGTCCGTTCTAATACGTTCGTCTACTCCTTCGTAGCGTCCGCACAGGAGCGAGAATCCCTCCAACTTTGCAAGTTCTTTGACCTTGGCCTGGTCCAGTCGAGTTCCTCCAGGGTCCAGGAGCAGAATGGGCCTTGGTGGTTCGACTAAATCCACGGCCTCAAAAAAAGGTTCCGGTTTCATGACCATGCCAGGACCGCCGCCAAAGGGTTTGTCATCAACAGTTCCATGTGGGTCTGTTGTGGTCATTCGAAGGTCGTGAACGCGAAGGTCAAGTAGTTGTGCTTCTCGCGCTCTGCCCAAAACGCTGAGCATTCCCATATCCCGAACTAATTCGGGAAAGATTGTAAAGATATCTATGCGCACAGCCTCAACTCAGTTCAAACAGCCCATCGGGAACATCAACCAAAATAATTCCTTCCGCGAAGTCAACGACAAAGGTCAATGGAACTAGGTGGCCAGTGTCTAACTCCAAAAGGTCGGACGCCGGATTAGCTACCACCGTCTTCACGGTCCCGCGTTCAACGCCGTTCTCTTCTTTCACTACCGAACCTATTAATTCATGCACCCATAGAGCGTCAGGAATGTCTAACGGCGCTGCCCTTAGCACTACCCCTCGCAGCTCCTCCGCTTGAGTGCGGGTTTCTATACCAGTGAATTGCACGAGCCACTTGTCATGGTGTGGACGCGATTTCGAGACGACCAGCTCACCCAAAGCACTCATGAGTCTGCTTCCTTGGTTAAGTCGCTCTGTTTGGTTCGTGATTAGACGGACGACGACTTCTCCACCGGTTCCGTGGGCCTTAGCGATGGTCCCTACCTCTAACAGGTCACCGTTATCAGACATGATCTAGATCACCGACGATGCTGCGCTCGGCTCTAATCGCTGAAGTCGACCTCGACATCGACGCCGTCCTTAACCGCCGCTGCTCTCACTAACGTGCGGATTGAGTTAGCGACGCGCCCTCGTTTTCCAATTACACGTCCGATGTCTTCCGAGCTTACTTTCGCCATAAGACTTAGTTTTGTGTCGCTCTCTTCAATTTCTAGCTCAACCTGATCTGGATGTTCCACCAGTTGTGCGATGAGATATAGGAGCACTTCCTCGGCAGTAGTTCCCTCTTGTTCGGTCATGACTGCTCCTCTTCTTCGCTTTCCGATTTCGAGGCATCCTCATCATTGGAAGGGATATCGTCCTCTGTTACGGCTTCCTCTGGTTCGTTACTTTCCTCAGGAGCGGCTTCTTCATTGCCAGCATCAATTGAAGCATCTGCGGCCGCTGGTGCCGAACTCGACTCGGATTTCTTAGACGAGGTCTTTTGCTTCGGGGCAGGCGCAGTGGGCGCCACGAAGGTCTCACCCTTGAACTCCGCCCAGGCTCCTGAGATTTTCAGCAGCTTTTCAACGGTTTCGCTGGGCTGTGCTCCCTCTTGGAGCCAGTGCACGGCACGTTCATTATCGATCTTGACAACCGATGGCTCTAACCGAGGCTGGTAGGTACCGATAATTTCGATAAAGCGTCCGTTACGGGGAGACCGGCTATCGGCGGCCACGACACGGTAGGTCGGTTGC
>DJZU01000099.1:26986-32986 GCA_002448715.1 Candidatus Neomicrothrix sp. UBA6944 | reverse complement strand
CGCAGTCGTACGGCCATAGTTATTAAGGTCTCTCCTGGGTCATCTTTTTAAAATATTCACTACTCGGCGTAGCCGGCTCGAGAGCCAGTGGAGCAGCTAGGGGTGGCGTAGTTAAAAGCCAGTAGGAAAGCCTACCTGTATCGGCGCCCGACGAACACGTCTCGCGCCAACCTCATTTCATCTACCAGGCAAGGTTAGGTCTAGATCGTCAATATCTAGCTTGGGTATTTTCGCAGTCTCTTTAGGCTGAACGCGGCTATTTCCTCCTCTAGTGGAGTTCTTTTTCCCCTTTTTTCCCTTCTTCGTTTTGGATTTACGACCTTTAGATTTTGAACCGAGACCCGCAAGGCCCTTCATCGCTTTTCGCATCTCTTTGAACTGCTTCAACAAATTGCTTACCTGAGTTGGTGTCGTTCCGCTTCCTTTTGCTATTCGAGCTCTGCGGGATCCGTCGACGACATCAGGGTTGATTCTCTCCTCCGGCGTCATCGAAAGAACTATGGCTTCGACTCTGTCGATTTCTCGTTCGTCAACGTCTGCGTCCTTCACTTCTTTTGGAACGCCGGGCATCATCGAGACAATGCTAGAGAGGTCACCCATTTGCCGGACCTGTCTCAGCTGGTCAACAAAGTCATCAAGCGTGAAAGTCCCTTCTAAGAGTCTCTGAGTCGCCGCCTCAGCCGCCTCTTGTTCAAATACTTCTTCGGCTTTTTCGATGAGAGTTAAAACGTCTCCCATCCCGAGAATGCGTTCGGCCATTCGGTCTGGGTGAAATTGGTCAAAATCTTGCAGCTTCTCTCCCGTTGAGGCGAAAGCAACAGGGCGCCCTACGACCTCTTTTACGGATAGAGCTGCTCCCCCTCGAGCATCCCCATCGAGTTTGGTGAGAATCACCGCATCGAGTTCAAGAGTGGCGTGAAAAACTTCAGCCGTATTGACTGCGTCTTGGCCAGTCATCGCGTCAACTACGAGGAAGGTGTAGTCGGGCTCCACCGCGTCAGAGATGCCGGCAATCTCGTCCATTAGCGCGTTGTCGACTGTCAACCGGCCAGCCGTATCAACGATTAGTACGTCTCGTCCCGTTTGTTTTGCTTCAAAAAGTCCGTCGCGCGCTGCTTCTAAGGCACCTTCGGGCGCAGTGAACACCGGAACGTCTATCTGTTTGGCGAGCGTCTGCAACTGGTCAACGGCCGCGGGCCGTTGCAGATCAGCCGCGACAAGTAGTGGGTTACGTCCCTGCGACTTAAACCACCGAGCTAACTTCGCCGACGACGTCGTTTTGCCAGAACCTTGCAGGCCAGCCATGAGAACGACGGTTGGCGACTTCGAGGAGTATGTGACCTGAAAGGACTCTCCACCCAATATTTCCGTGAGCTCTTCATTAACGATCTTTACGACTTGTTGTCCCGGCGTCAGACTCTCTGACACGTCTGCGCTGAGACACCGCTCCCGCGTTCGTTCGATGAATCCCTGAACGACGTTCAAATGGACGTCAGCCTCCAAGAGCGCTAGTCGAATTTCGCGCGTCGCTTCAGAGATGTCATCCTCGGTTAGCCGACCTTTTCCTCTCAGGCGGTTCAAGATTCCGTCGAAACGGTCGGTGAGTGATTGGAACATACTCTTGGTCAGGTTACCCGCATCAGGTCCCGCTATTTTCTTTGCTTCTACTCATTACCGAACAGTGCTTCTACGAAAAGGTCCGGATCAAAATCAACTAAGTCACGGTCACCTTCACCCAGGCCGACGAGTTTCACCGGTAATCCCAACTCCTTTTCAATCGCAAAAACTATGCCCCCCTTTGCGGATCCGTCGAGTTTGGTGAGAACGACTCCGGTGACGTTCACTGCATCGGCGAATTCTCGTGCTTGGCTCAGACCGTTCTGTCCCGTGGTCGCGTCGATCACCAGTAACACTTCACAGACTTCCCCTGGCTCGCGATCAGCGACTCTCCGAACTTTAGCTAGCTCCTCCATCAAGTTGACTTTGTTATGCAGGCGACCCGCAGTGTCGGCAAGTACCAGGTCTACTTCTCTCGCTGATGCTGCCTCGGATGCGTCATAAATGACAGAGCTGGGATCTGCTCCTTCACTTCCACGCACTAGTTCCGCATCGCTAGCCGCCGCCCACTGTTCCAGTTGTTCAGCAGCAGCTGCCCGAAACGTGTCTCCTGCCGCCAAGAGCACCTTGAGACCTTCATCGGTATATCGGCGGGAAACTTTCCCTATCGATGTCGTTTTCCCAACACCGTTGACGCCAACAAATAACCAAATTGGCACCCTTCCCTTTGGTGCGACTGTCCGCAGAGCCCTATTTCCAGACAGTTCGCTCAACATTTGGGACTTGAGTTGGTCTAAAACCATCGTGCCTTCGCTCACGCCCTGCTCTTCAACCGTGGTGCGTAATCGAGTGACAATCTCCATTGTCGTGTGCACTCCGACGTCTGCCAGGATCAAGAGTTCTTCTATCTTCTCCCATATCTGCAGATCGACTGAATCGCCGCGTATGTCTTTAAGTCGGTTAGACACCAAGTCCCGAGCTTTTGAAATTCTTGTCCTTAGCAACTCTGTCCCGGACGCAGACTGCTGGTCTTGAACCTCGCTGTGCAGCGAGTCGTCAGAGGATTCCAACTTTTCAAGGTCCGGGCGACTCAGACCTTCATCATGATTTGGAGGGGATTGCTTGAGCCCAACTCGCCCTTCACGTTCAGACCACGAGCGATGGGCCCATGGCAGCAAAGCCAATGCGAACATCAACAGAACGAAAATAACTATGAGCAGAGGCGTATTCACTAAAACTGAAACCTACCGACAATTTCCCGTTTGGGGTGAGCTAATCCTAAGAAGCGACCTTTTCACTCAGAACCCGTGAGGAACCACCTGAGGCCATCGATATTCCGTAGAGAACGTCAGCGGCTTCCATCGTGCGTTTTTGGTGGCTGACGATAACTAACTGTGCTTCTTCCCTAAATTCAGAAACTAGTTCTAGGAATCGATGCAAGTTGATGTCGTCCAAAGCGGCCTCGACTTCGTCCATGACATAGAACGGTGAAGGTCGACTTCGAAAAATCGCGAATAGGAACGCTAACGCTGTGAGTGATCGCTCCCCGCCCGAGAGGAGCGAGAGTTTTCTGACGTTCTTGCCTGATGGCTTTGCTTCCAGTTCAATCCCTGTCTCTAGCATCTGGTCTGCATCACTCAGAGTCAGTCGACCCTGACCTCCCGGAAATAACGTCGAGAAGATTTGAGCAAAGTTATGTGCAACGTCCTTGAAAGCAGCTTCAAAGACGTCGACTATTTCCGCATCAACTGCAGCAATAACCTTATTCAACTCCTTGCGGCCGCTACGAACATCATCTAGCTGCTCCGCTACAAAGTCGTGTCTTTCTCTAAGGGCTTCATATTCTTGAAGAGCCAGGGGGTTAATTGGGCCCATGCGGCGCAAATCATTTTCAAGTTCTCGGACTCTTGCTGATGGAGTGACCGCTTCTTCCAACGATGGTTCTGGTGCTGCTAAAGCTTCTGATGTTTCAGCGTTCAACTCATTGCGGAGCATCTCTCTCAGACTGTCAAGCTTGAACCGACGTTCGGTTTCGGCCAACTCATTTGACCCCAACAACTCTTGCGTTTCGCCAAGATTCTTTTCTAACTCTGAACGTTCGCTTCGTAAGGCCTCGAGACGATCGGCAATCAGCCTTACTTCTGCCGAAAGTTCAGCACGTTTGGTTCGCAATTTTCCTACTTCTGAGTCCAAAAGCTCAAATCGCTTTTGCAACAAACCTCTGAGAGCAGCCAGCGCTGCCAAAGTTTCTTCTACTCGAAGTAGATGATCACTGTTCTCTTCACCCTTCTTATCGTTCGCGTCTAGCTGACTAGTGATCTCCTCGTGGCGGACCTTTACTCTTTGCTGCTGTTCCTCTGCAGCTTTCTGGCTTGTTTCGAGTTGAACTCGACTCTGCGCCGTCGTCCTGATTCGTTGCTCTAGATCCTGCCGTTGGCTGTGAGCTTCCGTGGCGGCGGAGCGCTCAAGCGTTTCCGCCACTTCGAGTTCCTGCAGTCGTCCTTCCAGATCAGCAACTCTCGGCTTGTCCCGCTCCAATGCCTTATCCAGCTCGTCAACTCTCGTCGTGAAAATTTCGCGTTCCGAAATCAGGTCGCGACGCTGACGTTGCACCTTCTCTATTCCATCGGCTGACCGTGTGAGCTGGTCGTCGTTAGTATCCAATCGTTGCTGCGCTGCTCTATGTCTGCGACGGACATCTACGCAGTCTGCCTCTGCGATGATCCGCTCGGAATCTGCCGCCTCTCTGCGAGCAGCGCAGATTTGAACGTGGTCCCGGGCTTCATCTAGCGCTAATGCAGCCGATGTCCTCTCCCGGGGCGAGACGTTCCAGCTACTTGGTCCGAAGCAGGCACCGTCTGTTGTCACAACCGTGAGTTCTGGTCGCTCTAAAGCTTCGTCGATCGCTTCTGCCCAACTTCCTTCGACGGAGATGACAGTTGACAATAATGAGTCGAGGAGGGTGTCCACATGAGGGGTTAATCCACTGACTCGTCCACGCAAGGAATTGGGGAATTCGGGCTTCTCTGCATCGTTATAGGGACCGTGGGCCGCCAGTATCGAACCCGGTGCTTCGGACGTACCTAGTCGTTCCAACGCAGCCCGGGCGGATATAACGTCTTCAACGACGACCGAAGCTAAAACTCCGCCGATCGCTGCTTCGACGGCCAATTCCCAACCTGGCTCGATCTCGATAAGTTCGCCAAGCACTCCTAGGACTCCATCGATTTCACGCACTTGTTCTAAACCTGAATTTGCGAGGGCTGTCTCGGCTGCAATCTCAAGAGCTTCAACGCGAGCTCTCCATGCTTGCTCATCTTTGGTAGCCAATTGCTGTTCTTCAGCTAGGGAGGTGATCCTTTGTTCTGCAATTTCGGTGTCCTTCTGTGCTCCGTCCAAGTCCTCTACCAACGCTGGTTCGGCATCGGACGCAGATGCAAGTGCAACCTGAAGGTGGTCGAGACGTTCGTCAGCTTCATCGATCCGCTTCGTAAGTTCGCCAACTCTGCGTGCTAGTCGTTCGCGCTCCCCGATACTCTGCTCCAACCCTCGCTTCAGGGGACCAAGCTCACCCCTGACTTCCGCGGCTTTTCGGGCGGCTTCCAGACCAATTAGTGGACCATCAACCTCGAGTGATTCAATTTCTAATTGCAGTTGTTTCTCGGTTCGAACTATCTCCTCTAGCTGCTGCTTAACATCTGCATCGCGCGCAGAAAGTTCATTGAGTTCTTCAATGAGTCGAGATCGCTCTGCTTGAAGCGTTAGCGCTACGTCCGATGCCAATAGTGCTCCGCGGTCGCGCTCCGTCGTTTTTGAACGTTCCTCGATCAGAGCAATCAATCCTCGACAACGTTCGCGTAAAGATTCGACTCTCGGAAGTAGGTCCGTGCTTGGGTCACCCGCAACGGCTAGTTGGGTTTCCGACGTACTAATTTCGATATCGAGCCCGCCTATTTCTCCCCGCAGTCGCACCTGTTCATTAGATGCTTCATCGGTTGCATCTTTGGCTGCGGCTTGGGCTGATTCAAGGCTGCGGATTTTTTGCCCGGTGAGGAACAGGCGAATGGAACGCAACTCGTCAGCGACAGCGCCGTGACGTTTCGCCGCATCAGCTTGTTTTTCTAGCGGGCGCAATTGTCGACGGACTTCTCTTTGAAGATCTTGCAGCCTTGTTAGGTTGGCTTCAGTAGCGAGAAGTCGACGCTCTGCGCGTTCTTTACGGCGACGAAACTTAAGTATCCCGGCTGCTTCTTCAACAATCGCACGGCGGTCCTCTGGCCTGGAGTTAAGCACCTGATCAATTTGGCCTTGCGCGACAATCACGTGTTGCTGTCGTCCTACACCTGCGTCACTGAGTAGTTCTTGAATATCGAGAAGGCGACATGGGACACCGTTCATCGAATACTCAGAATCTCCCGTCCGGTACAAGGTTCGGGTAACAGT
>DJZU01000099.1:0-26586 GCA_002448715.1 Candidatus Neomicrothrix sp. UBA6944 | reverse complement strand
CCGGTCCGGAGTGCCCGCGAATACTACGTCTTCCATTTTCCCTGATCGGACAGTGGTTGGTCCCTGTGCACCCAACACCCACGCTATGGCGTCTACCACGTTCGATTTACCACTGCCGTTTGGACCTACGACGACTGTTACACCGGGCTCAAACTCGAGCAGAGTCGGGTCTGCGAAAGACTTAAAGCCCTTCATCGTAAGTGATTTGAGGAACACTGAATTTGACCTATCCGGAAAACGAAAGCGCCACTGAAAAGAGTGGTACTCCGACATCATGCCCCGTCACCGCTACTTATTGGTTGACCCTCGGCTAGGTATTTTGAACGCGAAAGAGATTCGGTGGCTAAACCTGATAGTCGCAGTAGTAGTGGGTGGTTCCTCCCACGCGCGCAGTCAGCACATCCCCACGACCATTTCGGCTGCGTTCGCCGCCTCTTCCGTACACCTCTAGGTATTCGTCGTACCCCCCTGGCTCTCCAAAGACGTCCGAAATTTGGTCGAGGCTTACCCCACGATGCTTTACAGCGTTATGTATGGTCTCAACGATCGATCGGTACAACCTACGTATTTCTTGTGTGATCAGTTGATTTGCAACTCTGTCATGTCGAAGGAGCGCTGCATGGAGGATCTCGTCGCTATAGATAGGTCCTAAACCGACTACGAATGTTTGGTCCATGAGCAAGGGTCGCAGTTTCACGTCACACTGAAGCAGGCGCCGACCAAAGTCCGTCCATGAGATAGGTTCGTCAACCGGATCAAAGCCGAGATCTGCCAGTTCCGGGAAGACTTGATCAATCTCTTCATTTTGAACCAAGGTGACGGTCGCCGATTTCTCACTGTCAAGCAGTCGCAACTGTCCCTTCTGGGTGAAACTAACGATCAATTGGGTATCGGATTCTTTCTGGTCCTTGTTGGCTGCCCTTCGTAACGTTCCCCCGGGACCCATGTTGATCACCAAGGACTCGCCATTACCTACGTCGAGGCAAATCAGCATCCCAACACGCTTAACGCTAGAGATCTTGCGTCCTGAGAGAGACTTAGTCAGGCCGTTCTTATTTGCCTGACCGGGAATCAGTCGCTTGGGCCCCAACACGTCTACCTCTTTTATCTTGAGGCCACCGATTTCCCGATCGAGGTCGCGTCGGGCGGTTTCAAGTTCAGGGAGTTCCAGCATGTTCAGTTGTTCCTTACGTGGTCGATCGATCGGGTTCGGATGCAGCTTGCATGGTTTGCCAGGCCTGGGTCGCGGCCGCTTGCTCAGCTTGTTTCTTAGAAGTTCCTTCGCCTTTTCCTTGAAGACCGCCCCCAAACCAGACCTCTGCGTAAAAGGATTTGTTGTGATCGGGGCCGCTGTCAGTTAAGACGTAGTTCGGAGATTCGCCATGACTGCGGACGACGAATTCTTGCAATCTGGTTTTGGCATCTTCCACACCAGGATCATCTGCTATTTGTTCCATTCGCTGCTTTAAAGCTTCAAGTACAAAAGCTTCCGCCGACTCCATACCCCCGTCAAGGTACATAGCTCCTAAGAGCGCTTCGAAAGCATCGCAAAGAAGCGATTCCTTGCCTCTGCCTCCAGATCGCTCTTCGCCGACTCCTAGCAGCAAGGCATTACCCAGGTCGTAGTTCTGCGCTACCTCCGCCAAAGATGAAGAGTTCACTACCGCAGATCTGGCTTGAGCAAGGTCGCCCTCGGTCCATTCGGGATGAAGGCGGTATAGGTGTGCCGTGACGCAGTAGCCAAGTACAGCGTCGCCCAAAAGCTCTAGTCGCTCGTTCGACGGGCAGTCACCTCGCTCGGCGCACCAACTTCTGTGAGACATGGCGAGTTGCAAAAGTTTCGGATCCTCGAAGCAATAGCCAATGCGCTCGGCGAACGATCGCAGCCGATCTTCGACCTCTAGGGTCCTAGCCAATTCGGGCCATCACATAGTCGATAGCGTCGCGGACAGTTTTTAAGTCCTCTAGATCTTCATCTTCTATTCGAAATCCCACCGTGCGTTCAGAAAGTTCCTCCTCAAGCCCTTCTACAAGTTCAATTAGAGCGAGGGAGTCTGCCTCAAGATCTTCGACAAATGAGGAAGACTCGGTAATACGGCCGGGATCAATTTCAAGGATGTCCGACAGCTGATCACGAATGATGTCAAACACTGTCTCTCGGTCCGGTTGGCTTTGTTCGACGTGCGTTTCGGCGGGCAATGCGACTCCTATGGAAGGTATCCGTTGCGCTTACCATAGCAGAAAGGCCCATATGACACTTTAAGTGAGAAATTAAGTCATAATACTACTCAAAGTAGCATTTAGGCGTCGAGACTAGCCAGCTACCGCTGAGGTCAATTCGGCGACGAGGTCCCGTTCAACCATATCCTTGGCAACTCGACATGCATTGAGAATCGCTGTGGGCCCAGCTGAACCATGGCTAATGATGGCCACTCCATTAACACCCAGCAGCATGGCTCCACCCACAGCATCTGGATTGAGTTCAGCCGCTATTGGCGCCAGATGGCCTAGCGCCTCGGTCCCTACTGAGGCTGCGTCGTCGCTGGTTAACGCTGAAATGATCTCTCCAACGAGAAATTGGAGCGTGCCTTCTAACGTTTTCAAGATCACATTCCCCGTAAATCCGTCGGCCACAAGTACGTCTACGTCACCACTGAGAACGTCCCGTCCTTCGACATTGCCTATGAAGTTAATTGTCTTATCCTCGGCCAGAAGCCGATGCGTCTCCTTCACCAGTTGGTTGCCTTTTTCGGCTTCTTCTCCGATAGACACCAAACCCACACTTGGTGCCTGCAGTTCGTAGCGGACTTGACTGAATGCCGAACCCATCCGAGCGAACTGTTGCAGCCAGTCAGGCTGACAATCAACCATCGCACCCGAGTCAAGCAGAATCTTGGGAGCCCGATTCGGGACTGGAAGGGTGGTGGCTATCGCGGGGCGACTGACCCCCTTGAGTCGTTTCATCCTTAGTAGGGCCGCCGCTGCGACGGCACCCGTATTTCCAGCGCTGACCATCGCCGAGGCATGCCCATCTCGAACTAATTCTGCGGCACGCACTATCGATGAGTCTTTCTTGTTCCGGACAGCGCGTCCGGGCTCTTCTGCCATCCCAATGACCTCGGAAGCGGGGTGCAAAGTGACGTCGTCGCAGTCATCCACTAAACCTGGATCCCCAATCAATTCAACGGGAATACCGGCAGCTATAGCCTCGCGGACTCCTTCGATCACGATTGAGGGGGCGTTATCGCCACCCATGGCGTCGACAACAACCGGGTTCATGTTCGATATGACTCGTTAGCCGACTTCAACCGCTTGGCGGCCTGCGTACCAACCGCAGTTGCCACACACCCGGTGAGGCATTTTCGCCTCTCCACAGCGCGGACAGGTGCTACGAGAGGAGGGGCGAAGTTTCCATGCTGCTGCTCGACGACTGCGTGTTTTTGACTTAGAAGTCTTTTTCTTTGGAACGGCCATCGTCGACCTCAACAAATTGGCTCGGCATGATTCGCCGGGCGAGCGAATAGGGCCCGATTCAGTTCCGATGACCACATTTAGTCAAGGCAACCCGGATCGGTGTCTTGAGCGCCAGAAACTACAAGCGCAAAGTAAGAGGCTACCTGAATGGAGTTCGACCTACTACCGGAGCATCTGCTTGAAATGAGGACTGAAAACCTTTGTTCGATCCTCACTCTTCGTCAAAAACGAGTTCGTCTAATGCCGCCCAGCGCGGATCTCTTGACTCAGACTCTGATGTCTCTTGCGACGCCTTATTTTTTACGTCAGCGTAATTCGGGGCTTCATCGGAACACTCTTGAGCATTTACGCATCGCACCACACCGACGGGGAGCTCCAGGAGAATTGCTTCTCGCACCATCGCTGCTAGGTCAAGGAACTCATCGCCCAGCAAATATGACTCGCCTTCTCGGGGATTCTGTTCAAATAATTCTTCGACTTCCGCTATAGCTTCTCCATCTATTTGACGCAAACAGCGCGAACAGTCAGCAATCCACTTAGCAGCAACGTTGCCGCTAACTGCGACGCCCTCACTGACTTTGTCCAACACGAGGTCTATCGCGACAAGATGATCAGAGGGAACCAGAACATCACCAATCCGGAGAGGAACCTCCGAGTCTTCCAGTTGCGCCACACTTACCTCAACTTGCCAGGTTCGGATCGGTTCTAGACGCTGGAGTCTCTCCAAAGGAACCGTTAGCGCAGACAAAGAACTCTCGTTGTTCAATTCTCGTCCTGGTCAAACACCTCAGAAGCTGCGGCATTTTCAGGATCCAGTTCAACATCAGCTTCGGGTTCAGGCATCGTGGGTTGCAGTAGCGATCTCGCGTTCATCACGGCACTCTGAATCTTTTCGAGAGCTGTCGCGAATTGCTCGAGTCGTACATCGAGATAGTCGTCAACTTCATGTTGTCTTCTTCGAGCTTGAGCTTCTGCCTGTTCGACCGTTTGACGAGCCTTAAGTTCTGCCGATCTCACTACTTCCGTTCGTTGAACCATCTGGGCTACGCGGGTCCGGGCTTCTTCGATAACTAGTCCAGCGTCGACTCTCGCCTTCGACAAAAGGTCCTCGCGTTCCTTTAAGAGCCATCGCGCTTCTCGAACTTCTTCGGGCAGTTCCGCTAGAGCGGCCTCCAGCAATTCGATGATTTCATCTCTGCTAACCATTACCGAGGTAGATAGAGGCATTGGGCGTGCGGCGTTAATCACGTCAATCACCCGACGCACTAAGGCTTCAACGCCAGGGCCGCTTAAGGGCGCGGCGTCTGTCACTTGGGCATCTTCTCTCGCAGGCGGTCAGCGATGGACTCGGGTACAAGGTGTGAACAGTCAGTCCCGAATTTGGTGATATCGCGAATGTACTTCGATGCAATAAATGAATTTTCGCTGGTTGACGGCAAAAACACTGTTTCAACACCGCTGACGGATTTGTTCATCTGAGCCATCTGCAGTTCGGACTCGAAGTCGGCCGGACTCCTAAGACCTTTAACTATGAAATCCACTTCTAAGCGTTGAGCTAAATCAACAACAAGTTCTCCGAACTGGACAATCTCAACATTGGTCAAATGCGCGCATGCTTCGGTGAGCATTTCGATTCGTTCCTCGTCGCTGAACAGCGGCGAAGATTTTTGCGGATTTCTCATCGCGGCCACCACAACGTGGTCAAACATACGACTCGCAGTAGCGCAAATCTCCATGTGGCCGTTATGAACAGGGTCAAACGAACCTGGATAAAGAACCTTGACCACAAGCGTCTCCTCGCCTAACGGTTCGGGCTATACAAAACGGTACCGACCCTGAGCGAAATCCTCCACTGTCAAACCTCCAAATTCATGGAAATCAACAGTTATCTATTTTGGTTGGTTGCAAAATAGTTACTACTGCTCGCCCATACTTCCGAGAACGCACGACCTCCCAGCCTTCTAATGGTTCTACAGCGCTGCCACTTTCGGCTACTACCAACGCCTTACCAGCGACCATCAATAACTGGGTCCAATCATCAAATCCGTAGGGCGGGTCCGCTAACACTAAATCAACGTCAAGAGACTGGAGCTTTTGCAGTGCGTCACCCTGGATCACTCTGCCGTGAATACCCAGTCCATCCAAGTTGTCTTTGATGGTTCTGCAGGCCTCAGGGCTGTTATCAACGAAACACGCTTCGTCGGCTCCGCGCGATAACGCTTCGATACCAAGAGCGCCTGAACCTGCAAAGAGATCCACCACTCGACATCCATTGGGTAATCCGAGGCTGTACAGCATGTTGAAAATCGCTTCTCGCGCCCGATCTGAAGTAGGCCTAACTGTTTCATCCCGGGGGGCAGCGATTCTCCGACCGCTCAATTCTCCTCCAACAACGCGCATACGACGACACTAACGGCACACTAAGGGCATGGAAGTCCCTGAATCGATTATCTGCGTCGACTGCGGAGGATTATGTGGTCTAATCAGCTACGAAGAACCTGACGAAGGGTTCCAACCGGGCGACGTGGTGGCCTATCGCTGCAGAGACTGTCTCGATCGGTGGGACATCGTTGTTGAGCCCGACTAGGCCCCGCTCCCTTATCCCCTTGAAAGATTCTCCGCTTCGTCGTCACGTCGCTCCACGAACCAACGGACTTCATCTTCGAGGGGCATGTTTTGATCTATGGAGCCTTGTCCATCGACAAGTTCCGCAGCCAAAGCACGAGCACGCTCAACCCATATCCGATCTCTAGCCAATGAAGCCAACTTCAGGTCATTTCGACCAGACTGTCGCTGTTCAAAAATAGTTCCCTCACCTCGAAGTTCGAGGTCCCGTTCGGCCAGAGCGAAACCATCGGTCGATTCCTCCAGCGCTCTTAGTCGCGCGTCGGCATCAGATGAAACCTCTTCGGTGGTTACTAAGAAACAGGTCGAATCGTGGCTGCCTCTACCCACCCTTCCACGGAGCTGGTGAAGCTGCGCTATGCCGAATCTGTCCGCAGACAAAATAACCATCGTCGTGGCATTGGCAACATCAACGCCGACTTCAATCACAGTTGTTGCGACTAAGACGTCTAGATCTCCCTCTCGAAACGAGTCCATCGTCTGTTGTTTTTCGGAGGCGCTCAAACGACCGTGAAGGATGCCGACTCTTAATTCTGAAAGCTCACCTTCGGCCAGTTCTTGTCGCGTTTTTTCAGCAGAACTCGCACCCAACTTGTCACTTTCTTCGATCAATGGACAGACCACGTAAGCCTGTCGTCCTTGATCAACTTCGGAACGAACGTGTTCCCATACTGAAACAAGTTCGTCTGATACCCACCGCGTTGCGATTGGCGATCGGCCCGGCGGAAGTTCGTTCAATGTAGAAACATCCAGATCACCGTAAACAGTCATAGCCGCCGTTCGGGGTATCGGGGTGGCGGTCATTACCAACAAATGAGGAAAACGCTCATCTGGTCGTCCTCGTTCTCTGAGAACCGATCTCTGTTCGACCCCAAACCTGTGTTGTTCGTCCACAACAACCACGCTGAGGGAGGAGAAATTGACTCCATCTTGAATAAGGGCATGTGTCCCTATGGCAAGATCGACTGAGCCATCGTGCATTCCTTTTAGGATCTGGCTTCGGTCCGTACCGGCAACTCCATTAGTTAATAATTTGATCGAAAGAGGCCTCTTGCCAGTTAGCGTCGACTCATCTGGTATTTCTAAGTGCTTCGCTAATTCAAACAAATTGAGATAGTGCTGCTCAGCTAAGACTTCGGTAGGAGCCATGAGAGCACCCTGATGACCATTAGCGACAGCCATCAACATGGCGTACATAGCCACCAGTGTTTTACCGGCCCCAACATCGCCCTGCAGAAGTCGGTGCATCGGCTGATCAGATTCCAGGTCAGCGCTTACCTCCGCGATTGTTCGCTGTTGTGCGGCGGTGAGGTCGAAGGGTAAACCTCTGATGAACTGATCGGGAAGGTCACCTTGATTTGAGTGCTTTACCCCCAAGGCGTGGTGGAGGCGCCTCATTTTTCGCATGCGGAGGACCAGCTGCACCCTCAGCAATTCGTCGAGGACCAGTCTGTCTCGAGCTCCAACTACCTCAGACATCGAGCTCGGTTGATGAATCGCCTCGAAGGCGCTCATGCGATCCACTAGCCCCATCTTGTCGCGAAAGTTTTCAGGAATCGGATCGGCTATCTGTCGAGTCTGACACCGCCGTAGGGCTTCGGTGCACCAGCGTCCTATATCCCAAGTCGTCAGTCCAGCTTTATTCGACTGTGGATAAATCGCGACGATTCGTCCGGTGCGATCGCCAACTAGGTCTACAAGCGGGTTCGTCATTTGAAGACGGCCTCGGTACCGGTCGACCTTTCCGAATAATGCAACCGTTAGGCCTTGAGAGAGTTGTTTGGCTCGCCACGCCTGATTGAAGAAGACCAAATCCATGGTGCCGGTTTCGTCGGATAATGATGCTTCAACTATGGGCTTCCGATTTCGGGTCCTTCGAGACGTAACACTTTCGATATCGCCAACAACCATTGCCTCTTGTCCTGGCTGAACGTCGGCAAGTTTGGCTTCGTGGCTTCGGTCTATATACCGCCTTGGATAGTGGGTCAGTAGCTCAAATATCGAATGTATCTGTGCTTCTTCTAGAGAAGTTCGTCTCTGTTCACCTATTCCTTGGAGCCGATCAACGCCTATGGCGTCGAGTTCCCGCAGAGAGATCGGGTCTGTCACTCCACTCCAAAAAAGAACGGGTAGTGGCTCTGCCCGCCTTTATGAACTTCAGTCTCTACATTGGATCGGTTTTCTGTCATCCACTCCGTTACGGCGCGGATGTCAGCGTCAGTTGCCTCATCACCAACAATTACGGAAAGGATTTCGTCCTGATCGCCAACAAGCTGTTCTAGTAGTGCAGTGGCAGCTTCCGTCAGGGTGCCACCTATCGAACATATGCCATCGCTATCCAAGCCTATCCAGTCACCCGCTGCCACCTCTCCAATAAGGGTGTTGGTCGGACGCACCGCCTGGGTTACCTCACCAACTTTTACTCCATCGACGATCTCGGACATGGTCAGGGAATTCTGGGTCGCTGTGGTCTGCGGGTCGTATCCGAGTAGCGACGCGAGGCCCTCGGGAATTGACATAGTTGGGATTACAACCACTGTCTTTGCTGTCTCAGCATCGACGGCTTGGGCTACAGCCACGATGTTGGAGTTGTTCGGCAGTATGAGGACCTCCTCTCCGGGCGCTCGTTCGACGGCATCCAGCAGTTCGGAGGTTGAAGGGTTCATGCTTTGGCCACCTAGGACCAGCTCTTGCACACCCAAACTGTGAAAGATTCGACTTATACCGTTGGCCGGTGATACTGCCACTACCGCACATGGCACTTCATCGGCTACAACTCTCTCGTTAATCTTGCCGACTTCTGCCGCCTCGCGAACCCATCTCTCCTCCATCACTTCTTCGCTCAAATCGGTAACCCTTATGCGTTCCGGCCGCCCCACTTCGATCCCCGCCTCAATAGTGGGGCCAATATCATTTGTGTGGATATGACAGTTCCATAACCCGTCCCCACCTACCACCACGATCGAGTCTCCGAGACCAACCCAGATCTTTTTAAATTCTTCGATCGCTTGATCAGGTGCATGAAGCAGGTACATAACTTCGTAGCGAAGTTCGGATAGTTCGTCGTTGACGGTATGTGGTTCCACCACAGCAGCGAATGCCACCGTATCCGTTGCCTCCGGCAAATCGCGTCCATCGATAACCGAGAGCAGCGCATGCAAGATCAGGAGAAATCCAGCGCCTCCTGCATCAACCACTCCAGCCTCTCTTAGAACCTCCAGTTGTTCCGGCGTACGATCCAGGGCAGCTTCGCCTTCTTCAAGCGCTAGTTCCACAGTTCGCAGTATCGATCCGTCCTTTGCTGTGTCTTGTGCCGCTTTGGCAACTTCACGCACAACAGTAAGGATTGTGCCTTCTACCGGTTTCATCACTGAGCCATCTGCCGCGACACTGGCTTCGCTAAGAGCCACCGCTAGTACTTCCGCATCAATTTCATCTGCTCGCGCGAAGCGATCGCTGATACCCCTAAGCACCTGAGACAAAATGACGCCTGAATTTCCACGGGCGCCCATCAGTGATCCATGTGAGATGGCTGCGCACACCGCTGCTCTATCAGTTGTGTCAACACCGTTTAATTCTTCTAACACCGAGGACACAGTCAAGAACATGTTGGTGCCCGTGTCACCATCGGGGACCGGGTATACGTTGAGCCGATTGATCGACTCTTTGTGATCTTCCAGCGCAGCGTGAAACGCTGACAGGGTTTCGACGACGTTTTCCGTAGTCAACGAAGAGACAGTTTCCACAAACGCCGATGCTAGCGGTGAGCAGCACCATGAATAGGTGACTAACTCGAAAGCTAAAGCTCCCCCCCATGGGTTTCCGTACTTGCTAAGTTGTGCCCGCTTCTCTTAGCGTCCTAGGGTCGTCATAGAAGTAAACGTTATTTCCCGAAATTTCGACTTCAGGAGTGCCATCGGAGGCCAGCCGTGCAGGGTGTCATAAAGTCATATGACCCACAATCAAGAACGGGCGTCGTAGTTGATGACGTTGATCGCTCTGAATACGACCTCGCCCTGGATGCCCTTGAAGGTTCTATTTTTCGGATGGTTAGACAGGGGCAGAGGGTCATTTTCGACCTCGATGAACAAGGATTAGCGACCCGACTCCGGTTGGGCAGCGAAGTGGACCTTGGTACACCTGATTGGATCACGGCCGTTGGGGGCGACGCGTGACCAGATGCTGGGGATTTGCCCCAGTTAACGTCTGAGAACCGGCGGAGGTCTGAATGCCTGGAACGACCACCAACCAAAACCTTCACGATTGGGTTGACAGCTGGGCCGAAGTGCTCGCACCTGAATCAATCTATTGGTGTGATGGCACAGAGGAAGAGTATGACCGGTTTGCCAATTCGATGGTGGAACAAGGGACTCTCATACCTCTAAATGACGCAAAGCGACCAAATAGCTTCTTGGCAAGATCTGATCCTGGCGACGTCGCGAGAGTTGAAGACAGAACCTTTATCTGCACAGAGGATCCAATTGATGCTGGCGCCAACAACAATTGGCGGGACCCCGATTCCATGCGAGACGAAATGCTCTCGTTGTTTCAAGGCGCGATGCGTGGTCGCACAATGTTTGTTGTCCCCTTTTCGATGGGCCCTCTCGGATCACCTATCGCCCATATAGGTGTTCAACTCACCGACTCGCCATACGTCGCTGCGTCGATGCGGATAATGACACGCATGGGGCAAGGCGCTTTGGACGCTCTTGGGGATCGGGCCTGGGTCCCATGTATTCACTCACTAGGTGCACCATTGGTCAATGACGAAGACGATGTTCCTTGGCCTTGTGACGCGGACAACAAGTACATTGTGCACTTCCCAGCGACGCGAGAAATCTGGTCCTACGGTTCGGGTTACGGGGGCAATGCGCTTCTCGGCAAGAAATGTTTCGCTCTTCGGATTGCTTCCACAATGGCCCGAGACGAAGGCTGGTTAGCCGAACACATGCTGATAGTTGGAGTTACTCCGCCAGGGGGTGAAACCAAATACGTCGCGGCCGCTTTCCCTTCAGCTTGTGGCAAAACGAATATGGCGATGATGATCCCATCACTTCCGGGGTGGAAGGTTGAAACCATTGGCGACGACATCGCGTGGATGAAATTTGGTGAGGATGGTCAGCTCTACGCGATCAATCCTGAGGCAGGTTTTTTCGGAGTTGCGCCTGGCACGGGACAAGAAACCAACCCCAACGCTCTAGCTACTCTCTCGGGAAACTGTGTGTTTACAAATGTCGCCGAAACTGACGACGGGGATGTTTGGTGGGAAGGGCTTAGCGATGAAGCGCCGGCTCGTTTGATTGATTGGAAAGGCCAGACCTGGACTCCTGAATCAGAAAGCCCTGCCGCCCACCCCAATGCCCGATTTACCGTGCCTGCGTCACAATGCCCATCGATAGCTCCTTCCTGGGAAGACCCGGCGGGAGTACCAATATCAGCCATTCTTTTCGGTGGGCGGCGAGCAACCACCGTCCCTCTAGTTGCAGAGGCCCTCAGCTGGGAACACGGGGTCTTTTTAGGGTCAGTGATGTCATCCGAAAAGACTGCCGCAGCTGCAGGAACCATTGGTCAAGTTCGTCGCGATCCATTCGCGATGCTTCCATTTTGCGGCTACAACTTTGGTGATTATTTTCAACATTGGCTTGATATCGGCGACCGCCCGGGTGCGAATCTGCCGAAACTCTTCTACGTGAACTGGTTCCGCAAAGATGATGCCGGGAATTTCATCTGGCCAGGATTTGGTGAAAATGCGAGGGTCCTGAAATGGGTCCTGGAACGCATCGGCGGCACAACTGAAGCAGTAGAAACTGCGATCGGAATGGTACCAAAAGCTGAAGATTTGGACGTCTCGGGACTTGACCTTGGACCCGAAGAACTTCAAACCTTGTTGGCCGTAAACGAAGAAGAGTGGAAAAGTGAGTTGACGTTGATCGAAGAGCACTACGACTCGATCGGCGACAGACTTCCTGACCAGATGCGAGTTCAACTCAGCAGACTGTCCGAGCGACTAGCTGGCTGAACTGAATAAGACTCTGCGCGGTTTCTCAGAGCAGGACAAGGGCTCGTATGCCAAGTCCCATTATGAAGAGTCCTCCCCATCCGTATAGCGCATTTTGATGTCGATTCAGCTGACCCTTGTAGCTGTAAAGAATGGTCACCGTGACTGCTGAAAGAACTCCGTAAAAGACGTGAAACGACTCCGGCGCTCCCTCATTTGCGTTGAGATGGAGTGCGGCGATTGTTAATTGGACGAAGACCCACAATTGAACAAACCCTGTGAACCACCACAGCCAGGCGGTTCTTAGCCACAGCACGCGGCTAGCGGCCAATGCCCATATTCCCGCTAAGCCATTTCCTATGACCAGCACCCAGCAAGCGAACGGGTGCAACGTGCCAAGCATCAGCGATTCAACTCGTTTGATCTGCAAGGAGATGCAAAAACATCGTCAAATTCTGGGCATCACTGTGACCATCGATAAGTTGCAGTTCTGCTGGATTCTTCGATGATTCTTCGCTCATCGCGACCACATCCAGGGCTCTGAGGAGACCCACAGGTGCACCCTGATCAACCAGCGTGGCGACGTCACGAACTATATGGCGGCCACGAAGACCGCGTTCTTTGATAACCGAACGAATAATTATTCTGAGAAGAGCACAAGCTGACGCTGGCGACACTTCCATGACTCCTTGCGCTTCCGCATAGAGGGGAACGAGGTTGTCGGGTAACCCGGCAGGCGCCGCCCCCGACTCAGGGTTACTTTCTGCTATCAGGCCACAGCTCCTACGTCGCGTAACTTCACGATGTCATCTGCGTCATAGCCCGCAGATCTAAGCACTGCATCAGTGTCTTGTCCCGCGTGAGATGGCGGGCCCTGTATCGCTTCTTTAGTTCGACTGAAGCGTGGAGACGGGTTTGGTTGCATAACCCCTGCGACTTCTGCGAACACCTCACGGTGTTGATTATGAGGGTGCTGAGGTGCTTCTGACAGCGACAGAACCGGGGCAAAGCACACATCGGTCGCATCCATGATCTCACACCACTCATCTCTTGATTTAGTTCTGAAGACATCGGCGATGCGGTCCTTCAATTCCGGCCAAGAAGTTCTGGTCATCTGAGCAGCAAACGCTTCGTCTTCCTCTAGTCCAGTTAGGCGCAGAAGCTCTGAATAGAACTGGGGCTCAATCGAACCAATCGATATGAACTTTCCATCAGAACATTCATAAACGTCATAGAAGTGGCTTCCCGTATCAAGCAAATTGGTTCCGCGTTCGTCGTTCCACACACCCAAAGCTCTCATCGAGTGGAACATGGCCATCAAAGTGGCCGCTCCATCAACCATTGCCGCGTCCACTATTTGACCCTGCCCCGACCGTTGTGCTTCCACTATCCCGCACGCGACACCAAAGGCGAGCAACATTCCGCCACCACCAAAATCGCCGACAAGGTTGAGTGGCGGGAGGGGCGCTTCTCCGTTGCGTCCGATGGGTTCGAGAGCACCAGCTAAAGCGATGTAGTTGATGTCGTGTCCTGCAGCCATGGAGTAGGGGCCTTCTTGTCCCCATCCCGTCATACGTCCGAAAACAAGCCCGGGGTT
This sequence comes from Candidatus Neomicrothrix sp. UBA6944, assembly GCA_002448715.1. Taxonomy (GTDB): domain Bacteria; phylum Actinomycetota; class Acidimicrobiia; order Acidimicrobiales; family Poriferisodalaceae; genus UBA6944. The sequence goes on along the minus strand of DJZU01000099.1, from coordinate 12,892 downwards.
TCGCGCAAGACATTCTTCCGGCCCTAATCCCAAGCGTTCCATCACCCCGGGACGGAAACCTTCAATTAGGGCATCAGCAGTCTCGATCAGTCGCAAAACGACCTCCACTCCCTCTGGCTTCTTGAGGTCGACGCCTATGGAAGATCGTCCCCGAGCAAGCACGTCAATAGGCGGAGTTTCCGGGTCGCCGCCAGTAACATTGCCAGCTCGATCGATTCTGATGACCTCGGCTCCCATGTCGCTAAGCATCATTCCGCAAAATGGCCCGGGGCCGATGCCTTGAAGTTCTATTACGCGAATTCCCTGAAGTGGACCCATACCCGTCTCCCTAAATAAGTCAAAGACAATCTAGTCCTTAACTAACTGTTGCCCTTGCTGACTGACTGTCTTACCAAAGCTCGTCTGTATAGCGCTGTTCTAACATTCGGTCATATTCAACGGCATCGAAAGAATCAGTAGATGTTGCTGCCAACATCTCTCCAGCCGAGGGAACATAACCACTGCTCTGCGTTGCATCGCTATCCCAAATACCTGAACGGACCAGCGCTTTCGAGCACTGGAAATAAACCCGCTCGACCTTCACCTCGACCACCGTTTTAGGTGATTTTCCATCCACAGTAAAAGCTTCGATCAATTCTGGAGAAACCGAAATAGTGGCGCGCCCATTAACCCGCATGGTCTCACCTATTCCCGGCACCAGAAATAGCAGCGCTATCCGGTCATCTTCGACGATGTTTCGCAAAGTGTCGAGCCGGTTGTTTCCCTTCCGGTCAGCGAATCGAATTGTGTTTTGATCAACGACGGTTACAACACTGCGCTGCTCACCTCTCGGAGAACAATCAAGTCCCTCCATGCCGACAGTTGCAACCGCCATAAATGGCGATGCTTCGATAAACGACTGATATTGGGAGTTGAGAGAGTTGATCTCTTTCGTTATCGACCGGGGAGAAGCATCTCCATATAGAGCGTCAAGCTGTGTTCGATCTGTAATCGCATTGTCTGACGTCATTGTGTCCTACGCACCAACCTTTGGAAATCAGCTAAGTATCGCCCCCACAAGGGCTCAGGGGTGTCGTGGCCCATTTCATCATGAATGACCAGTTCTGCGCCCGGTATTAGTCCTGCTGTTGAAATACCCCCATCCAACTGGACCAATGGGTCGCGTCTACCGTGGACGACCATGGCAGGAACAGTCACAGTTGGAAGCAGCTCGGCCCTAGACCCTGACGCCATAATCGCCAACAGTTGCCATATTTTCCCATCAGGGTGATAACAGCGGTCGTAAGCCGCTTCTTCAAGCGAACGCGCCCAACTTTCGTCGTATAGCAATCCACTATGAACTTTTCGGGCTGCAACCGCGCTCTTTATAACCTCTTCACGGTCTCCTCCTGCAGTTACGAGCTGCGTCGCAGATTCCGACGTTGACCGCCCTACACCGGGTTCGCCAGTCGTAGACATCACACTCGTCACCGAACCCAATCGTCGAGGGTGATTAATCGCCAAAGTCTGAGCGATCATCCCACCCATCGACATCCCCCAAACGTGAGTTTGCTCCAAGTTCAGTTCGTTCATTACCGCAATGCAGTCCATTGCCATATCAGATAGGTCATATGGAGCTTTAATGTCGGTTACTGAACGGTCACCAGACCAGCTATCTATTAGCGCTTCCATAGTCGGGGGTTGACCAGTTGTCTTGGAGGACATTCCAACATCGCGGTTATCCATGCGCACGACGTAAAAGCCAGCAGAACAGAATTTTTCTACCCAACCGGGTAAGAAATTGATTAATTGGCTCCCAAGACCATTGATGAACATCACCGACGGGTCTGCGCTATTACCTGACGCCACGAAAAACAGTTCAGTATCTTCATTGCGCGCGGTTCCAGTTCGTTCCGAAGGCATCAAGATCCTTTCTGCATGATGGTTTCTATCTGCTCGTCTAGTCGCTGTAACGCATCGGCGGTGCGAGACCCCCACCAAAAGAGATCTTGGCCATCTACAAGAAACGTTGGAGCTATAAGCTCCAGTTCCTTCAAATGACGTTTTCCGAACGGGTAAGGCTCACTCGGAGCTAAGACGATGTCTGGGCTCAGAGTCGAAATAGTTTCTTCATCGAGGGTGGGGTACGACTCGTTGGACCCGGGAAAAAGCACTTTGATACCTAAATGTTCAAGCAAGGAAACCCCATAAGTTTGCGAACCAATGGTCATCCATGGGCGTCTCCAGATGGGAACAAACGCCGTTAGGTTACGGCTCATTTTCGGCGGCGCCGGCGAGTACGTCCAGTCGACATCGAAGATCGATGCAAGTTGAGCGATCTGAGAACTGACGTCTGATAGCGAGGTCACATGGAGAGCTTCCACGGTTAGATTGCGTCTCAGCAGGGCTTGGTAGTCCTCAAGTCGGTTCTCTTCACGATCAACTATGACTAGGTCGGGAGCCAACGCCGTAATCGCTTCGACATCCGGATCTTTCGTCCCTCCTACGCTTTCGATTTCCGGACGTTCACAGAAACGCGTGCAAGCGATTGGTTGGACACCCCACGCCATCAAGGTTTCAGTCACGCTAGGAACCAAACTAACGACAGTCATTGGCACGGTCATAGTGCGAGAGTAGACGCAACAAAGCCACGGTCCTACCTAGGCGGTAGCGTCGGGGGCGTGGCCAACCTAGAAGGCGTCGAAAACTTCGACTCAACAACGTCGACATCGGACCTGCCCCACGCGCAATTCGAGCATTTAAGCGACGAACAGACGGCCGCTGTGGAGTCCATTGAGACACCATTGAGGATTCTCGCTGGGCCGGGAGCCGGCAAAACTCGTGTGCTTACACATCTCATCGCCCGTCGGATCAGCGACGGAAGCGCTGATGCCCGTCGGGTTGTGGCTCTAACATTTACACGTCGTGCAGCTCATGAACTTCGTTCTCGGCTCAACAAAATGGGTATTAGAGACCTGGGGGCCGTCGGGACCTTTCACGCGGTCGCCTTAGCCCAAATTAGGCAATACAGACTTGATCGCGGCAAGCGCCCACCGACTGTCTTGGCCGGTAGACGTGCTGTGCTCACTCAGCTCGTTCGAGACTTTCCTCAGCTAAAACTCAATACCGTCGTTACCGAAATTGACTGGTTGAATTCCCAAAATCTGACCTCCGACGAGTACAGACACGGCCCGGGCATCCGACGAGTCGGCCGAGAGTGGGCTCAACAGTTGGCCGATCTACAAAATTCTTTTGCTGCATATAAGCGAAAGCGCAGACTCCTCGACTTCGATGACATTCTCGTTGAATGCACCGGCTTGTTGAGGACTGACAAAGCATTTCGCGATGCTCAACACTGGGTCTTTCGTCATTTCTTCATTGACGAGTTTCAGGACCTCAACCAAGTCCAATTTGACCTTCTGAAGACTTGGCTTGGAGACCGACAAGATCTTTGCGTAGTTGGTGATCCAGACCAAGCGATCTATGGATGGAACGGCGCTGATTCGTCATTGTTAACTGACTTCTCGAATCATTTTCCGTCCGCCAAGACTGTCGCTCTGACACACAACCATCGAAGTCAGCCGAGAATTATCGATGCCGCAAAAGCCGTCCTTAACGAAAATTTGTCTTCGGATGACGACAGGTCCCCCGAAGGTGAATTTCCTACTCAAAGTAGTTTCAAGAACGAGAAGGAAGAAGCGATTGGGATCGCACGATATCTACGAGAACTCCGATCACCAGAAACAAGGTGGTCGAATCATGCTGTTCTCGCCCGCACTAACGATCAACTCCAACTAATAGCTGACACATTTACTGAGCTTCAAGTGCCGTTCAGATTTAGAAGCCAAGGAGGCATTTTTCGACTCCCGGAGGTTAAAGATCTCATCGACCAGCTCTGCGCCGCCGGGTCAGACTTTCCTACCCTCGCAGCAGACTTGTTTGAAGACTTCGATCAGGGCGTCCAAAAACGAGTCGTCGAGCTTGCTGTTCAATATGGCAAAGAAAATTTCAACGCTTCTGGCGAAGGGTTCCGAGATTGGCTGAAAACGCTACGCCCAGGCGATTTGGACTCCCACGGCGACGGTGTGGACCTCGCCACGTTTCACGCGGCTAAGGGCCTAGAGTGGCCCAGTGTGGTCATAGCGGGACTTGAACGGGGATTAGTTCCGATTCGAGCCGACGATCCTGAGGAACGTCGACTTCTTTATGTCGCTATTTCTCGAGCTCAGCGCCGCCTTCATCTGACTTGGGCAAAATCCAGACGAATCGGACAATCACCTGAGAACCGCGAACCGTCTCCGTGGCTAGCCCTCATCGTCACATCTGACCAACAGCCTTCGGCCCCTTCGAGGGAGGTAAGCGTTACTTACTTAGCCAAGGCCCGACAGGAATTGGCCGCAAATCTCGATGGTGCCACAGACCTACGGGACCGTCGACTTAGAAACTGGATCGAGAGCACAGCTCGAGCGCGACGAATCCAACCATCAGCTCTACTCCCGGATTATCTGATCTCCGAAGTTGCCGAAAAATTCCCGACCACACTGTCAGAGTTGGCTCTAGTAACTGGTTTGGGTGAAAACCGTCTGAATCGTGTTGGTCCTGAGATTCTCGATGTTATAGCTGGTAACGCGGCCGTGACTGTCGACAAAGAGCGATCAAGCCACCCTCGCTAAAGGTCCAGATCTACGAACACTGGTGCGTGATCTGAGGGCTTTTTGCCTTTACGAGCGGTCCTGTCCACCAAGCAAAAGTTCGCTCGCTTCACCAGTGGTTGGCTTGCCATCAACAAGTCAATTCGTAGCCCCATCTTCTTGTGGAAAGCCCCATCTCGATAATCCCACCAGGAGAAGAGGCCGTCGTCTTCGTAAAACTCACGGAAGACATCTACTAGACCCCATTGCTCCAAGGCAGTCAGCGCATCTCTTTCCTTTTCCGTCACGTGAGTCCGAGAAACTGGATTTTCTGGATCCCAAACATCTCGGTCATCGGGACAAATGTTGTAATCACCACCCACAAGCAGAAGGTCGTTCTGTTCGCAGGTTGCATCCAGGTGCCCTTTTAGACGCGCCATCCAAGACAACTTGTAGCGGTAGTGGTCATGGTCTACCTCGCGCCCGTTAGGAACATAAACCGAGGAAACCTTGATACCACCACAGATCGCCGAAACAATCCTCGCTTCGGGATCTTCTTCTCCCCCATCACCAAAGCCCTTCACGGGTTCTTCGATTCCGACCGATGACAAAATGGCTACCCCATTCCAGCGACCTTCACCAGAATGAACACTCTCATAGCCGAGTTGCGCGAAATGGTCGTGAGGGAACTGGTCCTCTGACATTTTGGTCTCCTGCATGAGAAGAACATCAGGGCGCGCGTACCCCAGCCATTCGTCTACTCGCTCCATTCGGGCGTTGAGGCTGTTCACATTCCATGTCGCGATTCGCACATCCAGAATCTAGCTGCCGCTAGCCTCCACGATCGTGAAGAGCGAACCATTAGTTTCCGCAGTTTTATTCGATTTTGGTGGAGTCATTACGGCAAGCCCCTTTGAAGCTTTTGCGCGGTACGAGGCAGAGGTGGGCGTCCCAACAGATTCGATCAGGAAAATTAATTCCACTAATCCAAACAGCAATGCTTGGGCAAAAATGGAACGAAGCGAGGTAACCCTGGAAGAGTTCTGTGACCTGTTCGAAAAAGAAGCTCAAGTTTTCGGATTCGAACTTTCAGGCGAAAGAGTTTTAGGGTGCCTTAGTGGTGATGTCAGACCTCAGATGGTTCGAGCTTTAGAGATCCTTAGAGAAAGAGTCGCTATTGGCTGCATCACTAACAATATGAAATCTGGACACGGCTCTGGCATGTCCAGAACAGCTGATCAAGCAGCCATCATTGCCGACATCATGAAAATGTTTGAAGTGGTGGTCGAATCTGCGAAGGTGGGCATTCGGAAGCCGGACCCTCGTATTTACGAAATAGCTTGCAACGAATTGAAAGTGGAGGCATCCAACTGCGCTTATTTGGATGATTTAGGTATCAACTGCAAACCTGCGGCTGCGCTTGGAATGACCGCTATCAAAGTGGTCAATCCAGAACAGGCACTCGAAGACCTCGAGAAGGTAGTCGGGTTTTCCTTGCGTTAACCCGATACCGCGGGCACCAACGAACGCTTATGATCCACTGGTCTCCACGCACAAAAGAAGCAACAAATGACATCTGAGTTCATCTTTACAATGCGCAATCTCGAGAGGTTCTATCCCCCTGATCGCGAAGTCCTTAAAGACGTGACGCTCGCTTTTTACCCTGGCGCGAAAATTGGAGTACTCGGACACAACGGCGCAGGCAAGTCATCTGTTTTGCGCATAATGGCAGGGCTAGACGACGGCTTTACTGGCGAAGCTCGACTATCGCCCGGATATTCTGTTGGCCTTCTAGAACAAGAGCCCCAACTTGACAACACAAAAAGTGTTTTCGACAACGTTATGGATGGAGTAGCGGAGACCCAATCTCTTATTGACCGTTATAACGAAGTGTTGGCTATGTGGGGAGATCCTGATGCAGACCTTGAACAAGTCGGGACCATGCAAGCGGAGTTGGAAGATCAGATTCAGTCTTCGAACGCGTGGGACCTAGAACGTCAGGTAGAAATAGCCATGGAAGCCCTGCGAGTGCCTCCAGGAGATAGCTCGGTTGCCATCCTTTCTGGAGGGGAACGCCGGCGGGTAGCTCTGTGCCGGCTCTTGTTAGCCCACCCTGACCTTTTGCTCTTGGACGAGCCCACTAACCACTTAGACGCCGAATCAGTGGCGTGGTTGGAGCGTTTCCTTCAGGACTATGACGGCACGGTGGTATCGGTAACCCACGATCGCTATTTTCTCGACAACGTCGCCGGTTGGATTCTGGAACTCGAACATGGCAATGCCTACCCCTACGAGGGGAACTACAGCGGCTGGCTCGAACAAAAGCAAGCGCGCGTTGCTTCTGAAGAACGTCAGTCAAATGCTCGACAGCGAACCCTCGCTCAAGAACTCGAATGGGTACGTCTTTCTCCGCGAGCGCGACAAGCCAAAAGTAAGGCTCGGCTGTCCGCATACGACCAACTATTAGCTGAACACGAGGCTGGCGATCAACGAGCTGAGAAACTTGAGTTGAGCATTCCGATGAATAGGAGACTCGGCGATCAAGTAATCGAGTTGAAGAATGTCATGAAAGGGTTCGGCGATCGGCTTTTAATTGAAGACCTTTCCTTTATCTTGCCTCCAGCCGGAATTGTTGGGGTCGTAGGTGCCAATGGGGCTGGCAAAACCACGTTGTTTCGAATGATCACCGGTGAAGAGTCACCAGACTCCGGGGAAATCACAATAGGAGCTACGGTCGATTTGGCTTACGTTGACCAATCTCGCGATGAGTTGAACAGTGACAGCACGGTCTATGAAGAAATAACCGACGGGCTCGACATAGTTCAAGTTGGGAATCGAGAGGTCAATGGCCGCAGCTATGTCGCATCGTTCAACTTCAAAGGACCCGATCAGCAAAAGAAGGTCGGAGACCTATCTGGCGGCGAAAGGAACAGGGTCCAACTAGCCAAGGTTTTAAAGACTGGAGGCAACGTGTTACTCCTAGACGAGCCAACCAACGACTTGGATGTCGACACATTGCGTTCTCTCGAGGCTGGTTTGGAGGCTTTCCCAGGTTGTGCAGTCGTCATTAGTCACGATCGCTGGTTTCTGGACCGAGTGGCAACTCACGTACTGGCATTTGAGGGTGATAGCCAGGTCCGTTGGTTCGAGGGGAACTTTTCCGAGTACGAAGAATTTTGCCAGCGCGAATTCGGAGACGACGCGGGACCTAAGCCCATCAAGTACAAGCCATTAGCTCGATAATCGCGCGTTCCGCGCGAAATTTAGCCGGTTTGAGAATGAACAACTGTTGAGATTTTCGCGCGATTCGCGCGTACAAAGGCATGATTCTCACCATTCGCGCGAAAAATTCGCGCGAATCGCGCGAAAATCCACCTTTCTCGCGCGTTTAGTGACTAGGTTGCCCGTTGCACCCATAGTGACCGTCTCAACAGGAGAATACCGTGGCCGCCAAATCAGCAACAAAAACCAAAAAGTGGCGGAGCCGGGCGGTCACGAGAACCGTTGACGCTGGCAACTCTGCTTACTGCGCCGTATGCGAAGAACTAATCAAGTTTCGGGCCAGAATCCGCGCTGACCAGATTATCTGCAACGTTTATGTCAGTAACAAATGGGACCGCGTCGAGCACTACCATCCCGAATGCTACAAAAAGGCCAAATCACCCTACGGGCCTCCAGCGGACTAACTTACGATCACCCTGAGCCCCCGTCGCCGACAGCGCCTTAAAGAATTTGGCTTAAGAAAAGCTTCGTTCGGTCTTCAGTTGGGTTGGTAAAGAAATGCTCAGGAGTTCCCACCTCTACGATTTCGCCACCCTCCATAAACATGATCCTGTCGGCGACCTCGCGGGCAAAGCCCATTTCGTGAGTCACAACCATCATTGTTATTCCCGACCGGGCCAGTTCCTTCATAACGTCCAACACTTCTTTGATCATCTCGGGATCGAGAGCAGAAGTCGGTTCATCGAAAAGCATCACTCGAGGTTCCATTGCAAGAGATCGCGCGATCGCCACACGCTGTTGCTGACCTCCCGATAATTGCCCAGGAAACTTCTCCGCTTGTTCGGGGATGCCTACTCGCTCAAGAAGCGCCCGCGCCATACTCTCAGCTTCAGCTCGAGGTTTCTTACGAACCCATATCGGTGCGAGAGTGATGTTGTCTAAAACAGTCAGATGAGGAAAGAGATTGAACTGTTGGAAGACCATCCCGACTTCTGATCGAATTTTTTCGATATTGCGGAGGTCATTTGTGAGCTCAATGCCATCTACGACAATGTCGCCACCTTGGTGCACTTCTAGTCGGTTGATACAGCGAATCCAGGTGCTCTTACCCGAACCCGAAGGACCGCAGACCACCGCTACTTCGCCCTCTTTGATCGTTGCCGTTACACCCTTTAAAGCTTGAAAGTCGCCGTAAAACTTGTCAACGTTCACGCAAACGATCATGTCGTCGCGGTCCGCCAATCGGTCATTAGCAGCAGCAGTTGCGTCATCTATGTTCATGATTTTTCGCTCCCGATCTGGAAGTTAGATGGACTATTCATCACCTTTCCCCAAGCCCAACTCGACGCTCAAGGCGTTGGCTGTATTTGGAGATGATGAAATTAAAGAAGAAGTAAATCATTGCGACTACAAGAATGCCTTCGCGTTTGACTCCCATGAATTCGCTTTGGGCGGGTATGACAGAGTTAGCTACTCGCAGGAAGTCAAAGAGTCCAATAATTGCTAAGAGGGACGTTTCTTTGAACGAAGAAATGACTTGCCCAACAAGCTGCGGAATTGAAACAGTCAGCGCCTGAGGCAAAACAATGAAACCAGTTCGTTGCGCCGACGTTAAGCCAATCGCGTCAGCCGCCTCATATTGGCCTTTTGTAATCGACTGCAAGCCTCCCCTGACATTCTCCGCCAGGTATGCCGCTGAAAATAACGTGTACCCCGTTAACACAGCCGCAAGTTCTGCCAATTCCATTCCGTCGGGCAAAAAGAGCGGAACCATGACTGAGAAGAAAATAAGAACGCTAATGAGAGGAACGCCGCGAATAATTTCTATGTAGCTAGTCGACAGCATGCGAAAGATCGGAAACTTAGAGGTGCGCCCTAGAGCAAGGAGAACTCCCAAAGGGAACGACAACACGACCACAATCACTGCGACGAACAAAGTCAGGCCTAACCCACCAAGAAATTCATCGGACTGAAGGTCAACGGTCGACGGGGTGTTAATCATCGTCGCCAAATAATGGACGAGAGCCATCACGCCTACCCAACCAAGGACCAACTGGCGTCGCTTCGCGATGTCGCCAATGAAGTTGGGGGCGAGTAAAGCAGCAAAGGCGAGTAGCAGAAAACTAATCCGAGCTTTTTGAAGCATTGGGTACCAGCCGAAAAAAGCTGCTACCCAATTGAAGATCGCGAATATCAGCAGCAGGGTGGCCGCTATCCGACCTGCTTCTCCAATATCGCTTCGAGTTAACAACCAGAGGGCGCCAGCCCCCAACAGTCCAAACGCCAGCCCCATAGGCAAGTCAGTTGACATCACGTGGCCATAGTCCAACGCCGGGTCTCGAAGCACCACCCAGAAAAGCGCAAATGGGCAGATCAACCAGAGCAGATTGCTGCCAGTCTTCGACATGCCGACATATTGACTGGAACGAAGGAACCTGCCGACCAGAAATCCCAGACCGAGAAGTACCCACATCACCGTCCAAGGCATCTGCGTCGAAAACGCAACCGTGGTGCCCGATTCGGCAATGTAGGTGCCGTCAACAAACGCGTAGTGCCCATAGGGCACAACCCAAAGAGTCAAAATCGCAATTCCGATTCCTACGTAGACGATCGAAGTAATGGGCAACTCAACATGCCGCCGCTGGACGGAGCTATATCGGCTCCAAAGGACCGCTCCAACCGTGAAAAGAACTAGCGCGGCAATCCACCAGTCGACACGATCAGCCATGGCAGCGCCAAATGATTCACGCTGTAATGAACCCTCCAGAGTCGACAACGCCTTGCCTTCACTGTCCATCAACACGCTGGGTTCCCGGACGACCACGCACAGGGCTATCAACCCGCCAATGCCCATGAACCAAGTAGCAAGCCGTCTTATTGGCAACCCACCCCAATCAGACCAGATACCGGCACTCAATCCAGCGAGTCCAACGACAAAGCCAAGGGCAACCCAGACTCTCACATACTGGGACTCGGGATATGAAAGCGTCATCAGGGCGCGCAGGTTGGTTCGAACAGCAACCCACTCGCGATTCTCGCTAAAGACGAAATTGAGAACCCCACGGAGCATTAGAAAGGCAGCCAACGCTCCCAATAGCGTCAAAATCGCATTCGCCCAATTCGAGAAAAGATTCGAACGCAGCCATTGCAGGACAGACAGCCTCGGCGCTTCGTTCGGAGCAGCGTCCTCTTCTTGTTTCAGCGCTACTGATATCGGGTCTTCCTCTTGCATATCAGCGTTCCACGATCTTCATACGAACGTTAAAGAAGTTCACGATGACCGATATCGACAACGAACACGAAAGGTAAAAGAACATCCAGATCGAAACTACCGGCAGGGTTTTACCCGTCTGGTTATAGACCGTCTGACCCACTTGAACAATGTCGCTATACCCAACAGCAATGGCAAGTGAGGTGTTCTTAGTTAGGTTCAAGTATTGATTGCCCAAAGGCGGGAGCATCACCCGCAACGCTTGTGGAATGATCACCCTGCGCAGTGCCGTAGAACGGCGAAGCCCTAAGGATGCGGCTGCTTCAGTCTGACCTTTTGGTACCGCCAGAATACCGCCGCGGACAATCTCGGCGATAAAGGCTGCCGTGTAAAAAACAACCCCAAAAAACACAGCCGCGAAGCCGATTGAGAAATTCAGACCGGAAGGCCCGTAGTTGGGAAACTTCCCGGTTTGAACAATGTTCGGTAAATCGACATCAAGGGGCCGACCGCTTCGGCCGTTGCCGAACTTGTTTCCGAGAACTTCGAAAAGATCGCTAGTCGAATTGATCATCCAACTCGAGAGCCCGGGCCACAGCACCAAGAAGAAAAATGCGCCCACAACCCCTCCGACAGCCGCGAAAATCATTCGGAAATAGTCGTCGTCAGTCAACTTGGCTAAACCGGCAGGTGTGCGTCGGCTATTAAGGAACCCTCGAATCCAGTAGGCACTGGTCCCTAGGCACAAAGCACCTATCACAAATTGAAGGGCGGTCTCGGGTATAGATGACACTAAAGCCGACAGCGCTTCGAAGATGCCGCCGATAAATCCAAAGATTGGATGGATAAACCATCCAATAACCGCGACGACGACCATCAGCCCGAATGCGCTCAGGATCGGATACGTCTCTTCACCTGTCACGTCCTGTTGAGCTATACGACGCTTGCGTAAGAAGTTGGCCACCACCAAGCCGACCAGGAGGACGATCACCCATTGGTAAAAACCGTCCGCTATATGAGCTCTCGGCATCGACAGGCCTTTGTTCGATATGTGTAGCCAGCCGTTAATTGGACCTACCTCGGCCGTTACCCGATCCAAACTGGCGAACACTGCGCCGTAAAACAGAATTTGCACGAGCAAGGGAACATTTCGGAGGGTCTCCACGAAGACCGTACCTATCTTTTTTAAAAGCCAATTGTTCGAAAGTCGTGCCAGCCCGACGATCACTCCCAAAATCGTTGCAACGAGAATGCCTGCTATGGCCATACGCAACGTATTAACCATCCCAACCCAAAGCGCGCGGCCACCGGTATCAGGATCAGTATCTATTCCCGAAGAAAGGTCAATTCCAGGGTTGACCGACAAGAAGTCATAGTCGGTCGGCACGTTTGAGGCTCGTAAGTTGTCGCCTGCCTGATTCGCAAGAAACCACAGGGCGCCAAGAGTTAAGAGAAGCGCAACGATCTGAACAACCCACTTGACCACCGTGACGTCCCGATAAAGGGGAGGACGTTCATGATGAATTGATGGCGGCGAATTAATTGCCACTAGTCATTTCCTCCCAATAAACACGACAGCCTCGGGTTGACGATTGTTCAGCCTAGAGGCAAGAAAGGGGCTGAAGGTCGATTTGACCTTCAGCCCCTTCGAAATTCTGATTCAGTAGCCGAGGGCTACTTTCAGAACCAAATTGTTATATCAGCGCGCTGGTGGTGCGTATACGAGACCGCCGGCGGTCCAGGCAGCATTTGCTGACCCTTCGCGACTCAGCCCAACAGGGTTGAGGTTACGGCTATAGATCTCGTCGTAGTTTCCGACCTGCGCGATGACCTGATAGAAGGCATCGGC
>DJZU01000034.1 GCA_002448715.1 Candidatus Neomicrothrix sp. UBA6944 | reverse complement strand
AAATCACGAGCGGTAAGACCCGTAAGCCAGGGTGACCGGGCGAATGCGTTTGCCACATATGTTCCTACTTCAATTGATTGGGTTGCGGCGATTACTGCTGCTGCCTGTGTAACGGCGCTTCGACCCGCCTCTGCAAGCATTACCGATCCTGCTCCGACAGCTTCCATTTCTTGAGCGACAGCTACAACTGTGTCAAAACTTTCCTCAAACCCAAGCAGTGGCCCTAAACGCATCTCTCGTCCATTCTCAATAACGGCAACAGAACCGTAGCGTCACAATTAAACACTGTGCCAAGCGCACATCATTTCGTTCCAAGTCTTCGTGGACAAAGAACCCTTTGAGATGATTAGCTGCATGGGAAATCAGTTCATCAAGTCACCTGCTCGATAAGGCAATTCGTTCGCCGAATCGAAATGTTGATCACTTTCGTCAGTGAGAGGAAGTCAAATGTTAGGACACGACGCAGTCGCCCAAGCCCTTGTAGATCACGGAGTCGATACAGTCTTCGGGGTTCTCGGAGACGGCAATCTCTTCATCGGAGAAAATCTTCAGCGACAGCATGGGGTGAATCTAGTTGGCGCGACCCATGAGGCCAATGCGGTGTGCATGGCCGAGGGATGGGCCAAAGCAACAGGCCGTCTAGGTGTCGCAACCGTGACCCATGGGCCCGGGCTAACTAACACAATCACCGCTCTGGTTGAAGGAGTCAAAAACGAGACTCCGATGCTGCTGGTGGCCGGTGACACACCAGTCGAAAATGAACAACATCTTCAAAACCTTGATCAACATGCGCTCGTTGTAGCCACTGGAGCCGGATTTCAACCGGTTAGAAACGTTGAAACAATTTCAGAAGATGTATCTACCGCAGTGCGAAGAGCGCATGCCGAACGTCGACCCATAGTGGTAAATGTTCCATTGAACATCGAATGGCAGGAAGTCGAATACGAATCAAGGCCGCCGCTCAATCCTCCGGCGACTCGACTAGCACCCGACCCAGAACAACTCGAAACAGCGTTGGGAATCATCGCATCATCAGCCCGGCCAATCATTCTTGCCGGTCGGGGCGCCGTGAAGTCCGACGCGCGAGATGCTTTGATTCGTTTGGGCGAGGCGCTTGGTGCCCCGCTGGCGACCTCGCTGCTCGGTACCGGGTATTTCGAAGGTGAACCGTTCAATCTTGGGATCCACGGAACACTCAGTCATCAAATCGCAGGCGAGACGTTCGCTATGGCCGATTGTCTCGTTGTCTTTGGTGCTTCGTTGAACTTTTTCACAACCGACTATCAGACCTTGTTGGCGGGCAAACGTGTCGTACATGTCGATCTCAACGCTCGACACATAGACCGACACGTCACTGTGGATGCTGGGGTGGTGGGCGATGCCGTAGTCGTAGCCGAAGCCATGCTCGAAATGCTTTCTGATGCTGAACACCAGCCATCTTCATTTAGAACCGCCGACCTTGAGCAGAGGCTTCACGACTTTGATCCCGTCGAGGCATTCGACGATAAAAGTTATGAGGGCGCTGTTGATCCCCGCACCCTGACCCGACGACTTGATGTTGGCCTTCCTCAAGATCGGCAAGTCGTGGTTGACGCGGGCCGATTCATGCTCGACGCCTTAACCCTGTCAGTTCCCAGTCCTCAAGACCTCGTAACCAGTCACGGATTTGGAGCGATCGGTTTAGGAATGTCGACAGCTATTGGCGCGGCAGTTGCGCGTCCCACTCGACCAACAGTGCTGTGCATAGGCGACGGTGGTTACATGATGGGTGGTTTAACCGAACTTTCAACAGCTGTGCACCTGGGACTTGATCTCATCGTCATCGTTTACAACGACGGCAGTTACGGCGCAGAACACATCCAGCTCGTGTCCAAAGGAATGGACCCAGCTGCTTCGCTACACGAGTGGCCAGACTTTTGCGCGGTGGCGGAAAGTATGGGCTGCAAGACCGCAAAAATTAACTCACTTGAGGACATTGACGCAGCTCTTGAAGTTGTCAAAAATAGAAAAGCAGGCCAGCCGGTACTCATAGAAGCATCAACAGATGCAGATGTCGTATCGACTATTTACGGCCATCATCGATGAGCGAGACGATTCTCGAGTTATCGGACACGTATATCGGGATGCCCGGCACCATGCAGGGCGGCTACATAGCAGGTCTCGCGGCCGGTGACTCAGACGGTCCGGTTCGCGTTCGAATTCGAAAGCCGTTACATCCTGGCGAGTCAGTAATTCGAACAGTTGAAGACGGCCAAACGTTCGTGCATCGAGGAGACGACCTAGTTATGGCTGCGGCCGAGGGTCCTCTTCATGTCGCGGCCCGCACACCCATTGCTAGAGACAACATAAATGCGGCGATGGAGCGTCCAATGGCGTGGGATCCGCCATATCCGAATTGCATAGGCTGCGGTCACGAAGTCGACGGTTTAGGCGTCCGTATTCGTCCATTGGGAGACGGCAAACATGTCGTTGCCGTCTGGTCACCTGCTCCTCAGTGGGCCGACGACGACGGCGTTATTCCGAGAGAATTCATTTGGACTGCTTTTGACTGCGTTACTGCCTACGTTCTCTTTGTAGATCCCCCGTCGGTTTCGGGGGGTGGCGCTGTGACCGGCAATATAGCGGCCGAGTTCTTTGACCAAGTTCGCATTGGTGATACCTACACCTTTCAATCTTGGAGAGAGCGCGACGATGAAAAAAGCATCATTTGCGGAGGTGCCCTCTACGGACCTTCAGGTTTAGTGGCGACAGCGGACCAAGAAATGATTCGCACCAAGGACTGGGGGTTCGAAATACCAGCAGAACCTCTAGCGGTTTGATTGGCTTTGCACCAGGAAAGGTTCCAGAGTGACCGGATCAGTTGAAGCGCACTACGGCAACGAGGGCATCGTCGCACGAATCGTTCAGGCGTTAATCGACGCAGGTTTCGATACCGCCAATCTTGACGCCGATGTTTTGGCCGGAGCCGACGAGTTCCACATTGGAGGCCGAGAGGGAACCCTAAATGTGGCGTCAGTCCTTAATCTTGCTCCAGGTCAACAGCTGCTTGATGTCGGGTGCGGCATCGGAGGAACAGCCCGATTTTTGGCCCGATCTACCGGCGCTGCTGTGACAGGTGTCGATCTGACACCAGAATTCGTAGAGGCCGCGGTTGAACTCACCAACCTCGTCGGTATGGGCGGCCTCGTCGACTTCAAGGTCGGCTCAGCCACGGATCTTCCTTTCATGGACGACAGCTTCGATGCAGTCACCATGCTCCATGTTGGTATGAACATTGAAGACAAGAACCAGATGATGAGCGAACTCGCAAGGGTGTGTCGCACCCAGGGAACAATCGTCGTCTACGACGTGACTCTGACTAAGACAGGTGAGTTGCCCTACCCCATGCCATGGTCTTCAACGCCGCAATTCAGTTTCCCTGAGCCCGCTAGTAATTATGAGTCTGCAGCGAAAAACGTTGGTCTTAAGCATGTAGGAAGTTCGGATCACTACGACTTGGCCTTGAAGTTCTTTAACGAGCCCCCAGCCTCACCACCGCCGGTCTCACTAGGTCACTTAATGGGTCCTCGGATGCTTGAAATGAGAGATAACGCGGGGATAGCGGTCAACCAAGGACTGATCAGTCCAGTGTTAATGACATTTCAGGTTGCCTAGGTTCAAACAGTTTTTTCGGTACCTACTCGCCTGACATCCATTTCAAAGCGGAGCCCTTCGATTGGGGGGTGCGCGACATGCCAGTGAAGTCCAGCACCGATCGACGTTCCTATCCGGTTGATCAAGGTGTCACCCGCTTGACTGAACCAATCCTCAGCGCAATACACATCGATCACTGAGCAGTCATTCCATCCAACCCCGATGGAGGTCATCCGATCCTCCATCTCCTGGCAAACCTGTTCAATTCGCAAACGCCACGCATCTTGGCCATCAAGATCTTTCGCCACGATGCTGCTGGGTTGAAGATCGCTTTGATCCATCAAGTCTCCGGCACCCGCTACTACGAACGATTCCACGGCACTATTTGATTGCTTGACGTAGCTGAACGCGTGAAGTGAAGTCTCTCCGGGCGGGTGATGGACAGGGGCGACGTTGGTTCTAGCAATGGGGTTATCGTCGCCGTTGAGAAGTCCCCAATCGTCAAGCAGGGCTCTGTACTCATCGTTAAATCCAATGAAGCCTTCAAACGAATGTGGTTGAGGGCAGCGAAGCTCTACCGCGCAGAGTGCTGTTCGATCTGCGCCGTCGTTAGTCGTGATTTCCTCAATGCGTTCAAAGCCTTCTCTCCAAGGAATAGCTTCAAGCAGTGTCACGTGAATGATCTCAGCTCCTGGTGCTGCGACCACTCCACCAGAGTATGGGTCGATGCCAGGAACATATGAAAATAGTGCAACGGGGCTGGGGCGGAGCTTCATATCGGCCTCTCAGAAATCGGATTCCTATTCTGTCACTCCAGTGGCAGGTCGCTCTCTCTCTTTGTCCTAAAGGAATATTTGGTGCATTAGAGACCTTTTGGCGACTACGGTCCTGCGTATGGGAGAAATGGTTTCATTTGCAAGTAACGGACATGACGCCAGAGGACATTTGGCGATACCCGACAGCGGTTCAGGACCGGCAGTCATGGTGATTCAAGAATGGTGGGGGTTGAACCCACAGATGAAGGGTGTAGCTGACTACTTAGCTGATCAAGGCTTTGTTGCACTCGCTCCAGATCTCTATCACGGTGAGTTAGCTGGGCACGATGAAATGGATAAAGCCGGTCAGTTGATGACCGACTTGCCTCCCGAACGCGCTGCGCGGGACATGAGCGGCGCTGTGGATTACTTACTTAACCACGATGCTTCTTCAGGTGACGGTGTGGGAGTAGTCGGCTTTTGTATGGGTGGCTTACTGAGCTTCATGATCGCCGCTAACCGTGGCGACGCTGTGAAGGCTGCAGTCCCGTTCTACGGTTTTCCTCAAGGCGACCAAGAACCCGATTGGCAGGGTCTGACTGCTTCGGTGCAAGCTCACATGGCTTCACCCGATGACTTCTTCCCACCAGAAGCCGCAGAAAACCTGGGCGAGCGCCTTCGGGAAATGGGTAAGGATGTCGAAATCAATGTTCATCAGGCCTTGCATGGTTTCATGAATGAAGAGAACCCAATGGGGGCATTTGACGAAGGCCTAGCAGCCGAGTTGTGGCCCCAGGTGATCGGGTTCTTAGAGTCCAAGCTCAGCTAAATCTGATAGCTAGCTGACAGGTTCGTTGCCTGCGACCGTTATTCGACGCATAACGCGCCGGCGCGACGCAATGTCATAGGGGCGGAGCCGATGAAGTGTTGATCGGTTGTCCCATATGACCAAGTCGTAGTCCATCCATTGGTGTTCATAGATGAGCTCGGGCTTGGTTGCTGCGGCGAGCACTTGCTCAATGAGTTCGCGTCCTTCGTCAAGGTCCATACCTTCGACGTGGGATACATGACCACCCATGTACAGCGATTGACGTCCATCCGAGTGAGTGCGAACCCACGGATGACTGACGGGTGGGTACTGTGCCTCATCTTCTGGGCTCATGGGATCCATGCGGCCAGGGTTATTGGCGCGGCTGAATACGTAACTGTGGATGAGGCGTTTTCCCTGAACTACAGATCGGAGGTCAAGCGGCAACTGTTCCAGAGCCGCATACATGTTGGCGAACTGAGTTTCCCCACCAGAATCGGGAACTTCGACTGCGTACAGCATGGTACATAAGCAAGGAATTTCCCTAAATGAGCTATCGGTGTGCCACCGTTCAGTGCCTCTCAAAAACACGGCTTGCGGTTCCTCAAAATCGACAACATTTCCGTCTTTTCTGACGTTGGTGAGATCGAAGATTTCAGGGTGGTCGGGGTGCCGCTTGTCGGGTTCTGGCAGTATTTCGAGTTCGCCGAATGCGTTGCCGAGTTCGACAAGACGCTTCGGTGAGATTTCTTCACCTCGCATGAGCAACACACCATGCTCGCTCAAACCGCGGGCGAGTTCCTGCACAAGTTGCGCATCAATCACCCGATTCTCATCTAACCCTTGAATACGGGCACCGAACTGCTTATCGAACTGTTCGAATTCCAAACTCATATCTGTCCAGCGAGCTGAAATTCCTCTGAGGTAACCGGAATGATCGGAGCGAAATCGCGGGCGGCGTAATATTCGGGTCGTTCGTATGTTTCTCCCCTGTTGTCGACAGGGCAGACATTGACGTACAACAGCAGCCTTCTCAGAGGGCTGATGTTGACAGTTGAGCCATGAACGACGGTCATATCCATAAAGAGCACCGATCCTGCGGATGCTGTGATCGCCTCTAATCCGTATTGGTCAACCAAACGGGCCATAGTCTCATCGGTAATGTCATACCTGTATTTCGACACCTGCTCGAAATCTGGCGATGATGGGTCAACAGAAGCGGTCGATACAAGACCTTCTTTGTGAGACCTTGGGACCGCTAGGAGCGGAGCGTTCACTTCAGTGACGTCATCGAGGAAGACTGCGATCATGACGCCTTTGGGATGTGGGACCCCATCAACGCGGTGGTAGGTACCGAAGTCTTGATGCCATGCAACAATCGAACCGTTGGTCTGTTTGATGTTGATTCGTGACTGATGGACGTAGACCTCGTTATCTAGCAACCTTCGACTTGGGTTAATGAGGTTTTCGTGGCGGCACAAAACAGCTAGCTGTTCGTTGAAAAGGTGCATGCCCCAAGACACGTGGGGTGAACCATCGGCTTCGCGGCCAACTTCGGGGCCCGGTCGCTCGAGAACATCTAGTGCTGCATCGCTGAGCAGTTCAACTTCTTCTGGTCCAAATACGTCGCTGAGTACGATCCAGCCGCGGTCTCGAAATTCTTGACACTGAGCTTCAGTGAGATCCATCTTCATTAACTCCTAAACGGATTTGTTCGATGCCGCTCTGCAATGCAGCCGTCATCAAACCTATGTCGTAGCTGTAGCTAACCATTCGGAACCCACGCTTTACCCAGTCAATCCCAGTCTCCACTGAACCTGCAAGGCAGGCTGCAGTTTTCCCGTGAGTTTCGCAAGCTTCCAAAATGGCGTCGATCCCTTTTTGCATAGTCGGGTGCGCTGTGTCTCCTGGAACTTCGAGGGACAA
>DJZU01000055.1 GCA_002448715.1 Candidatus Neomicrothrix sp. UBA6944 | reverse complement strand
GACGGCACTCCTATGTACCCCGGTCCGGCCAAATATCCAGAAATCACAGAAAAAGATTGTCAACCAACAGCAGATTTCACGATGACGCCGATTAAAGACGTTGTAGGCGAAGACGAACTTGAAGGCTATGAAAACGCCAGAGATGCAGTTCTTGTAGGTGAGGACGGTACAACAGCTTCATTTAATGTGGTGCTCACTCATCAACCATTCGGATCAGTGACCATAGAACTCGATGTTCGTGACGGCACTGAAGTTGGACTTACTAAAGAAGGACGTTCAACGACCAAACTCGAATTTGAACCAGACAATTGGAATACTCCCAAACCAGTGACAGTTACTGGCGCAGACGATTCAGACCTCGATGGTGATGTGACCTCCTGGATCACAGCTCGAGTCGACCATGACATAAGTTCTTATGAATATGCGTCGGTCGCCTCACAAAACATCAAGGTGATAACCGAAGATGACGATAAACCAGCAAATCCAGATTTAGATGGCGACACAATCCTCAACGAAGACGAAGTCTCTGGCTGCGAAATATTGCCTGACTGCGACTCTGATGGGGTTAACGACAACAACGAAATCTATGCATGCGTTCTGAGGGCAGACTGTGACGGCGACGGAGTAGGGGACCTCGACGAGATCTCACAGGCTTGCATCCAGGACCCAGCCTGCATAGGTGAAGAACCTGGTGAACCGGATCCAGTTCCGGTGGTGCTCGACCCTGGCGAAAGTATCGTCGTACCAGCACCGCCAGCACCGCCCCCGCCGCCTATTGAGACTCCAGCACTTGTGGAGCAACCACCGGCGCCACCTGAGCCAATAGATGAACTGATTAACGAAGATGCTGCGGTAGAGGTTGACTTTGATGGAGATGGCCTCACCGAAGATATAGACCCTGATGACTTTCAAATTGATACGGACGGAGATGGCCTAGACGATGCGGAGGACAGTGCGCCTGAAGATGCTGACGTCGATGGTGACGGCAAGATAGACGGTAATGACCCTGATCCGACGAACCCTGATACCGATGGTGACGGAATTCTTGATGGCGACGACCCGGATGCTGATGGCGACGGCGTTGACGACGCCAGTGAAAATGGTGCTGTCGAAGGTCTCGATTCAGAGTCGGACATCGAGGACGACTCCAGTGAGGAGAACGCCGCGCTGCCACAGCAAACTCCAGCCTCCGATGGTTCTCAGGGAGGGTTGGCTAATCTGCCTCTAGCAGCGGTGGCGGCCATCGCCGCTCTCGCCGTCGCCGCGGCTGCAACAGTAACCGCTGCGTTCGCCGGGCCAAGCCTGTTCAGTTGGATACTTCGAGGAAGCCTCGGCGTATGGCTCTTTAGTCTGTTGTTCGGTCGACGCGGGGTGCGTTGCTTCACCTGTGACCTCAAACTTGTGAAGCATGCGGGACTGTGGGTAGACAAGGACAGCAAATGGGCTGTTGGGATCAACAATCACATTCACGTACCAGCTGACTTCTCTGAAAAAGACCGAAACAAATACGTCAGAGAGGTACGGCAAATAAACCAAAGCCTCAACCCGTAGTTGCTGCAACTAGTGCGGTGCTTTAAGCCGCTCACTAATGAGCTTTCGTTTTGTTGAGAGTCGCCCGGATAACTGTATCTCTCATAGATTCAATAGAGGACATCGTTCGAAGGTAGGGGTTATGCAATTAGGTATCTGTATGCGGGATCTTCCAGTGACTCAAGTGGTTGAGTTAGGGAAGTTCGCTGAAGACCACGGATATTCTTCGATTTATCTCCCCGAAACAGGTAACCGAACACCTGATGGAGGGTTATCGGGGAGAAGCCCGTGGATAAGTCTCGCCGCGATGTTCGCCGAAACCGAACATGTCGGAGGAGCGGTGGGTGTCGCGGCGGCACCCTTTCGGTCACTACCTCACCTTGCTCTTTCCGCTGCAACCCTTCAAGAGCAGTCAGAAGGAAGATTCTCGTTAGGAATCGGGGTGTCACATCGCGAAGCTGCCGATCGTCTAGGCGTTCCATTTCCGACGTCACCGTTGCGTTGGACAGAGGTCGCGTGCGACGAATTGATGGGTCAAGCACGCTTTGGTGTGACCTTCGGCAAGGGGTTCCCTGTACTTGTTGGGGCGCTCGGACCGAAAATGGTCGAGTTGGGGGCAGCTCGTTCGGATGGTTTGGTGTTGAACTGGTTAACCCCACAACACGCACAAGAAACTGTTGAATTGGCGAGGAATGTTGGTCAGGCGAATGGGCGCACCCCTTACACAGTTTTGTATGTACGTCTCAGCCCCGATGAAGCTCTGCACACAGACGCAGTGAACTACGACGCTATGGCTAATTACCATCATCATTTCGTACGCCAAGGTTTGATGACACCTGAAGATGTGGTCGCCGGCACTTGTTTACGCAGTGACGATCTCGGTCACGCAAAAGAGCAATTGAATGCGTGGGCTGAAGCTGGAATCGATTTGGTGTGTGCTTACCCCCACGGCTTAGAACAAGCCGAGTACGAAACAGCGTTAGCTGCACTCACTGCTTAATCGATCATGTGTCGTCTGCGTTGAAGTGTTCGAGTAGCAGCTGC
Organism: Candidatus Neomicrothrix sp. UBA6944; assembly: GCA_002448715.1. GTDB lineage: Bacteria > Actinomycetota > Acidimicrobiia > Acidimicrobiales > Poriferisodalaceae > UBA6944. Next base: position 689 of record DJZU01000055.1, on the reverse strand, counting down.
ATTTCTTGGTCGACGTTGTCGGGCACCACGTAGTCATCTTCGTCGCATATTTCGTCTATACGTTCCGCGACCGATTCAAGGGTCAGGTCCTCTTCGTATATTCCCTTAGTTACGCCCATAAACGCTCGACCTACTCTGCCTCCCGAAGCGGACAGCGTTTCGCCGTTAAGTGAACATGATTCGTGTGCGAGGTAGACCACCGCAGGTGCAACCTGTTGTGGACCTAATTGCATCATGAGGTCCTCTCCGGTGAGGCCGGTGATGTCGGCGATGTCGCCGTCGTCGCCGAGAACGTCGCCGGTCATTCGAGTCAATGCCCCTGGCGCTATCGCGTTGACATGTATGCCGTACCGAGATCCCTCGATCGCGAGTGTTCGGGTGAACCCGTAAATAGCTGCTTTGGCTGCGGAGTATGCGCTTTGACCGAATGATCCGAACAGCCCCGACCCTGAGCTGGTGTTGATGATTCGTCCATATCCAACTGACTTCATGTGTTCATACGCAGGGCGACTGACGAAGAAACATCCTTTGACGTGAACATCAATAACGGGTTCGAATTCGTATTCATTGATATTGAGGAACGTTCGATTACGAATGATTCCGGCATTGTTGATGACAATGTCGAGTTGACCGAATTCTTCCAAGGTCTCAGCGACCATCGAGTCGGCGCCTTCGCGTGTGGCTACCGA
>DJZU01000069.1 GCA_002448715.1 Candidatus Neomicrothrix sp. UBA6944 | reverse complement strand
CATTAGCTCGCAGATTATCCGCGCAAGGTCAGTCGCGTGCTGCGAAGATGGGAGACAGCCGGCTAAAACTCGAGGAGACTACGTCCATGGCAAATCAGAACGACGCGGTCCTTGAAGCCTTGTCGTTGGCCGTAGCGGTTCGCGTTCCAGTGCTGCTTTGGGGCCCTCCCGGAACTGGCAAGAGCTCGGCCGTCGCGTCGATGTGTGAGTCAGTGGGTGTTCCTTACGAAGTTGTAATAGCAAGCATTCGTGAGCCCAGTGATTTCAGCGGCCTCCCTGTCGTGAGCGAAGAGCAGGTTGAGTTCGCTCCTCCTCGATGGGCGAAACGACTTTCAGATGCCGGCGGCGGGCTCCTGTTTCTCGACGAAATTTCGACCGCTCCTCCAGCAGTTCAAGCCGCGCTACTTAGGGTGGTGCTCGAACGGGTAGTGGGCGACTTGTCATTACCGGAAGATATTGCGATAGTGGCAGCGGCTAACCCTCCTGATCAGGCGGCTGACGGATGGGATCTATCTTCGCCACTTGCCAACAGATTCTGTCACCTTGATTGGTCAGTGGACCCTGTAGGTGTGGCTACCGGTTTAATGGCTGGTTTCCCATCGCCTCGTGTTCCCAATCTCCCCGCAGGTTGGGAAAAACAAATTCCAAGCGGTGCGGCACTCGTTGGTGGCTTCCTAGCGGTTAGGCCCTCATTAGTAATACAACCCCCTACTGAACGTGCGCTTGCTGGAAAAGCGTGGCCGAGTCCTAGAACTTGGGAAATGCTTTCAAAGTTGCTCGCGGCGGCCCAGGTCATTGATGCCTCCTTGGAAACGACAAGGAACTTAGTTATCGGCTGTGTAGGTGAAGGAGCTGGGATTGAATTTCTCACGTGGCTTCAAGAACTGGATCTTCCCGACCCCGAAACAGCTCTTCGGGACCCAGATGGAGTCATCTTTCCCGATCGGGGTGATCGCTTGTATGCGACTCTCTCGGCGGTAGCTGGAGCTGTTGCGGCGGATCCGACTCCTGAAAGGTGGTTGGCCGGATGGCGCGTGTTGGCGGTGGCCGCTACCCAAGCGCCCGATGTTGGAGCAATGGCCGCGAGGGTGTTGGCACAAATTCGCCCAGAGGGAGTCAGTGCCCCTCCAGAAGCAGCGGCGTTCTTGCCAGTGATGAAGGCGGCCGGGCTTGTTGAATGAGTTCTGAAGAGCGAATAGTGGCGGCTCGCTTGTGGGCGGCCTACAACTATCCATATCTGGCATCGGCCTTGTTTGCTATGAGATTTATCTCAGATGAGACGGTCGGTGGAGTGGCAGGGGACGAATATTTCCGCATATATGTGGACCACTTTGAGACGCGCGATTGGGAAATTGAAATGCTTGGAGTGGAATTGGTCCACCAAGTTGGCCATCTACTCCGAGGACATGCGACAAGGGCTAGAGAAATCGGAATCAAAGAAGCAGAACTGACCCACTGGATTGACGCATCGGACGCGGAAATTAACGATGACTTGGATGCAGGTCATCCCGCGCCACTCGATTCGGCGGCCGCTGAGGAGCTTGGAATGCCCAATTCACTGTTTGGGGAGGAGTACTTCTTTCAAGGCATACAGCGTGCTGAAAGCTCGCGCGATTGTGGCAGTTCGGCTCACGGTAACCCGCGATCCTGGGACGAATCGTATGGTGATGACGACGATGGTGGTATCGGATCAGAAGAAAGAGACCTGATTCAACGGAGAGTGGCTTCCGAGACCGTTGCTCATCACAGAAGCTATGGCTCAACTCCTGGTGGTTGGCTTCGTTGGGCTAACCGGGTGCTTGAACCTCGAGTCGATTGGCGCAAGGAGTTAAGAGCTTCTCTTCATCGAGGTATAACCGAGGTCACTGGTGCCGTTGACTACAGCTACCAAAGACCAAGTCGTAGATGGTCAAATAGCTCAAAGGTCATACTTCCAAGTCTGAGAAGCCGACACCCTGAAATTTCAATACTGCTGGACACGAGCGCGTCGATGAGCGAAGAACTGCTCGGTCAGGCTTTAGCTGAAATTGACGGGCTGATGTCGACGGTAGGAATTCGATTCAATTGTTTGAAGATATTTACGTGTGACTCGGTCGTAGGAAAACCACAAAGAGTGCGCCGCTCTTCTGACCTGAACTTAATCGGAGGTGGTGGAACAGACCTCGCTCAAGGAATCGATGCGGCGGTCCAAAGCCAACCAACTGCAGATTTGCTTATTATTATCACCGATGGATTTACACCATGGCCCGAGTCCCTCCCCAATGGAATTCGGGCCGTGGCGGTGCTAATTAATGAGGACCCACCTGCCACTCCTGAGTGGCTTCATCGGGTAGAAATAAGAGAGGCCGAAACGGCCTCACAAGTCACCTAGCGAGAGACTTGGTGGCACATCTTTTCGGCTAATCATTGCTCTAGCCGGAGACCTTACATCTGCTCGGAGGTTGGAACGCGAGTGACCGTCACATCGAACGAATCTAAAGTTGATGCCGTTCTTTTTGATTGGGGAGGGGTCATAACAGTGCCGCCGGGACCAATCGTTGAAAAACTTTACCGGGAAGTTGATGTAGACCAGGGGAAGATTCGACAGCGCCGCGACGCATACAGAGATGATGACCCAGATTCACAATTTGCCCGCCTTGAAAGGGGAGAACTGAGTCTGGATGCTTACCTTTCCTGGTCTCGCGAAGATCTTCCTGGGGCCGAAACTATCTGGGACCCCACCAGTGCTCATTTTCTATTTCGCCATTTGACAGTGATACCTGAGGTAGTGGAGCGGATCTCTCAGCTAAAGGATCGAGGCTTCCTAACTGGGCTTTTGACGAACAACATCGCTGAAGCTTGGCCCATTGTGAGCGAGGGCTTAGCTATGGATGTGCTTTTCGATGTCGTAATCAACTCCGCATTCGTGGGAATGCGTAAGCCAGAGCACCGAATCTATTTACACGCGATACAACAACTAGGTGTCCGAGCTGAGAATGTTGTGTTTCTAGATGACAACCGAGTGAATCTGGACGCAGCCCGTGCCTGTGGCCTGAATGTTGTTGAAGTAAAGCAACCAGTTGCCGCTCTGCAAAAACTTGAGGTCCTCCTGAAAGACCTTGCGATGTGACTCCGCTTAACCGAAGTTGGGCTTCCTCTTCTCCATTATTGCCGCGTGACCTTCCCGCACGTCAGGACCGGTAAAGCCCAACATTTCCAACGCGACCGAAGTGTCGAAAGCTGGTCCGGCGGATCGAAGCCAGTTGTTCAAGCTGTACTTTGTCCATCGAATAGCGGACTGGCTGCCACTGGCTAACTTTGTAGCGATGGCGTAGGCCTCGTTGAGGACTTCTGCATCGTCGACACAGACACTCGCCAAACCCATAGCCTCAGCTTCCTCGCCAGACATGGAATCGCAGGTCAACAAGTAATACTTTGCTTTTGCCATACCGCATAAGAGAGGCCAAATAATGGCGGCGTGATCACCTGCCGCGACTCCAAGTTTTGTATGACCGTCCAAAATTCGAGCGTTCTTGCCGACAACTGAAATATCGGCCATGAACGCGGCTGCGAGTCCTGCTCCCACAGCGACTCCCTCTATCGCTGAGATAATGATCTTGGAGCAGTTGATCATGTTGTAGACAATGTCGCGAGCTTCGCGAAGAGAATTAGATCGATATTCGAAGTCGTCCATAATTTTCTCGATCATGGCCATGTCGCCGCCGGCTGAGAAAGTCCCGTTCGCGCCGTGGATGACGACAACGCGAGTGTCGGGGTCACCATCAACTGCCTTCCATACGTCTGCAAGGGCGAGGTGCTTAGCTTCATCGACCGCGTTTAATTTGCCTGGCGTGTCGATGCAGATATCCAAGATGCCGTTTTGGTCGGGGCCAGTTATGGAGAGTGCAGAAAAGTCTGCGTAACGTTGCGTCATACTCGTGAACCTAGCTCCAAGAAGCTTTATCTGTCCTCTTCGGGCTTCGGAAGTTCTCGTTCACCCCGAAGAATTTCGGCTATAGAACGAATTTGATCTGGGTTGCCGTACGAACGTTCCCAAGGATGCAGCAGACGGTCGCGCCCGTACCTAGGAACAAGATGTATGTGGAAGTGGAATTGCGACTGATCAGCCGCTGGTCCGTTGTTGTTAATGAGATTGATGCCTAATGGCTCAAGGCGGTTGCGGATGATGTGGGCCACGGATCGGCAAGCGACCAAGACATGAGCAGCGGTGTCGTCGTCAAGTTCAAATATGTCCCTTACGTGACGCTTCGGTATGACTAAACAGTGGCCCGGGGTCATCGGCAGAATGTCCATAAAGGCAAGACAATGTTCGTCTTCGTAGATTGTGTTCGAAGCTGAGCTACCGTCAGCGATGGAACAAAATAGGCAGTGCACGATCGGGGAGAGTAGTGGAGTCAGGGAGGTCGAGCGATTTTTGATCTCGCTAGCGCTAATCAGGTCCGTCGCAGTTGAACTGACTGGATTTCGTGGTTAGCGGCTTTTCTTAGGACTAGGTCCGCTCGGGCTCGAGTCGGCAAGATGTTCTCTTGGAGGTTAACAAGATTTATAGAACGCCAAATTGTTCGCGCTACAGCCTCAGCGGCGTCCACGGGTAAGTGAGCGAACTGACTGAAGTAAGCGCTTTGCTCTCGAAAGGCTGTGGAGCGAAGTTGCTGAAAGCGTTCGACGTACCAAGATTCCAGATCTTCAGTATCTGCATCCACGTAGATAGTGAAATCAAAATAGTCGGAAACGAAAGGCGTATTTGAAGGAGATCCTGTTTGCAAAACATTCAAGCCTTCGACAATCAAAATGTCAGGCTGCTCAACTAGCTGAACTTCATCGGTGATGTCATAGGTGACATGTGAATAGATGGGGGCTGAGACTTGGGGCGTTCCGTCAACTACTTCTCGAAGAAAATCCACCAAAGCTCCCTGACGATAAGACTCAGGGAATCCTTTTCGACCTAGCAAACCTCGTTCCTCGAGCTCGGCGTTGGGCTGCAAAAAGCCGTCAGTGGTAATCAAATCGACTCTCGGGTGTTGCGGCCATGTCGCAAGCATCGCTTGAAGAATTCTGGCGGTGGTGCTCTTACCTGCCGAGACGCTGCCTGCGACACCGATCAAGAACGGTCTTGAAGAAGCGTTTCTTCCGAAGAAGTCTGAGGTGGTGCTTTGAAGTTGAAGTTGAGCCTCGACCCGAAGGTTTAGAAGTCGCGAAAGTGGAAGATATATGTCCCGGACACCGGCCAGAGTGATTGGTTCGACGCGACCAGCGAGGTCGCTGAGTTCATCTTCGGTAAGAGTCAAGGGCGTCGCATCGCGAAGAGCGGCCCATTCAGACCTGGTGAAGCTGAGATGTTCGCTCGACTGGTTAGCTTCCGACACCCCCAAAGACTGTCTCTTCAGACTCCACTGTGCAACTGGTCACACGTTTAGTTGGATTCGGCCCAGGCGCCATCGCGGTTAAATAAGCCTCGTCGCCACCTTCTAGGGTCGAACAGAGAAGCTCTTGGATAGTCCTCAAACATCCAACGAGCAAATTGCCTGCGAGTCCATTCATTGGTGCCTACGGCTAGAAGTGCCAATTCGGCCAATCGGGGGCTAGCGAGAACATTGCTAAGGCGTTTAGATAGACGATGATCGAGTTGGAGAGCAGCTCGAGCGGAACTTTCATAACTATTCGCGGCCAGTTCGGGGGTTGCTTCTCGAGCGACCGCTTCGGCAGCCAATCTTCCGGTTTCCAGTGCCTGTCCAATGCCTTCGCCAGTTAGGGGGTCGGTAGCAGTTGCGGCGTCTCCGACGAATAAGACCGGACCCTTAGCCAGCTGAGCGTTAGGTAGTTGAGCTGGGATTGGCCAGGCAGTGCGCGAATCCTGAGGGGTTGCATGGCCAAGAGCTTGCTTAATCGCAGGTCTATCTAAGAGCCCCGCCCACACCGAAGCAAGCTTCTTGCCGTTGAGACGACTTCCTCTCACCACTCCAAACCCCAAGTTCACTTGACCATCGGCTAAAGGGAATGACCAGGCGTAACCAGGAAGGAGATCCTTGTCGAACCATACCCACAAATTTCGACTTTGAGGACCTTCAGCTTTCACGTACTGCCTGAAGCCGTGCCAGTCGCCTCGGTAACCCACAGGACCACACCCCAGGGCTTTTCTCACTGGTGACCACATCCCGTCAGCTGCGATAACGTTTCTCGCGAGAATGCTCTGACCGTCGTCGAGCAAAACTTGAACCCCCTGAGCATTCAATTCGATCGTGGTGAATGCGCAGCCTTGATGAACATCTGCACCCTCGTCACGCATTAGGTCCACTAAGTCGGCGTCAAGCTCAATCCTCTTCACTATGGCGGCGTACTGTCCGCGGTCTCGGGGGAGCGGTAGATGAAGTTCTCTGCCCGATGGCGATCGAATGTATGCATCGTTGATGGTCAGCCAGCTGCTGGCAGATGGCGTTAGGCCCAAGGATTCAAGTTCGCGTAACGCCAAAGTAGTAAGACCGTCGCCGCAACATTTATCACGAGGGAAGGTAGCCCTATCTATGGCGATTACCTTGAGACCGAGTCGCCTGGCGGTGATAGCCGCGGCGCAGCCCGCCGGGCCGGTTCCCACGATCAAAACATCACATTGAAGCACCCGCATCAGGCTACCGATTTGTGCTTGGCTGGCGCTTCACTCTGAATTAAGAGTGGTTGTTGTTACTGGGACACTGTTTGCCGGTACTTCATCTTGAGCGCCATCGCTCTGTTCGGGTTCCAAGGCGATGGTGGTTGTCGTGGTTTGGTCTGGGTCGGAGGGAGTTCCGTCGCAGTTGAGACCCTCTTCAGGTCTGTAGGTAGCGAAAAAGTAGTCAGCTTCCTCGGAACCGTCTTGCCAAACTCGAAGTCGTTTAGTTTTGACCCGCGTGCACTGCTCTATGGGCGTCTCTGTTGGTTCTTCAAGTGTCACATGGACGTTGGAAGTCGAATAGATATCAACGGTAATTGACTCGTCGGTCCAACTGTTCCAGATAAGAACCCCAAATGGGGTCGGATTGGTGATCACTAAATCAGGTTTCGGGTAAGAGATAGTCGCCTCTAGACCGTATGGGTATCTGTCGAAATAGATCGAATGCGCCTGGTAGTAATCAAAGTTGAGGCCAGCTCGTACAGCGGCGTTGAAAATGGTCGTAGCGTATTGGGAAACGCCACCGCCGATGTCTTCTACGAGGTGGCCCTTAGAGATAAAACCCCCAGGTACAAACCCGCTTTCTTCCGTGCGTCGCCCCACCGTTTCGTTGAGTGATAGCAGCCCATCAGGCTTAATCCATCGACCGTTCATGATTTCGGCGAATTTTTGGATGTTGGTTACGCGCCCAACGCAACAGGCGTATTTAGTGGTGAAAGACGAAACCTTCTCTATCACCCCGAGTTCCTCAAGCCGGTTGACGGCCTCTCTCGGCGCAGCGGGTCGGTTGGGAAGCACATGAATTTGATCCCCATGTCCCGCTTCTAAAGCCGCGGTAACGATTTCGACAGCGACCACATCACAGCAAGCAGTTCCTCCGTCAGATGAAATAATTCTGACCACGTTGTTGCGTACATCGAATTCAGCTTGTCCAGCACCCGTGTTACCTGGCATTAACAATTCTTCTAGAGATGAGAGAATGAGTGCGGGATCAACATCCAGCGTCGGAACGGATCTCTCGAGATCAAGGACGAACCATCCCGCTATGACTCGAGGCGCCACAACCGTTTCGTAGTCGTTGAGTCGTAACTGAAGCGGAGTCTGCACGGCCCGGTTTGCTTGAGCTATGAGTTCGGTCACAGCGTTGTCTGAGAACCTGGTCGCGACTTCCACTGTGCCAATTTGCACGCTTGGAGTACCACCCTCTTCTATGACTTGGGTGATGGCCTCAGCGGCATCTCTGACATCAATTAGCTTTCCCGGAACACCGGGCACTAGCTGAACTTGGTCGAGAGCAACGCGGGTTGACGGCTCCACGGGCGATCGCTTAAATCGATCGTTTGCATAAAGAGCTTGCTCAAGAGTAGGCAAATCAATTTCGACGTTGATCTTTGCTGAGGTAGTTGAAGCAAGTGAAGAGAGCCAATTTAGTGGCCGATTGATTAGTCCCTCACGACGAGTATTCATGACGGACTCAAATGTGGTGAGAACGTTAAGAGATACCCCAAGATCGCTAGCTGCCCAAGTCGCGTCGCCTAGCTCGGTTTGAATGACAATTTGCGTGTCAGCGACACGGTCAGCAATTGCTTGCACCCGAGCTCGCAAAGCGACGTCAGTGAGCCCACCAACGGTCTCGCCCGCAACTTTTACGTTCCGCACCACCCGATCTCGATGCACCGCTGTATCAATTACCCACGCTCCAACAACGAGCGCAACTAAAAAAAACGGCAATCCGAGCATCAGAGCCCAACGCGGGAGACGGAAAAGCTCAGGCACGTAACTGGATGCTAGGGCCATATGGCCCAATAGTGTGCGCGGCAACTTGTCGGAATGTTTCTGCTGATTGTGCTAGGCAAGATGCCTGACGTCGTGAAGTCCTCTAGGGATTACGGCGGCAATTCGTGAAACTAGACCGATCCAAAGTTAAAGGACCGACGAAGGGGTCAGAAGATGAGCAAGCTGTGTGAAGGCAGGGTAGTGATCGTTACAGGCGGTGCCCGGGGCATAGGCCGCGAGCACTGCCTCATGCTCGCAGAACACGGTGCAAAGGTCGTCGTAAATGACTTGGGCGGCGCCCGAGACGGAACTGGTTCCGATCTAGGTCCAGCTGACGAAGTTGTAGCGGAAATAATAGCTATGGGAGGCGAAGCAGTAGCAAACGGAGACGACGTGTCGGACTGGGAAGGTGCTCAGGCCATGGTGAATCAAGCCATCGAGACCTTCGGAGACCTGACAGGCATCGTAAGCAACGCCGGCATCCTTCGAGATCGAATGTTGGTCAACATGACCGAAGCTGAATGGGATGCCGTAATTCAGGTTCACCTGAAGGGCACTTTCGCTCCCGCGCGCTGGGCTGCTGCATATTGGCGCGATAAGGCAAAAGCTGGGGAAGAAGTCAACGCCTCAATTGTCAACACAACTTCTGTCTCGGGCATCTATGGCAATCCTGGCCAGACAAATTACGGCGCCGCCAAAATGGGTATTGCCGCATTCACAATCATCGCTGCTCGTGAAATGCAGCGCTACGGCGTGCGCGTAAACGCTGTCGCTCCTGGAGCCTTGACCCGAATGACAGAAGACCTAGGCATGGGTGAAGCATCTGAAGAGGATAAAGCTCTGATGCATCCCAGATACATAGCTCCAATAGTTACATGGCTACAAAGCGCGGAGTCGTCGGACATTACGGGCCGAGTTTTCGAAGCATCGGGTCGGCAGTTGGCCGTCGCCAACGGGTGGCATCGTGGGCCCACCACCGATGCTGTAGACGACCCCACCGAAATAGCTGAAGTAGCGCGACGTCTGGTATCAGAAGCGCAACTTAACTCCGGTATGGATGGCCAGCCGCATGACGGAGGGCTACTTACTTAGGTCGCTTAACTAGTATGAAATCAGACAGGAAGGACGAACCATGTCTATAGATCCCAATGCCGTAGGTGCCACAGCCGATCTAGCTGAACGATCTTGGGGCTATCGCGACTCGCTGCTTTATGCGGTGGGTATAGGAGCAGGAGCCGAAGATCCAGTCGGTTCAGAACTGGAGTTCACCACTAACAACTCGAAAGGGATCGACCAGCGAACTTTCCCAACGCAAGGAGTTGTAATTGGCGGTTCGGGTGGAGCGCTTGGCAAGGTTGGTGAGATCGATTGGGGCCGAGTCCTTCATGGGTCGCAAGGAGTCACGTTGCATCAGCCGATCCCTGTAGCAGGAACCGTGGTTATTGAGGAAAGTGTTAGTGGCATCTGGGATAAAGGTGAGGGCAAGAACGCGATAATTGAAACAGAGTCCAAGGTTTCTTTGAAGGAGACAAGCGAACCTCTTTTTGATCTGCGGTTCTCAATAGTTGTTCGAGGATCCGGAGGTTTTGGCGGCGAAGAGGGAAATACTGCGCCGCAGGTTCACGCTCCAGATGTTGCACCAGACCACGAAGTGACATACCAGACAAGAACTGACCAGGCGTTGACCTACAGACTTTCTGGTGACTACAACCCGCTGCATAGCGATCCATGGTTTGCTACCGAACTTGGCGGGTTCCCTAAACCGATTTTACATGGCTTGTGCACCTACGGTTTCACGGGCCGAGCTTTACTCCACCAACTGTGTGATGGTGATCCGTCCAGTTTCAAAAGTATGGACTCGCGATTTTCCTCGCCGGTGTATCCGGGAGATTCCCTCACCGTTCAGATGTGGGTAGAAGATGGTCAAGCGATCTATCGGACAGTCGCTCAAAAAGACACGGCAGAAGAGCGGGTTGTTATCGACAATGGGCTATGCCTATTTGCTTGACGACTAATAACGAGCTGTTGAGATCTAGAACAGCTTAAGTTCATTGCTCTGGATCCCTCTCAGTTCGTCGTAGTTAAGCAACAAGCACTCAATGCCCCGGTCCTCGGCTAGCACACGCGCTTGTGGCTTGATCTCTTGAGCAGCAAATATCCCTGACACAGGTCTGAGATTTCCGTCCCGGTTGAGGTAATCGAGATAACGACTCAGTTGCTCTACACCATCGATTTCACCCCGACGCTTGATTTCGATAGCCACGGCCGCATCATTAACGTCTCGACAGAGCAGGTCGACAGGCCCTATATCGGTTGGATACTCGCGCCTTACCAACACCATTCCGTCGCAGATGTCGCCGATATTCGCAGCTAACAACTCTTGAAGATGGGCTTCAACTCCATCCTTTTCAAGACCAGGGTCACTACCCATGTCGTGTGCAACATCCGACACAACCTCATGGATCTGAATAGTTAATTTCTCCCCCTTCGGGTTTGTGACAACCCACGTGAGTTCGCTGCCTTCCTCTAATTCGCGGACATTGTTTGGCGCATTCATCCAGTTAAGCGGTTTGTACGCGCCCCCATCGGCGTGAATTGCAATGCATCCATCTGCTTTAACCATAATGAGACGGATGGCCTGAGGTAGGTGGGCATCTAGACGACCTGAATAGTCGACCGTGCAGTTGGCAATGACTAAACGCATCGAGTGGAAAAATTACTCACGGGTGGAGTAAGAAGCGCGGATATGCGGATTCTTAGTCAAAGGAGCTGATACGTAGCGGTCAATTTTGGTTCCCCATGGTTGTCTGTGACTTCCGCTCGTCCAGTTTCAACCATGTGCAGCAAATGGGCGTGGACTGATCCCGCTGCCGGATACCACAGTCTTTTGTCGTATTTTTCGTACATCTCGGGCACGAAGTCAGCGATCTTTTGAGGCCCGTGCTCTAGGTACCCGAGTATTTGGTCTTCGCGTTCCTCTCTATGGCTGATGAAGCTTTGGACGTAGGCAATTGGATCGGGAATCGCAGGCCCGTGAGTCGGCCAGTACCGATCATGGTTGAAATCCAGGAGCTTCTTGAGAGAAACCATGTAGTCCTTCATGGAGCCATCGGGGGGCCCAACGACGCTGGTGGCCCATCCCATCACATGATCGCCAGAGAATAGGGAGGCTTCTTCTAACAGTTCGAAGCAAAGATGGTTTGAACAATGACCGGGGGTGTGAATAGAGCGGATTGTCCAATTAGAACCGGAAATAATGTCACCATCGCTAAGGAATATGTCAGGCGAAAACTCAGTATCTGCACCTTCTTTCTTCAATTCTTCAGGCAACTCGTCATATTCTTTTCTGTACTGCTCTTGCTCTTTTTCGGAGATGTATGCGGAAAAGTCGACTCGATCCTCTGGGTCGTCTTCTCGAACTGCTCCATGTGGACCGAAGCCGTAAGAAAGTGCTCCCGTTCTTTCCTTCAGTTGCTTAGTCAAAGGGGAATGATCGCTGTGAGTGTGCGTGATAAAGGCGTGCGTGACTACCTCATCAGGGTCCAAGGCAGCAAGGATGTCGTCGAGATGACTCTCCAAAGGGGGCCCGGGGTCGATAACAGCAACCTCACCCCGTCCCACTAAATAAGTTCCAGTTCCTTTATATGTGAACGGTGTGGGGTTCTTGCATATGACTCGACGAATAAGTGGTGACACCTGATCGCTAGCGCCATAGTCAAAGTCACCAATATCTTGGTAATGCTGGATAGTGGTCGCCATAGGTTCCCGCTTAATGCGCTGCGCCAGAGTTGTTGATCACGGCTCGCACGCTAGCCGGTGTAATGCTTCCAAGTCCGTGCGTTAGGGACTTTGAGAGGCACGGATTCAGGCTTATCCACCTCGAATATCTTCCATCTCTCCTGTGATTGCAGCCATGAAGCTAGAAAAGAGGTAATTGGGACCGATCGGAATTACGGTGATTTGAAATAGATCCCGAGTTGCAGCCGCTGAATATCTAGACTTCAAAGTGGAGGAACCCATTGTGCTGATTGTCCTGTCACCCGCTAAAACGCTCGACTTCGATTCGGACTTGTTAACTCGGAAACACTCGATGCCGACGCTGATTAAAGATTCCGCTGTGCTCGTCAACGAATTGGTGAAGAAATCTCCCGCGGAGCTGGGCGAACTCATGCATCTTTCACCTGCTCTAGCTGACCTTAATGTGGAGCGTTTCCAAGACTGGGAAGAAAACTTCACTACCGAGAATGCCCGACCGGCGTTGTTGGCGTTTAGGGGCGATGTCTATGTAGGCATGGATGTCGGCCGTTACAGCGAACGTGACTTCACTAGAGCCCAAAAAGACTTGCGTATATTGTCCGGGCTTCACGGAGTTCTCAAACCTCTTGACCTCATTCAGCCTTACCGACTCGAGATGGGCACAAACTTGACCACGTCGCGAGGTGAAACCCTTTACGAGTTCTGGGGTGACCAAATTAGCGAGGTCCTCTCAGCAGATTTAGATGAGCATCGTTCACGAGTGGTGATCAACTTGGCCTCAAAAGAATATTTCTCTGCTGTAAATGAAGATGTGCTTAAAGCCCGAGTCTTAAGTCCACGATTCCTAGACGAGAAGAATGGGAAGTTTAAGATCGTCAGCTTTTACGCCAAGCAGGCCCGAGGAGCGATGGCGTCATGGCTCATACTCAACCGAATAAATAGTGTCCGTTCGATCAATGAGTTCAGCGACATGGGATATGCCTACTCGCCGGAGCGAAGCACACCTGACGTACCCACATTCGTACGACCAGAAAAGTCGCGCAGCTAACGTTTAGCAGATACCCATTTTCTGAGCAGCGTTTCTGAGTTCCTCACGATGTTCTGGGTGAGCGATCGAGATCAAACTTTCTGCCTTTTGGCGCACCGAAGCATCTTTTAACCGAGCAATACCGAACTCTGTTACAACTACATCGACGTCGTAACGAGTAGCTGTTATGGCGTTAACATCTATCTGAGGAACAATTCGCGATGCGGCACCTTTCTGGGCAGTAGCCGGCATCAAGTGAATCGACATTGCTGAATCGGACATTTGGCACCCACGTAAAAAATCGAGCGCGCCACCCACACCGCTGTGCTGCACACCACCGATCATTTCGGAATTGACCTGACCCCAGAGATCGATTTCGAGCGCCCCATTCACGCATCGCATATCGCGGTTATCTGAGATTGTCTTGTGGTTTAACGCAATGTGTGCCGGCACGATCTGACAGTCGGGGTTGTTGTCGAGAAATTCGAAAGTTTCAGGCAAAGCGATAGTAAAAACCGTTTTGTGTGGAAAGACCGACTTCAGTCGGTTAGTTGCGGCACCTGACTTCATTAATTCCATAAGCCCTTGGCACATCACCTCGGTATGGATGCCGAGGTCTTTCTTGTGAGTTAAACGAGCCAGAGCAATCTCGGTCAGGCCACCAACTCCGGATTGAACGGTCGCGCCATCGGGAATGAGTTCATCAAGTGCCCCAACGAACGGGTCGAGATTCGATGGCGGCGTACGCTGGTCAAAAATTGGCATCGACCCCTTGAGGGGAACGTAAATCAGGCCATCAAAGTCATTTACGTGGAACGCATCTCCGTGGATGTAAGGCACCACTGGATTCACTAGCCCAAACACGAGATCACCCGGCCTTCGAGAGCGACGAATTAGCGCATCATTGCCGGCGATAGCCGAACCAGGCGGAACTGTTCCATCGGACAATGGTGTCCCGACTTGAACACAAGCGATGCGAGGCGGATTTCGAATACTAAACCTGCCCCAATCTTCAAGTCGCACCGGAACTAGCTCTGCTTCAGCTCCTGCTTCTCGCAAAATTTGAGTCAAGAACGGAGCCCGCAACTCGATCGCTGGATTCATCGCGACGGCAGCTCCACCCCGTCGAGGCGCAGGCACAAAAACTGCAACATCGCTGAGGTCCTTGCGATCCGCTAGAGCATTCAGAAAGGCAGTTGGCTCAGGCAAGCTAGTACCGACGAGATCCCCGTCTTGAACCGCTTGTGCTGCAACTTCGGGCGAAGTGACCAGATGAGGCCACTCTTGCGTCCAATCAAAAGTCTCGTTGTCTTGTGAAACCACGGCTAGAAGGTATCTCACACCGCAGTTCGCGGTGATCTAAACGCCTTGACAGAGAGCATTACTTAACGATCGTTTGCATAAATGGGGGTACCGGTGCCTATAGTGCCCGCAGTTGTGATTTGCGATCTTACGCAAATCGAAGATTCTTACCACCGCTGGGGGCTTAGTAAGAAAGACCGAGGTCTGGCCGGGTGGCTGCCAAGAGGGGGAGGCAGTCATCCGGTCCATCGGTCTTGGTTGTTAGATCGCTCATAGAGGAGGAGCACCAAATGGCTGAGGAATACTTTGTCGGAACTAAGACTTCGGATCGCTATCCGATTTGGACACGCGCGAATGTCGGAGAAGTGTTCCCGGACCCTGTTGCATTAGCCACTTTCGATTTCGCGTTTCAGAACGAAAGTGGGCTCCAAATGAGCGAGTTGGGCTTTCGAGATGCATACATCAGGATTGGCGCTTTCGAAGAGAGTGAGTTTGACCCCGATAATCCAGTGTTCCTAGGTGTCTTTGGTGGCTACACCTACCTGAACGCCTCGTTGATGCGCATTTTCGGTGAACGAGCCCCAGGGTTGTCAGCGCAAGACATTGATGAAGCTTTTTTTGGTGTGCAACCTGGCATCCCCCCATATGAACAGCATCCCGATGACCCCAGCTCCGAAGCTGAGGCTCGCATAGGTGAGGTGTTTCTTTGGGCTCTCACGACGCCAGATCTGCCAGATGTCCTTGAACAAGAAGAAAGAGTCAACGCTTTACGTGCTAACCGACCCGATTTCGATGCCATGGGAGATCATGAAATTGTCGATTGGATAGAAGATTTCTTTAACGAGGGATTCCGGGAGCTGTTTGCTCAACACATTTTTATTAGCTTCCTCACAACAGTTCCTATGGGCATAGTTTCAGCTGTCTGCGAAGCAGTTGGCCGGCCCACCGATGCTATGAAAATTATGGCTGGCCTTGGGGATGTCGAATCTGCTGCCCCATCAATGGCGATGTGGGACCTAGGTCGCACTGCAGCTAGCTCGAGCGGCGTCAACTCGGTATTCGAGGACGGTATTGAGGGACTAAATCAGCGATTGAAAGACAGCGCTGAGTCAGAGGTACAAGACTTCGTTTCCCAGTTTGATGAGTTTCTTCAGTCCTATGGCTCAAGGGGCCCAAACGAGTGGGAAATGTCTTGTCCCACCTGGGAAACGAATCCCGATCTCGCCTTGGCGGCGATAGATCGGATGCGCGTGTCGCCGCCATCAGCGGCGCCGCAAGATCACCAAGCCGAGCTTGCTGGTGAACGGGAGCGTCTTGTGGCGGAGATCGGCTCGATGCTCGAAGTTGATCCTGAAGCTCAAGGCCAGTTCCTGGCGGGAGCCCACGGAGCTTCTGTTTTGATGCCTGGCCGCGAGCGCACCAAAACCAATTGTGTAAAATTTATTCAGGAAGGGCGGATGGCCGCTCGGGTGCTGGGTCAACGTATGGTTGAACGAGGGGTCTTTCCCGAGATCAATAGCTTCGCGATGCTGCGCTTCTCTGAGCAGCATGCGGCCATCGATAATCCCGAGGGATGGCGCGAGA
>DJZU01000063.1 GCA_002448715.1 Candidatus Neomicrothrix sp. UBA6944 | reverse complement strand
TAACCTGAAGCGGTTATCTGCGGATGTGTTGACGCTTTGCCGTTGCACTTCCGATGACGAGACCTTGATTTGGGATAAGAGAAGAACACGTGGCGAACATCAAGAGCCAAATTAAACGCAATAGACAGAACGAGACTCGCCGCGCCCGTAATAAGGCAGTTCGCAGCGAGTTGAAGACCCGAGAAAAGGCCTTGTTCGCTGCTGTAGCGGCGGGTGAACCCACCGACGAACTATTGCGCCTGGCTCAAAAACGTCTTGATGTTGCTGCATCAAAGGGCGTTATTCACAAGAATGAGGCGGCTCGACGCAAATCTCGTTTGAACGCTAAAGCTTCTTCTAGCTGAGTCAGCGACTCAGTTGCGCCAATCGGGCTACAAGGATCTCGAGCACTATATCTCCGTCAAGGGCAGACTTTCCTCTCAGGTCTAAGTCCGCTTGGCTTAGTAGTCGGATGGCTCTCCGAGTTTTTTCTGGTCCAAGTCGCCGCATCTGGCTCAGCGCCTTCTTCGCTGGGAACGTAGATCCTTTCATCTGCAGGTGAGCTGCGGCCTCTTTCTCGTTTGTTATTTCGGTTCCGTCTAGACGAAGAATGCGTTCATAATGTGAGTGTAGAGTCGCCATGATTTGCAGCGGGTGGCGTTCCCCTCCCCCCATCATGCGCTGCACTACGCGCAGGGCAGTTGGTATTTCTCCTCGATCTAGGGCGTCGGTGAGATCCCACGGCGGCACTCCCCCTTCATCTCCAATGAATGGCCGCACTTCCGTGTCACTAAGTCGAGCATCTACGCCATAAACGCCTTCCAGGGTCTGAAGCAGCCCAGTTAATCGAGCAACATCCTCTCCAAGGTGTTCTGAGATCAGTTCCCGCGCACTGTCATCTAATTGAACAACAGACGTATCGAACCGCTCTTGGAACCAACTACTGCGAGCTCTGCCAGTGCCTGGAGCTCCGACCTTGGTTTGTTCGCCGTCGATAGCTTTGACTGCTTCGAGGAATTTTTTAGGTACTGCACCGCTACCCCACTCCACCACTAAGTCCGTTGTCGGTGGCGGGTCATTCAAGAGATTGATGAGTGGCTTTAAATCTTCGGCTTTGAACCTGTTGAACTCCCGAGCTACGACGATGCGGCGGTCTGTGAATAGCGGCGGTGTTTGAACAGCATCGACCACCTGCTCCATCGTGTACTCATCGCCGGTTAATTCTTCTAGGACGAGAGAGCGGTCTTGTTCGCCAACAAGCTCATTCACCCAATCGCGGACCGCATCCGCCAAGAGTGCCGGTTCTGGACCGGAGAAAATTTGCACGGACACCTTCGACACAGTCGCGACGTTACTCCCCTCGCGGTCTCGAGTTCGGGTTCCTAACCAACCGCAAACTGTCGAAGCTCTTTCCTCTAGAAGAGCGCTGTTGAAAGTTTGCGGCGCCATTCCCCGGTTCGAGGATCTTCTGGACCCATAACCTCAAGCAAGTCGATGAAACGCTGACGTGCTTCGTCATCACTTTTCACCTTGCCGAGAAGTTCTTCTAGCTCTGCGTCGACTTCGTCTGACTCCCCTGAACTATCTGAGGTTCGGGCGATGGCGGCAATACGTCGACTTTCAGTGGACTCGGGGACACGTTCGAGAAGGGCAAGACCTTCCTCGACGCGACCATCTTGGACGAGAAGATCTGCGAGTGCGAGTACGGCTTCGGGATGGTCGCTTTGAACTTCCAAAGCCGCGCGCAGAGATATTTCATCGCCGGCTGCAACGAGGGAGTCAATCTGGTTCTCTTCTTCAGTTGGCAACAAGCGGCTGACAAAATCTTCGAGCATCGGCTCGCCTTGAGCACCCATAAAGCCATCGACAGCCTGACCGTCTTTGAATGCAACGACCATAGGGATCGACTGCACCTGGAATGCCTGTGATACGCCTGGGTTCTCATCAACGTTGATTTTCACACCGATAACTTTTCCAGCTTGAGAGTCAATGACTTTTTCGAGCAGGGGGCCAAGTGTCTTACATGGGCCACACCAAGGAGCCCATAGGTCTACGATCACAGGAATTTCATGGCTCTTTTCGATTACTTGTTGCTCAAAATCCTGGTCGGTGACATCAATCATTGTCTCGGTTTCCGTTTCGTTGTGTTCAACTTGTGAGATGGCTACCTGTAGCCAAGAGCTAGTTTCATTGTGGAGTTAATTAAGGAGTGTTGTGGTTAAGGGTATTGAGGATAAACCCGTGACGGAATGGCTGTCTGCTCGGGTTGAGGATTTAAGTCCACCTTTGGAATTCGATCTCATTACGGGAGGTCATTCAAACCTCACCTACAAGGTGACGGACCAAGATGAGCGTCGATGGGTGCTAAGGCGGCCACCTCTTGGTCATGTCCTCTCTGGGGCCCATGACATGGTGCGCGAGCACAGACTTTTGTCTTCTTTGAGTGACAGCGCTGTTCCGGTTCCCCCTGTAGTTGGACTCTGCACCGATGGGTCTGTGAACGGTGCCGACTTTTATGTAACTGAATTCGTTGATGGGCACGTGTTACGCGACCAGGCGTCTGCTTCTGAGGTTCCTACCGATAGGCGAGGTCATCTTGGTCGACAATTAATCGAATCGTTGGCCGCGGTTCACTCTGTGGATCTCGAAGCCACGAGCTTGGCTGATTTGGGTAAGCGCGAGGAGTACGTTGCTCGGCAGTTACGGACTTGGCTCAGGCAATTTAACGCTATGACCTCTCGCGATCTGCCGATTATCGAACGAGTACATGACGCGTTAGCGGCCCATATCCCTCACCAGGATGAGGCCACTCTGATCCACGGAGATTTCCGCCTAGATAACTGTCTGGTAACAGCGACCGGTGAGGTAGCGGCAGTACTTGATTGGGAAATTTCGACACTTGGGGATCCACTTGCGGATCTCGGGATCTTGTTGGCGTATTGGAGTGAACCATCAGACAAATTCTTGCCACTGGGTGACGCGGCGACCATTAACGATGGTTTCTCGACTCGAACGGATCTCATTGATGCCTATCGGGAGTCGACTGGACGAGACACCAGCAACATGGACTTCTTCTTTGCTTTCGCTAGTTGGCGTTTGGCGTGCATTCTTGAGGGAGTCCACGCTCGATACGTCGGTGGGGCAAACGTTGAGATCCCAGAGGAAGTCGAAATATTTCCGCACAGTGTTGTGCAACTTGCTGAGCGAGCGGCAACGATAATGAATATCTAGTCAGCTCTCGCTGCGGCATCACTGCCCCGGCTGAACTATCTTCGCGGGTATGAAGATTGATGGCGGATTAGGCGTAGACAGCGGTTTCGACGGGATCATGGATAAGTCCCGCGAACAAGAAGAAATTGGGTACGACGGTTTGTGGGTTCCAGAGACCAGTCATGACCCGTTCACGATGCTTCCTTTAATGGCAGAAGCAACCGAGAACGTAGAATTAGGAACAAGCATTGTTGTCGGTTTCGCTAGAAATCCAATGGACCTGGCCTATAGCGCTAACGACATTCAATTGATCTCCAAAGGCCGATTCACTCTAGGTTTAGGCAGCCAAATCAAGGCTCACATCACTAGAAGATTTTCGATGGAATGGTCGAAACCTGCTGCTCGAATGCGGGAGATGATTCTTGCAACGAAGGCGATCTGGAATAGCTGGAACACGGGAGAAAAACTCGATTTTCGTGGCGATTTCTACGAGCACACGTTGATGACTCCGTTCTTCCACCCGGGCGAAAACCCATATGGGGCTCCGCGCATGGCGCTCGCTGGGGTAGGTCCTTTGATGACCGAGGTAGCCGGCGAGACCTGCGACGTGTTTTTGGCGCACGGTTTCACAACTGAAAAGTATCTCCGCGAAGAAACCATCCCAGCTTTAGAACGAGGCGCTGAACGCGCTGGACGAAGCCTTTCTGACGTTGAGATCTCTGGTCCGTTGTTCGTTGTTACAGGCAATAACGAAGAAGAGCTCGAAAAAGCGAAACAAGGAACACGTCAACAGATCGCCTTTTACGGTTCAACTCCGGCATATCGAGGTGTTTTGGAATGCCACGGCTGGGGGGAAATGCAAACAGAACTGAATGCGCTCTCCAAGGAGGGCAAGTGGGTTGAAATGGGAAGTCTCGTTGACGATGAGATCCTCGATACCTTTGCTGTGGTTGGGGAACCTGAGCAAATTGCTGATGGCTTGAAGAGCCGTTTCGGTGACATCGTTCAGCGCTTGAGCTTTTATGCCCCGTATCGTTCAGATGCCGAACGGTGGCGCAAAGTGTTTGCTGATTTAAAGGCGGCGTAGATGCTTGCGGGTCTGCCAAGTTCTGTTGAGATCCGCGAAGTCGGCCCTCGTGATGGGTTGCAAAACGAGTCAACGATTCCAGTTGATGAGCGAATCGCTCTCATAGATGCTCTGTCAGGGACCGGTTTGGCGGCAATCGAAGCTGCTTCTTTTGTACACCCAAAAGCTATTCCTCCTATGGCTGGTTCAGCCGAGGTCATGCAAGGCATCACCCGTGCACCAGGAGTTCGGTATAGGGCTTTAGTACCGAATGAACGCGGAACGATGGATGCGTTGGCATGCAACGTTGATGAGATAGAGGTTGTGATGTCAATCTCTGAGACTCATAACTACAAAAATCTGAACATGTCCCCTGACGAGTCGGTAACACAAATCATCGATCTCACCGAACTTGCCCGTCAAGAAAAGACACCGGTCGAAGCAATTCTCTCAACTGCGTTCGGCTGCGCCTACGAAGGTGATATTTCCCCACAGCGTGTCGCTCAATATGCTCGTAAAGTCTTAGATGAAGCGGGCGTTGATGGATTGTCGTTCGGTGATACCAGTGGGATGGCAACCCCCCGAGTGGTTTCCGAGTTATTAGACGCCCTTGAAGAAGTCGGAATCGATATCTCTCGGATAGGCCTACATTTCCACAACACACGTAATACAGGCTTGGCAAACATTATGTTCGCTATGCAACGAGGCGTCTCACGTTTCGA
>DJZU01000071.1 GCA_002448715.1 Candidatus Neomicrothrix sp. UBA6944 | reverse complement strand
GCTGATCAGTGGTGCTCATCTCGACCCATATTTTCCCCTCCGAAAGCCCAGCGAGTACCCCATCATCGTCTTCCATAACTGACGCGCAAATAGTGGGACTCGGAAGGCATGTGATCACTACATCGCAGCTTTGAGCAACTTCTTGAGGTGATTGAGCGAGAGATGCTCCTGCCTGGGTGAATTCTGATGTTTTGGAGGAGTCCAAGTCTCTTACTGTTAGGTCAAATCCATTACGGAGAACGCTCCCCGCTAATTTGGCGCCGACGTTGCCGAGGCCGATAAAGCCAACCTTCAAATGCCCATTCCAATCTCGGTGAAGTAACTGGCTCAATGTAACCTCCAGAAGGGAGCGAGATTCTCACCGACAGTTTTTGGGTAGAAATTATGCTGTCTGTATCTTTTGCAACGGGGCTGACGTTATGGCTGCAACTCACCCGAAGGTGACCAATGAGATTCGAGAGGTCTTCCTTAGAGACGGCGTAGTCAAAATTCCTGGAGCGATCTCTGCTAAGTGGCTTGAGGCGATCGCAGATATGGCCGATGAAGAATTGAACGACCCGGGAGAGTGGGTGACCGACACCAACCCCGGAGCCGCAGAGAACCGTCTCTTTACGAGCAGGTACCGCTGGAAGAGCGATCCCCTTGTTAATGGTTATGTGCATGATTCGGGTGTGGCTCACATGGCTGCGGCTCTGATGAACTCAAATACTGCCCGGCTCTACTTCGACCATTTACTTGTGAAAGAGCCCCACACCGAAGCCCCGACCCCGTGGCATCAAGATATTCCCTATTGGCCGTTTTTGGGTAAGCAAATATGTTCAGCTTGGGTATCAGTGGGTGAACTAACCGTGGACGAAAGCTCACTTGAGTTCGTGCGCGGATCTCACGAATGGGGTTCGTATTTTGCGCCTGAAGCTTTCGATGGCGCAAAGAACTGGACGGGTGATTTCGAGGGAGAACCGGCACCTGATGTTGCAGCCGCTCGAGATGAGTACGACATCGTTGGCTTCGATGTTCAACCCGGTGACGCGATCTTCTTCTCAGCGTGGATATTGCATGGTGCTCCCGGCAACGCTGGGACTAAGCGGCGCGCGGCGTTGTCAACTAGGTGGCTTGGCGATGATGTGACCTGGTACCCACACCCTGGTAGCGATCCAACTGTGACGGACGACGACACCAGTGTGGAAAGTGGAGAATATCCAGGTGACGATGAACATTTCCCGCTGGTTTACAGCGCTCAACCATCGAACTAGGACAACGCGAGCCCCAGTTGTGTTGCCGCTTTTGTGACTAGGGGCGCAACGACTGCTGAATTGAGACTTAAGGAGAGGTGAACTACAGCGAGAGCTGCGGTTGTGGTTCCATCAATTGTTGTGACAGGGGCGGCAACCGATGCCATTCCGTCAATGACTTCCCCTTCTGAATATGCCCAACCCGATTCGCGAGCTACCTGAACTTCGGGGCGTTCGTCTCTCAGAGCGTCATCTCCTGCGAGTAAGGCAATTCCTGGGGCGCCGCGTTCAAGGGAGTGTCGAGTACCGGGACGGTACGCGACATGAGCGGTGGTGTAGGTCGGTTCTACAACCTGAACTGTGACTGCCTCGTGGCCGTCGGAAACAACGAGGAAAGCGGTCATTTCTAAATCATTAGCGAGATCAGAAAGTATGGGTGCTGCTGTCGATTGTAAATCGTTGCGCACACTCCCAGCGAGAGCGACGAGTTGCGTATCTCCAGTTAGCCGTCCCGAACTATCTCGTCTTACCAATCTGTGATCTTCGAGGGTGCGAATAATTCGATAGGTCACAGAACGGCCTAAACCGAGTCTGGAAGACAGTTCGTCGATAGTCATTGGGACTGTTGAAGTAGCTATGACGTTTAATGCTCTGAGCCCTCTGTCTAGGGTTTGAGATCGGCTTGTATCTGCGCCTGATGTGGCCGCCATAGGTAATGAAGTATAATCGATAATAGAACCCTAAATTCTATAATCGAACAATTAAGGGTGGGAGCTGGGAACAGATATGCCCGCAAGAACAGGGAAAGAAGTCATCGATCGGCTGCAAAGCCACCCTCCTAATCTCTGGCTAGACGGTCAATTCGTGGAAGACCCCACGCAACACCCCAAGACCCGAAACGCAGTGCGCTCCTTAGCGGCGCTTTACGATCTCCAGTATCGCGATGACCTCGTTGACATCATGACTGTTAAGTCACCGTCCTCGGGTGACAGAGTTGGCCGCAGCTTCGTAGTACCGGAAACGAAGGATGATCTGCGCCAACGTTCACAGATGCACAAGGTATGGGCAGATGCGAGCTTGGGGCATATGGGGCGGTCCCCTGACTATATGAACGTGAACGTAATGGCGGCGGGCATGGCGGGAGACTATTTCGAACAGGTAGACCAACGGTTTGGACAGAACATCAAAAACTATTTTGAGTACGTTCGAGAGAACGACCTTGCTCTTACTCACGCCCTCACAAACCCACAGATCGACAAATCAAAACAGGCCAACGAACTAGACGATCCGTACATTGCTCTTGGACTAGTTGAGGAGACTTCTGAGGGTATTTTGGTTAGAGGCGCTCGCATGTTGGCGACCTTGCCGATCTCAGATGAGATTCTCATCTTTCCC
>DJZU01000108.1 GCA_002448715.1 Candidatus Neomicrothrix sp. UBA6944 | reverse complement strand
AAGGTCTTGTCCCGCTGAGAACGCACGTCCGTCGCCTGTGATGACCGCAACAGCGACCTGATCATCTGTTTCGGCTTCGGCGAGTGCGTCTCGAATCCCACCGAAAACGGCGTTGTTCATTGAATTCAATGCCTGAGGGCGATTGATGGTGATGACTCTTACTCGGTCCTCGTCTTTGGTAACTACAACTTGATCGCTCATGACTGCATCATGGCATGAACAACGAGGGTTTGCCTACGAGCGTCACTGTGGTCCCAGCAGCGACTTTATGCAGATACTTATTTGATATCATTTCTATATCTTACTGTTTGATGACTGGGAGGAGGGATGGTGACTAAACAACAGTGGGTCTGCACTCAATGTGGAGGCCGAGAAGCTGATACGGGAGTAATCCGCACGACGGGCGGCGGAGCCTCAAGATATTTCAACATCCAAAACCACAAATTTGAATACTTGAGCTGTAAGCGATGTGGCTACACAGACCTTTTCCGTCCGTCTGACCAAGGCGGCGGGTGGCGTACCGTCCTTGACGTCCTCACTAACTGAGGTCGACGATGAACCACTCAACTTTCGAAGGAGCGCTTGGATGGTTGACGATGCGCTTCAAAACTGCCGAAGAGAACATCATTGGTATAGATGACGAACGTAAGGAAGCAATGGTAAGTAATCTGCTGGTGGTTTTGACCAGCGAGTCATAAACCCAACTAGTTGTTAACGCAGGATCCCTTTATTAAGGACAGGAGATAAATGCATTACTACGT
Source organism: Candidatus Neomicrothrix sp. UBA6944 (assembly GCA_002448715.1). Classification (GTDB taxonomy): domain Bacteria; phylum Actinomycetota; class Acidimicrobiia; order Acidimicrobiales; family Poriferisodalaceae; genus UBA6944. The sequence continues at coordinate 17,678 of DJZU01000108.1, read as the reverse complement.
CGAATCATGGCAGAAATACACCGATTTTCAGGGGCGTGCCTCACGGCCCGCATACTGGTGGCCTGCCCTTGTGTCGTTTCTCATATCTCTTATCCTCTCGCTTCTCGTAGGCCAGCTGTATCTCATCTATAGCCTCGCTTATTTGTGTCCATCTATCGCTTTGGGAGTGCGGCGCCTGCATGACGTAGGACGCACCGGGAAGTGGATGTGGCTGGTAATTACTGGCATAGGTGCCATTGTCCTCCTCTATTGGGCGGTGCAACCCAGCTCACAGGAGACAAATGAATGGGGTCCACCTGCTGGGACTAACGCGTAAGCGTTTGTAAATACAGTGGCTCGTAAGGCATATCCGCTTCGACTTGATCCGAAGGTTCATGCGGCTGTTGAGAAGTGGGCAGCTGATGATCTTCGTAGCGTCAACGCCCAAATTGAGTATCTGTTACGCCAGGCCCTCAAGCAGTCCAAGCGAACCTCTTGACTGTGCAGACACCATCGATTGCTGAACTCCATGTTGGGGATGATCCAAGCGCATGGAAACGAGCGGGCTTTCGGATCAATGACGGGCGGTGTCTGGTCGGCACGACGGAAATCGTGTTTAGTGATGGACCGAGAGGGATCCACTCATGGGTACTCCGCGACAGTTTGCCGTCGCAATTCGGCTCGATACCTACCACCTTCACCGAAAAGCCGGTTCCCGAGCGCTCAATTGCCCACCCCAATGGTTCGGTTGGTTTTCATCACGTTGTTCTGATGGTCCCAGAATTCGCTTTGGGCAAAACAGCACTGATCGGTGCAGGGGTGCAAGTGGAAGACGGTCGAATATTTGGTTCCCCCGAAAAAGGGATGCTTCGTTCAGCGCCCAAAATGGGCGATATCGAATTAGAACTCATTGGTCCCGAATCTGAAGACCGATCACGGAACTGGGACTTGTGGGGACTTGTCATCGCTGTCGACGACATCGATGCAACATCGGAGCTTCTAGGAGGCTTGCTAGGTCAAGTGAAACCAGCGGTGCAACCTCACCGCCGTATTGCAACCCTCAAGAAAGAAGCAGAGTTAGGTGTAGCGATCGCATTCTTGGGTCCAAAGGAATGTCTTGAGTGATTAGCTTCGCAATCTACGAACGCAAAATTTAACGAAGCTAAGTCGGTTTAGCTATGGTGCCAGCATTCCAACAAATGAAATAGGTGGTGTGAGAATGAAAATTTTTCAACGACAAATTCAGTTCCGTCCCGAATGTTCTCTTGAAGGACCGGCCAAGGTAGCCGAAATGGTGTCCTACTTGAACTCCATTACCGACTTCACCTGGTATGGCTGGCAGACCTTAGCTGGCGGTCCAGTAGGTTCTTGCGGACTCAGCACTCGAGTTGATAGCTGGTCAGATCTGATGGCTGCGCAGCCCGCCATGGTTGAAGACGCCGGCTGGGTGAGCAGAGCCGCGGAACTCGTCGGCATGTACCAAGAACCAGCGCTGGATTGGGTTATGAGCCCAATAGCTGGATCTGAAAATATGCCCGCTGAGCCGAGTGAGATTCTTGTCAACACCATCAATCGCGCTGCATTTCATAATGTCAGCAAGGCGATCGATTTGTCACAACAATTCGTAAACATGGTCAACGGAATCGCCGGAACCCCAGCTGCCGCTTTGATGACGCCGCTAGGGGAAGGTGGTTGCAGTTTTGCGATGTTGCTCTACTACGGATCGATAGCAGAGTACGAAGAGCGCAATAACCCAGAAGTTTGGTCAATGGTCGGAGATAGTCCACTCCAAGCCGAAGCCCAAAATATTTTCGATGCCTCAGCAACGCAGCAAGTAGTTGCACGACGTATTGCTTAAATACGGCAATACAAGAATAAGTAACGAGATCTTCCCCTTCCTTCCGTGATGGAATGAAGGGATGAGGATCTCTGTTGCTTTTCCCCCCACCCCCGAAACACCAGCGCACATAGAGCTAGCTGAAGAACTTGGGTACCAAACCGCCTGGGTATATGACACCCCGGCGCTGCAGCTAGACGTGTGGATGACTCTTGCGCTCGCCGCGGACCGCACCAGCCGGATTCGACTCGGCCCAGGGGTCTTGATTCCCTCCCTCCGACACCCCATGGTCACGGCTTCGGCTATAGCCACGCTCGTCGATTTAGTTGGAGAAGATCGTGTGATCATCGGCGCAGGAACTGGATTTACTGGCCGTCGAGCGATGGGACAAAAGCCGCTCAAATGGGCGGATTTCCCAGAGATGATTCACCAGATTCAAGCCTTGCTTAGGGGCGAAACCATTCGTTACGACGGTGAACTGATTTCAATGCTGCATTGGGATGGACAAGCCCCGGAACGTCCAATCGAAGTTCCCTGGATTCTCGGTGTCAACGGACCAAGAGGACTGAATACCGCGGCAGAAATGGGTTGTGGTGTGTTCACATCGCGGCCACGACCAGATGCCAGTTATGAACGCCTAGACGACGTCATATTGTTGACAAGCGGAGCGGTCATGAGTGGAGATGAAACAGTTGACTCCCCTCGAGTGATCGAAACAGCGGGACCATGGGTGAGCGTCGCATACCACGCGTTTTTGGAACAAAACGACCAAAGGCTCGCCACACTTCCGAACGCTGAGGAGTTCCGTCGATTAGTGGAACAAGTGCCCGAAGACAGTCGCCATCTTCGGGTGCACGAGGGGCATCTGACGCATTTGAACGACATTGATCGCGAAGTTGTTGTAGGCGAATCCATGTTCTTGTCGCCGTTCACGCTCAACGAAAGTGAAGTGGTTAATCAGATAACCGAATTAGAGGCACACGGTATAACCGAGATCGCGTACCAGCCTATGGGTGACATAGAACGCGAAATGCGGACATTCGCGTCGGCGGCGGATATTGCTTAACTACGCGCTGCTTTAACAGTGTCAGCGATGGCGTCAGGGTCAGGTGGCGCACCATAAAACATCATTGTTGAGCGGTCCGCGAACTGGTTGCGGTCTTTCAGTTTTGCGCCAACCTCCGCTGGGGTTCCCGAAACACAGAGAAGATCAACGAGATCATCATCAATCTTCTCGGTCATTTGTTTCCAGTCTCCCTGCTTTGAGAGTTGATTCAGTTCGGGCTGCAAATTTTCGTAACCGTGAAAATCTAAGACACCCGCGTAAGCAGGAGTCGAACCGTAAAAAGCAAGTTGTGCTGCCGCTTTGCTACGCGCATCTTCCACTTCTGCGTCGTCGCGGCCCATAGCCACAATGGTGAGACACGCCACCGTCACGTCCGTGGGTTCGCGACCCCCTGATTCCGCAGCGCTTCGCAACACAGGAAGGGTTTCTGCTTCCATATGATCAGGTGTGTGGAACGGGTGAACGAAAAATCCGTCAGCTGATTCGCCGATTATCTCAACCATTTTCGGGCCAACCCCAGCCACATAAATCTGAGGCCGCTCAACGTCGAGTGAACCCGGACTAAAGAACGGAGTCATCAGAGTGTGGGTATAAAACTCGCCACGAAAGTCCAGCTTTTCACCCGTTTGAAAGTTGTCCCAAATAGCGTGCAGCGCAGCGATGTATTCCTTCATCCGCGCGGCAGGCTGTGACCAACTTTCACTGTAGCGCTTCGTGATATGAGGCTTTATCTGAGTGCCCAATCCCAAAATAAACCGACCATTTGAAAGTCGCTGCAAATCCCACGCAGTGACAGCACACGTCATCGGATTGCGAGCAAAAGCGACAGCTATAGCTGTGCCAAGTTGAATGCTTTCTGTTTGATGAGCAGCGAGCGCCAATGGCAGGAAAGGATCGTGAGAGGCCTCAAACGTCCAGGCGGCGTCCAGACCCATTTGTTCGAACGTCACTGCTTCCGACGCGCAACCATCAACAGAAGATGCGGTAGTCGCGCCGTCGATCACTAGTGGCTCCATCGGCTCACCTTCGGATCAGTCGCCATACCAGTCCACTCCTCCGCTGCCTTCTTGCCGCGCTATTTCCGTCTGAGCCATTGTTAGTTTGGCGAGCTGATTCATGTGCACTTCGTCGGGACCGTCAGCTATCCGCATCAGGCGCCCCATCACGTACATTTCAGCGATTGGTGTGTCGCCACTCACTCCCTTACCGCCGAAGATTTGCATCGCGCGTTCGGCAACGTCATGGGCGAGTTTCGGACCGACGATCTTCACCATCGAGATGTAATCGCGGGCTCCCTTAGCGCCTGACTTATCCATCTCCGCGGCCGCCTTTAGAACCAAGAGCCGTGCTTGTTCAATAGAGCAACGCGCCCGTGCAATGTCTTGGCGTACCGAGGAGAAATCTCGCAGCTTGCTGCCGAAAGCTTCTCGTTGTTCCGCTCGCGTACACATCAGGTCAAGCATTCTTTGAGCCATGCCAACATTGGTCATCGCGTATTGGAATCGTCCTGGACCCAATCTCCCTTGAGCGATTTCGAAGCCTCGACCTTCGCCCAGAATGATGTTGTCGATTGGAACGCGAACGTCGTGGTATGCAAGTTCGCCGTGACCAGCAGGAGAGTGAAAGTTACCGAAGACCGATAAGGGACGGACAATTTCGAGGCCTGGAGTGTCTTTGGGGACAATGACCATCGAATGTCGCTGATGGCGAGGGTTGTCTGGGTTCGACACACCCATTGTGATTACGAATTCGCAGAGCGGATGATAAATGTTGCTGCTCCACCACTTCCGGCCGTTGAGAACGTAGTCATCACCATCACGGTCAATCTGAAGTTCCATATTGGTTGCATCCGAAGACGCAACCTGAGGTTCTGTCATCCCATATGTCGAACGGATCCGACCTTCCATCAATGGACGAAGCCACTGGTCTTGTTGCTCTGGGGTCCCGTATTTCGCGAGCACCTCCATGTTTCCCCGATCCGGAGCTGAGCAGTTAAATACCTCAAACGACCAGGGCACTCGACCCATAACTTCGGCTAAGGGAGCAAACTCTAAATTTGTGAAGCCTGGGCTCCACTCCGCGTACTCGGCTGGTAAGAACCAATTCCAAATCCCGGCCTCCTGAGCCTTTGCCTTTAGTTCCTCAACTACTGGAGGCTGTTGCCACATGTTTGATGGGTCTTCAATAAAGGCGTGATGTTCCCGCTCAGCTGGATACACATTTTGTTGCATGAACGACTCGAGCTTTTCTTTGTGCTCAAGCGTTTTTGCGTTGTACTCGAAATCCACTTTTCGCTTCCCTTTCACATAAACCACTCACACGCATAATTCCACAACTAGGTGTGGCCATGTTTTTCGAATGGATCAACAGAGATGATCAGCTATTGTGATGTCTCGTTCAGACGAGATGAGGAGTTCCTGTGGAAGACGACAATTCGTTGGTTCCGGCAATGATTGCGGTTTTCTTAGGTCTGGGTGGCGCCCTCGCCGCGGTCGCTATTGTTCTCGTCGCAACGCTTGTTCTCGTCTAGTAATTCTGCACTGCCGAATTACATATCTAAATCGGGCATGTCGGCCAGCACACTTCCCGACCACGATGGTGGGCGCTTTTCCATGAAGTGCATGACGCCTTCTGCAGCGTCGGGTTGGCTTCCTAACCATGGGATAAGGCGTAATTCCTTCCGGAAGGTGTCCTTAATCTCGGGAAGCAAATTTTCCCACATCATTTTCTTCGTTACAGCAACCGACACTGGGGCAGTGTTTGCAGCGACGTCGATAGCCCAATTCAAAGCGGTGTCCAACACTTCGTCACTTGGAACCGCGCTTGCGGCTAACCCAATATCAGCGGCTTCAACTCCAGAAAAAAATCGTCCTGACATGAGCAGATCACTAGCAACCTGCAAGCCGACCATGCGGCTCAATAGTTTGGTTGACCCCAGCTCTGGAGCGATGCCTCGCCGCACGAAAGCAAACTGAAGTTTCGCGTCCTCCGCTACAAAGCGAACATCGCAAGTAAGAGGAAACGTGAGTCCTACGCCCACAGCATGGCCATTTATTGCCGCCACTACCGGTTTCGACACATCCCAAGGCATCGTTGCTGGAGTTCCTTGCTCGTGTGGGTTGGCGTCGGGGCTGTCGGCAAAAGTGTCCTCACCTTCTGAAAGATCTTGTCCGGCGCAAAAGGCACGACCTGCACCCGTCAACACCACAGCACGCACCTCATCGTCAGCTTGGGCCGCTGCTAGCGCAGAACCGATCTCTGCTGCCATTTGAGTGTTCCAAGCGTTCAAGCGTTCGGGTCTATTCAACGTCAGGACGGCAACGTGCTGGTCTACTTCGTAAAGGATCGATTCATAGGTCATTGCCGCAGAGTAGTTGTGCGAAGCTGGTCGCTGACGAGGAAAGAGAATTCTGTGGGATTGGCGGACCGAAACTTTGAGGTAATCGAAACAAACGGTGTCAATTTGCGGTGCGTCGTCGAAGGCGATGGGCCACTAATTATTTTGATGCATGGCTGGCCGCAGTGCTGGTACTTGTGGCGCCACCAAATTGATCCGCTAGTGGCTCAAGGATGGAAGGTGTGTGTACCTGACCAACGCGGTTACGGATACAGCGAGTGCCCGCCAAACATAGTCGACTACCGAATTCGTGATCTAGCGGCAGATATCGACGGACTGGCCACCGCGCTCGGTTACCACGAGTACGCGTTGATGATTCACGATTGGGGTGCGCTGGTTGGTTGGAATGTCGCGCTTTTGTACTCCGATCGGGTCCGAGCCGTTGTGGGCATGTCGGTGCCGTATGGACGGAATCTTGATCCAGCGTGGTGCACCCAAGAGTTTTGGGGAGACAACTTTTTCTATTGGGCGTTTTTCTGCGAGAACATTGGTGGGGCTGAGGCTCACTTCGAAGAGGACATCCGCAACTCGCTTTTGACAGTCCACATGTCTGCTTCAGGAGATTCGGGGCCGGGTGTAGATCCAAAAGGAAAAACGACGATGCTGGAGGCGTCACCGGAGCCGCCGGACGAGTTGCCGCATTGGATGAGCGACGAAGATTTGGATTACTACGTGGATGCATATACCGAATCAGGGTTTCGGGGCGGACTGAACTGGTATCGAAACATCCCCTATTTCTTGAGTGATACAGCAGAGCTTGAGGGGAAGAAAATCAGGCAACCATCAATCTTTATCACTGGTTCAGAAGACCCTGTCCGACGCATGACTGGTGGCCGAACTGGCGCTGAACATTTTGATGATCTTCGATCTGTGCACGTAATCGAAGGTCCTGGCCACTGGGTCCAGATTGAAGCTGTAGATGAAACTAACCGACTGCTTTTGGACTTCTTAGAGCAGTTCGTATGACGAGTACCGACTGATTGTTAGCGGCGGGACGTTTGGCCTGTCAGACTCTCGGACATGAGCGAACCAATCATGAGTCACAGCGAGTCGATCGAAATCAACGCGTCACCTGAAACCGTCTGGTCTCTGGTGACCGCTATGGAGCGATACGGAGAGTGGAGTTCGGAGAACACCGGCGGCTATTGGCGCAAAAAAGAAGACGGATTGCCTGGTACCGGTGAGGTTGGCGACGAGTTCGTGGGTATCAATCGTCGTGGCGATGACGAATGGAAAGCTCTTGTCGAAATTATTGTCCGTGAAGAGAATCAAAGTTTCGCCTTCGTTACGGGTGGCACCGCGATGAACCTCATTCACTGGCGTTATGACTTAGAACCTAATGATTCAGGCACCATCTTGACCGAGTCATGGGCACTGATGAACCTGTCTCCTTTGATGATTGAACATGGTGACGAGGAAATCCAATTTCGAGCTGCCAATGCAAGAGAGAGCATCACAGCAACGCTCAAAGGCATGAAGGTGGCGGCCGAAAGCTAGTTGAGTGAAGATTAGTGGCCCCGTCATCGTCGCTTGTTTAGCTGGGTTACTGAGCGGGCTCGACACATCGGTCAACATTGCATTCCCGGCTATCACTGCCGCGTTTGAAATTGATGTTTCACAAATTCAGTGGGTAGTGGTCAGCTTTGTTTTGACCTACTCGGTGTTGTTGTTGCCCGCGGGACGACTTGGCGACCGCGTTGGTCACGGTCGAATAATGGTTATCGGCATCGTGATCCAAGGCCTTGCGTTCATCGGGTGTTCTGTTGCCCCATCGTTTGCCTTGTTCTTGCTAGCTCGGGTCTGCCAAGGAGCCTCAATGGCTCTAATTTTGGGAACAGCGCCGGCACTCGTGACTTTGTCGGTTCCTGAAAAACACCAACCGAGAGCTCTAGGAGTTTTCGCCATGACAACCGCAGTCGGTCTGGCTGCGGGAGCGCCGGTGGGCGGTCTACTGCTTCAGTTATGGGACTGGCAATCGGTTTACGCGTTCCGGATTCCCTACATGGGAGTGCTCATGGTTGCAGCTCTTATCTCGGGCCTGCATAAGAAAACAACAATGAAGAGCAAGCAACCCCTTGACCTATTCGGAGCGGTGACGTTTGCCCTGGGATTGGGACTAACCCTGTTCGTCGCTAGTCGCGGTTTGGCCTGGGGCTGGATGACACCTATAACGATTGTCCTAGCGATGGTTGCTTTAGCAGCGTTGGTGATCTTCTATCGCGTGGAAAAACAGGCGCGTCTGCCATTGGTAGATATGTCATTGTTTCGAAAACCTGGTTTCGGGCGAGCCAATTTGCTTAACGCTCTAGCTAACGCATCGATGTTTAGCATTTGGTTTCTTGGTCCTTACTTGCTCGTCGACATCAGAGGTCATGGTCCCATTACAGGTGGGCTCATTTTGGGAATAGCGCCCACCAGCACTGCTATTTCGGCTTGGTTGACGGGACGAATGATCGAACGACTAGGACTGTTAAGTCTCACGAGACTTGGGCTTGCCTGCCAAGGTGTCGGATTGGTTCTTTTCAGCCAAATCGATTCGAAATCAACCATGCTCTTTTTAGTTTTTGCCCTCTGCCTGGTCGGGGTCGGTCTTGGAAGTTTCCAAGTACCGAATATGAGTTTTGTTATGGCTTCTGTGCCGCGCTCACAGCAGGGGGTAGCAGGCGGAATGACGCAAATGGTGCGCACGGCAGGGCTTGTTGGAGGATTAGCTGTTTGGAACACGGCTTTCGTTGGATTACGAGACCGACGATCCGGATTGTTGGGCGTAGAAGAAGTAATGGCTCCAGAAGTGTTCGTGCCAACCTTCAGAGAGGTTGTTGGTATGTCGGGCGGACTCGCGATCGTGGCCCTTATTTTGACAATTGGAGTCAGGTTTGACGATCAAATCACTTCTGAGCTTCTCGACGAGAAGTAAAGGCGTTGACGCCCACAAGTTCGCGAATTTGGATAGATGGTTCGACAGATCCGGCATCAAGAGGAGTGCCTGTAGCGTCGGCGATACGAGTCATCATGTAAAAGTGTGCTGATACTGCAACCGCGTCCACTAGTACATCAGCGCCGGCGGATTCGACCACTTGATCTTTGATAGATGCCAACTGATTTTGATCTTCGTTATAAATGGCTTCACACAGGCGAGAAAGCAAAGCTCCGTGTTCAACGCCGCCGTCACCCGATTCGGAATTATCGATAGCTTCGAAAGTGACTTCTGCATCTTGGTTCATGCCGCTCAGACCGAGCAGCAAAGCATGGCTGGTCGTTCAATAAAAGCACTCATTCAACTTGGAAGTTCTCGCAGCGATTACTTCAACCTGCATTCTCGAAAGCGAATTCTGATCGGAGACCAGATCGGCTAGAAGATCACCTAAGCCGACGTACTGAACTGACGACAGCAACTGCATTGACTCGTTTTCAAAAGGAACAGCGCTCAAAGCTTTAACCACGTTGGGTCCTTTTATCTGAGCTGTGGGAACCCAGTGTGAGCTGACTTGAACAGAAGGGTCCGGGGACCTAGCGGGCTCAAGGCGAGATGGCTCGGGTAGCGAGACACGTTCTAGGTTCAAGGCGTCCGCGAACCGGTCCACGGCGTTGGCCTGCGCTACTACACCAACAAGTTCTGCGTATGCCTCAGGGTCCAGACCCTGGCCCACGATCGAAGCATGCCATTCGGCTGTGAGTGTCCCTGGATGGTTGGTGATGCGCCAAATTGCGTCCACCGCAGCGCTTGGCAAGACGTTGTCGTCTGGGATAAGCCCTTCAACCTGACTAGGAGATTCCCATGGAGCGAGCGGCTCGGAGTCCCTTGCTGAGCGCACCTCTTCGACGATCGCTAGACGCTCTGCACCCGACCACCAGAGCCCAGTGGTAGCCCATCTTTTTGCCAATTCTTCATGTGTATCGTTGAGGTCTGATCGAAGCGGGAGTTCGGTGGAATATGCAGGCATAACAAATATTTACACACCTGAACTTAATGTTCATGAAAGATTTGTTTGATGGGTGCTGATACGTATTAGGAAGTAGCCTACGATTCAGAACATTCAGCACGAAGGAGTGAAGATGGCGACACCTCAAAGGGCCATTTTTAATGGAATGGGTCAAAACCAGTGGTACGTGCACCTGAGCCGCACGGAGGGCGCGGATTTAGGAGCAATTAAGTCAGCACTGAAAGGCCTTCGAGCCACATGTGCCGACGAGGATATTAACCTCACCCTCGGATTTGGCCCAGGGCTATTACCGGAACTGACCGACGATGTCCCTGAAGATTTTCAGGTGTACGAAACAGTTGAGTCGGACGACGGTTCAGGGCGTCAAGCGAAGGGAACTCAAGAAGAGCTTTTGCTGTGGCTTAACCATGACGACAAGGACAAGATCTGGAAAGCCCAGTACGACGCTCGCACTGCCTTAGAAGGTCACATGGCCGTCGCTCGTGAGACACCGACTTTCATTTATGGTGACTCACTAGATATGACCGGCTTCAAAGATGGCACTGGTAATCCTGCTGACGAAGATCAGCCAGCTGTTGCCATTGTTGCTGACGGTGACGCTGGTGCGGGTGGAAGTCACATCATCGCTCAACGATGGGTGCACGACCTTGACGGGTGGAACGCTTTGTCGGACGACCAACAGGAGAAGAACTTTGGTCGCAAGAAGTTCCCAGGTATTGAAAAGACAGATGACCAAGAGGCGTACAGCCACCTAAGCCACGTGGAACTTCGCGAAGACGGCAATCATGGCAATGAAGAGTCACCGAAGCGAAATGAGATTGCGCGTAGGTCCACCCCGTATGCGTTCCACGACGGGACTGTTGGTCTGTACTTCATGGCGTTCTGCAAAGACCAGGCACCGTTGAGGGAACGGCTGCGCATGATGTACGGCCTGGATGACGCGAATGGAGTTCGGGATGCCATTACGGACTTTTCGAATCCGGCCTCGGGATCGTTCTATTTTGCGCCTAGCGAAGAAACACTCGACTCAATAACGGGTTAGGAACAGACGAAAATCTCAAAACAATTTGTGGCGGCTGGCCGATGGTCAGCCGCCACGATGTTTTGTCTGGTTTTGCCTCAGGTGACTTCCCATTGCACCAGTGTGAAGTCGGGGTCCCCTTCGCGGTCTTCGAACACGACTGACACTGGTGCACCTATTTCGATGTCTTGAGACGGGTCACCAAGAAGGTTGCCGACCATTCTGATGTCATCTGCGTGCGGTAGCTCGACCAACACAATGATGTAAGGCCCGCGATCAGACAGAGCGTTGTGGACAGGATGGTGCGGACGCTGCCAACTGTAGATTTTGCCGGTGGGTTCGACTGCTACCCAATCAAGTTCGAAGGAGTTGCAGGTGTGACACATCCATTCCGGTCCCCACTGATGAAGCCCGCATTCTTTGCAGCGCTGAACCCGCAATTCATGAACGCGTGTGCCCTCCCAAAAAGGGGCATCTAGTCCGTCATTTGCTGCGGCGGGCTGACGGAGACCTGGCAGATGTGCCTCATTCGTTGATCTACTCATCAGGCAGTCTCCTCCGTGCCGTAAAGAGCTGTTGACGCAACAGCGACCATTGGTCCAGCATTCGCTAGAGCGACTTTGACATCAGGAATTTGATTACAAGATTCGCCTCTTACCTGTCGTACAGCTTCGATCTGGAGGCCTAGCCCATGCATGTAGCACTCGGCTAAGTTGCCACCGCTGGTGTTTAACGGCAGCTTTCCTCCGTCCGCGCGGAGATTGTCGAAGGTCAACACCTCGTCGGCGTTTTCGTACGTACACAGGCCGTGTTCGATCAAACTCATGACCACACCGCCAGTGAAATTTTCATAACTCTGTACGACGTCAATGTCTGTTGCTGTGATGCCGGCTTGCTCATACAGGTGTTTCACGGCTGGCTTGAAACTAGAAGTGACATAGTCGGTGGCGTTTTCTGCCGTAGCTCCGGAACGATGGCCGCCACTTTGCTGCGCGCCGAGCACTAACGCTGCCGGTTTAGCTAAGTCTTTGGCTCGGTCTGTCCGAGTGATAATCATGGCTGCCGCACCGTCGTTCTCCAAGCAACAATCGAAGAGCCGATATGGCTCTGTGATCCATCGTGAGGAGTCATAAGTCTCGGCGTCCAACGTTTTGCCATGCATAACTGCGCGAGGGTTATTTTGAGCGTGGTGGTAACACGCCATAGCAATGGCACGCATAGCACCTCTGCCGACACCGTGTTCATGCATAAACCTTGTGGTCCGCATCGCGTACATTTGGGCTGCACTCATCATTCCGTAGGGGAGCGTGTAAGCAGCTGCCCCACTGACCGGTCGAGATCCGCCACTTCGACCGAAGCGACCGAATTGGCCTTGAGCCAAACCGCGATAAGCCACTACAACATTCGCGGATCCCGCCATGATGGCGCCCGAAGCGTTTTGGACAGCGGCGGCTGCTCCGCCACCTCCGCTGGTCCACTGCATATTGGAGTAACGAAGTTCGGGTATTCCGAGTGCGTTGGCTAGACGGGGAGGATCATTTCGATCATTGGAGTAGGAGCAAAACCCGTCAATTTCTTTTGGGCTGATTCCGGCGTCCTCGCAGGCGGCAAGAATTGCCTTGAGTACTAGAACGAACTCTGGATCCGGAGACTGACCGTGCTTGTAGTAGGTCGTCTCTCCAACTCCGACGACCGCTACCTTGCCTCTCAGGTTGTAATCATCATTCATTGTGACTTGACCGTAGCCCCCTGATTAGCAAGCTTGCTGAGATCCTGATCTGTGAGCCTGCAAGGGAGCCAGTCTTTCATCACCGTGGTGCCCAACGACTCGTAGAAATCTATGGCTGTCTGGTTCCAGTCAAGAACCTGCCATTCCAAGCGTGGACAATCGCGTTCCACGGCAATGCGGGCCAAAGACGCCAGGAGCAATTTGCCAATGCCTTCACCGCGAAAATGCTCAGGTACGAACAGATCTTCAAGGTAGATACCCTGCTTGCCTCGCCAGGTCGAATAGTTATGAAAGAAAAGCGCAAAGCCTCGCGGTTCGTCTTCTACCTCGGCCAATAGACATTCGAACGGAGGGCGTTCAGAATCCAGTTGGTCACTGATTGACGCTGGGGTTGCTTCAACGGCATCGGGTTCTCGCTCATATATAGCTAGTGCCTGAATGAAGTTAAAAATTGTTGTTGCATCAGCAGATGTGGCAAAGCGAATCGTTGTATCGGTCACTGCCATGGCCTAGCACTAGATCACCCTGCTCGGCTAATAGAGCGACGATGTTCATTAAACAGATGCTCGGTTGCTTTCCAGCGACTAGAAATTTAACTAATGAGTGACGATCAGCTTTCTCAGTTCCGGCAAAGTATTGACAACATCGACGCTGCGTTGATTCACATGCTCGCAGAACGATTTCGTATCACTCAGGCGGTTGGTCAATATAAAGCCGATGTAGGAATGCCGCCTGCCGATCCGACACGTGAACAGGAACAAATAAAACGGCTTCGCAAGCTCGCAGAGGATGCTGGGCTAGATCCAGAGTTCTCAGAGAAATTTTTGAGGTTTGTGATTGATGAAGTAATCCATCACCACGAACGAATTGCTGATAGGCCCCAGTAGTTCTTGTACTGAACCAGAATTAGCTAACTTCCTCGTAGCACGTCACTCAATGTGTCGAAAATCTGTCCGATTTCGTCATCTGTGATGATGAGCGGCGGACAAAATGCGAGAGCTTCTCCAATACCGCGACACACGACCCCGTTACTAATCATCATGTCTCTGGCTGGAATTGCATCTTTACCTATTTCGCAGGCCCAGATACCGCCGATCCCTCTGAAGCTGTTGATTATCTCATCGCCGAGCAAAGCGCTAAAGCCAGCATGCATTTCATCGCCGATTCTTCGGGCTTCCCCAACAAGGTTCTCGCTCTCGATTACCTCAAGATTTGCGATAGCGGCCGCGGCGGCAGTCGGATGACCTGAGTAGGTGTACCCATGCATCAATTTCGCGGCCTCGTCACTGACTAGTTCATCATTGAGAGCTTCGGAAATGATCACTCCCGACAACGGTAGATAGCCGGAGGTAACTCCTTTAGCGAAAGTGATCATGTCTGGAGTGACGTCAAAGGTCTGACTTGCAAACCACTGTCCCGTTCGACCAAAACCGCAAATGACTTCATCAAAGATCAGTAAAGATCCGTGCTGGTCGCAAAGTCGCCTAAGTCCGGGTAAGTAGCCGTCTGGGGGCACGATCACCCCTCCAGCACCTTGAACTGGTTCACAAATTACAGCTGCGATCCTTGATCCGTGCTCTGCGAAGAGCGTTGCTGCTTCCTCAATATCGTCGTTGGGTATTTCGATCACGTGGGGGAGCAGATCACCCCAACCGACGCGATTTGGTTCGATACCTTGAACGCTGGTACCTCCGACGTTCACTCCGTGGTAACCGGCGTTCCGTCGCACGATGATTTGCCGGTCGGAATCTCCTCTGCGTTGATGAAACATCCGGGAAAGCTTCAACGCACTATCTACTGCTTCAGAACCCGAACAGCCCAGAAATACTCGACCGTTGGGATGAGGACTTACACGACGTACTGCTTCTGCGGCCTGACTTGCCGGAGTGTTAGTGAATGGATCGAAAGTGTTATAGGTCTGCAACCGGTCCAGTTGATCTTTTATGGCGTTGACCACTTTGGAGTTTCCATGACCTATCTGACATAACCACAGACTCGCCATGGCATCTAGGTACTGCTTGCCTTGGTCATCGACGAGAGTGCAATCTTTTGCGCTGACTATATTTATGAAGTCGGTCTCGCTTTTGCTCGGCAAGCTGAAGCCGTGAAGTAGTGCGTCAGTCACGGGGTCCCCCTTTTGTCTTCTGCTTTGGTCACAACACATTAGAACTCTTATGGGGTATGCGTTAACTAGATCGAACATGTCGGTGTGAGTCTTCGGGAAGGTACCCTTCGGTAACGCAAACAGCCGCCGGTTAGTTGGGGTAAAGAAATGTCGTTGAGCTATGGCCGCCCGATGGTCTCCATTCCCGGTCCCTCGGTAATTCCAGATCGCGTATTAGCGGCAATGAATCGCCCGATGCCCAACATTTATGAAGGGGATTTAATTGAAGTCTCTTTCAGCGTTCAGGATGACCTGCGGAAAATAGCGCGGACCGAACGGCCAGTATTTATCAGTGTTTCCAATGGACATGGCGCATGGGAAATGGCCATCAGTAACACGCTTTCTCGAGGAGACAAAGTACTTGTTCTTGAGTCCGGCACGTTCGCTGTTGGGTGGGGAGAGATGGCTGAAGTTTCTGGAGTTAAGGCAGAGATCCTGTCCGGAAGTGATCCTGATCCCGTGAATCCCGAGGCGCTTGAAGAGCGCCTCAAAGCCGATGTGTCCAAAGAAATCGCTGCGGTGATGGTCGTCCAGGTAGACACGGCGACGTCGGTGCGAAATGACATTCAAGCCATCCGAAAAGCCATTGATGCAGCGGATCACCCCGCGCTTCTCATGGTCGACTGCATTGCTTCATTGGGTTGTGAACCCTATGAGCATGATGAATGGGGTGTCGATATCACTGTTGCAGCCACTCAGAAAGGGCTGATGGTTCCGCCTGGGCTTGGCTTTGTATTCGCTAGCGAAAAAGCTCTAGCCGCGCATGAAAGAGCTGACCTGCGAAACGGATACTTCGATTGGGAACCCAGAACTAATCCAGAACAGCACTACAAGATTTATTGCGGTACTCCGCCTATTCAACATTTGTGGGCGATGCGTGAGGCACTTGACATGTTGTTTGAAGAAGGCCTCGAGAATGTTTGGGAACGACACAGAGTGCTAGCTGACGCAGTGCGTGCTGCTGTGGAAGCATGGCATGCGCCCAACGGGCTCTCATTCAACATTGCCTCACCTGAATCGCGTTCTAACTCGGTTACTACGATTCTGACGGGCGACGTTAACGCCAGTGAACTTCGGCGAATAGCGGAATCTGATGCCGGGTTAACGCTTGGAATAGGGCTTGATGAGTTTGTTGACCGGGCATTCAGAATCGGTCACATGGGTCACCTGAACCCTCCAATGATTCTCGGCACTTTAGGCACCATTGAGGCAACACTGACCACAATGGGAGCTCCCATGCGTGAGTCCGGTGTCGCTGCCGCTGCTGCAGTTGTTGGAGCAGCTCTATAGAGCGGTTAGATCGGCAGGTCTCCCGTAGCCGACCGTGTTGAACCGTTGTCTGTCCATGCTGCAATAGTTCGCTGAGCGATTCTCATTTGGTGCACTTCATCGGCTCCATCTGCGAAGCGAGCCCAACGAGCATGTTGGTACATGTGCGCTAACGGCGTATCCGTGGAATAGCCCAGAGCACCGTGGACTTGAATAGATCGATCAATTATCCGACCCAGCATGTTGGCGACGAAGTGTTTCGCCATCGACACCTCAGCTTTGAAGTCTTCTTTACGATCGATCTTGTATGCGGCATGAAGGACCATGAGCTTCGCCTGATAAAGCTCCATGGTGCTGTCGGCGATCATCCACTGAATGCCTTGTTTCTCTGCCAATAGCGATCCGTGAGCGAAACGGTTTAACGAACGGTCGACCATCATGTCTAAAGCTGTTTCTGCTTGAGCGATCCATCGCATGCAATGAGCAAGTCGAGCAGGTCCTAGTCGATATTGGCCAAGTAAATGACCTTGCCCTCGACCACCCAACATTTGGTTTTTGTTGACCCGCATCTCCTCAATAAGAATTTCACTGTGGCCGGTGCCCCCATGCATGGTCTCAACCTCGCGCACTTCGGTCCACCCTTCATGTGGCAGGTCAATGATGAAGGCGGAATTGCCTGCCTGGGGGATATCAGGATTTTCTTCGGTTCTAACTATAAGAATCGCGAAATTTGCTCTATGGGCATTTGAAATAAACCACTTGTGTCCAGTGATCACCCATTCATCGCCATCCTCATAACCACTCGTTTGAATCAGGGTCGGGTCAGAACCTGCTACCTCAGGTTCGGTCATGGCGAAGCATGAGGTAGCCCGACCTTCGCAAAGGGGCTTGAGGTACTTATCAAGCTGTTCATCTGTTCCCCAGTGCAGGAGGGTGTGCATATTGCCTTCATCTGGAGCCTGACAGTTGAGTACCCAAGGCCCGTAATACGACTTGGCTGCTTCAGCTTGGACCATGGCTAATTCGACATGTCCGAGACCCATCCCGCCCCAGTCTTTTGGCATGTGCGGAAGCCAAAGCCCTTCGGCGAAGGCCTTTTTGCGCATGCCTACTAGCAAGGAGACGTATTGGTCTCGATCGGTTTGGTCGAGTTTGTCTCGTTCAATTATCTCTTCCACCGGCTTCACTTCGTTATCGATGAAGTTTCTGATCTCAACTCGAATTGCTTCAAGCTCAGGCGAGAGACTGAAATCGATGCTCATAGCTACTCCT
>DJZU01000019.1:1134-11251 GCA_002448715.1 Candidatus Neomicrothrix sp. UBA6944 | reverse complement strand
AATGTTCTGAAACGAACAACTGATCGCAGCGTATTGAACACTCCCACGAAGACCCTCCGGTATCGAATTGACTACTTCACCCTAGAATCTGTAATGGTGAGCCTGTACTACGTCCAAAAGTTTCTCTTCGAACTGAACCGCGATCCAGAGTTTCAGTCTCGTTATACAGCAGATCGTGACGCATCTCTTGCAGGCTTTGATCTGTCTGACGAAGAAAAACGAGCGCTCGTTGAACCAGACATAGGACTGCTATTTCACCTAGGTGTTAATGGCCAAATTCTCATGCATTTCGCAGCATTTCACTCCATCGAATGGCAGGACTATCTGCAACAAATGCGAGATGGCCTAGAGGACTACGGCCCGGTTCGGGAAGGCGTGTATGCAGTTACCGGATATGAAGGCGTCGAGGCCCACACAAGTCGACTGGGACAAACACAGAACACTGCTGGGGGACGATAGAAAATGGCTTTGGTATTTGCTGGAGTGTGCAGCCACGCACCAGGAATAGTTGGGCGTGCCGAGCAAGCGGAGCCAGAGGCGAGGAAGCGTCTCTACGACGCTTTCAACGACATGCGGCTCCAGCTAGAGGCAAGTAAACCAGATGTTCTAATAGTGGTTGCAGCCGAGCACTTCGCGAACTTCTTCATGAACAACATGCCCAGCTTCGCTATGGGAATGGCCGATTACTACGAAGGGCCCATCGAGAATCCAGACTGGCTAGGAATCGAGCGCACACGGATTCCTGGAAATCGTTCACTATCGGAGCGTTTGATCAGCAAAGTCATGGAACGAAGTGATGTTAGTTACGCCGAAGAGTGGAAATTTGATCACGGCATCATGGTCCCATTGCATTTCCTTACCCCTAACTACGACCTGCCCGTAGTACCAGCGAACATCAACTGTCAGGGTCCTCCCCTAGCACCTCTGCACAGAGCTTGGGAATTTGGTCAAGCACTAGGCGAGGCAGCAGAAGCCGTTCCTGAACGAGTGGCTCTAATCGGCACCGGAGGAATTAGCCACTGGCCAGCTACCCCTGATAGCGGAAAAATTAATGAAGATTGGGACCGGCAATTCCTTGACCAGTGGTCGCGTTGCGACAAACAGGCAATGCTGTCATACAGCGACACTGAGTCATATCTTGAAGCAGGTCAGGGTGCATTCGAGATTCGGACCTTTATGGCAATTTCTGGTGCAACAGAAGGCAAACTCGGAACCGTCCACTTTTACGAGCCAATTCCCATCTTCGCTGTCGGCTGCACCACGGCGACAGTAAATCTCTAATTTTCTTCAACTACGGTGATCTCGTAGCGAACCTGCCCACCCTCCACAACTAAGCGAACGACCAGCAATATGGCCAATACCCAGGAATTGTTAGAGCGCTATCGGGCCGTAATGCCCTCATTCGTGAACCCACTGTACGAATCACCTATTTCTATCGACTACGGAAAAGGCAGCTACGTATGGGACCTAGAGGGCAACCAGTACCTAGATTTTTTCGGTGGCATCTTGACGACAATGGTCGGCCACTCTGTCCCCGAGGTCGTATCCGCAGTGCAAGATCAGGCCGCCAAGGTGATGCACACTTCTACGTTGTATCTCAACGAACAAGTCGTGTCGTTTGCCGAAGAAGTAGCGGCAGTTTCTGGCATTCCCGACGCACGAGTTCTGTTTACGACATCAGGCTCTGAAGCCAATGACACCGCAATTTTGTTGGCCACTAATTACCGCCAATCAAATCAGTTGTTGGCGATGCGAAACAGCTACCACGGACGTTCGCTGACCGCTCAGGCTGTTACCTCTCACCGCAGTTGGTTGACTAGCAGCTACAGCGGACTGGACGTTCATTTTGTTCAGGGCCCCTACCGGCTCAGAAGTCCGTTCAGGGAACTTGAAGATGAGGCCTATACCCAAGCATGCGTATCTGATTTAGTCCAACTTCTAGATATGACCGACGCCGGCGGTTTCGCTGCCTTGATCGCTGAACCGATTCAAGGGGTAGGCGGCTTCGCAACCCCACCCGATGGCTTCTTCGGAGCAATGCACAAGGTCCTTGCAGCGAACGATATTCTGTTCATCAGCGATGAGGTGCAAACAGGTTGGGGGCGCACCGGTGACCATTTCTGGGGGTACGAGGCGCACGGCATCACTCCCGATATTTTGACCTTCGCTAAAGGTGTTGGAAACGGCATCACCCTTGCGGGTTGTGTGGCTCGAGCCGAAGTAATGAATGTTCTTGACCGCACCTCATTTACAACGTTTGGTGGTAATCCCCTTTCAGTCGCAGCAGGCCGAGCCACCCTCAAATTCGTGAAAGATCATGATCTTCAGTCAAACGCCGCCGTTCGCGGTCAGCAAATGACCGAAATGCTCGTTGGAGCGTGTGACAAAACCGACTGGGTAGGTGAGCTACGAGGCAAGGGCCTTATGCAAGCCATTGAATGCGTGCAACCCGGCAGCGTTGAGCCAAATGCTACGGCTGCTACGCAACTGATCGAAGTCTGCAAGGACCAAGGCCTTTTAGTCGGCAAAGGGGGTCTTTACGGCAACGTAATTCGACTCACCCCAATGCTGAATGTCTCTAAAGAGGAGATGAATGAGGGTTGCGAGATCATCATCTCCGCTCTGAATTCAGTTACTGGCTGATCATCTCCACATAGCTGCGAACCATTGACTCAAGATCAGGGTCCCCGGGAAGACCTAGTTCGCGACCCCTGGCATCGTCTAGCTGTGCTGGCCAACTTTGGACCAACTCATCGGTCGCGGCGTCATATTCAAGCTTGACCAGTGCTCGAGCTTCAGGGCCTCCAACCTTTTCTAATACTTCGAGCATCTCCCCCACCGTGGCGCTTAACCCAGGAACCCCGACTGCTCTATCGTGCCCCAAACGATCGGAATCAAGTTCCGCCACTAAACGAATACAAGTAGCAGTATTTTGGGCCGAGCCCACAACCATGATCGTTTGTTCAGAGACAGGCACCACACTTTCTAATCCAGCGAGAGGCTCTCGAAACATTCCAGAAGCAAAGCCCGAGGCCGCAGCATTCGGTGCCCCAGGTCGAACTATTACCGTGGGGAGCCTGGCCGATCGTCCGTCTATGTGTCCTTTACGTGTCGCGTCGTTAATAAGTAGTTCTCCGATCGCTTTCGTTGTTCCGTAAGTACCAGCAGGTGTTTGTTTCACAAAATCACCGACTTCGGCTCCGGCAGTAGCTCCCCCGAACACAGCCAACGTGCTAGCAAACACAACTTTGTGGAGATGACTTGATCGTCGACAAGCTTCCAGCAGTTGCAGCATGCCGCCAATGTTTTGGTCAACAGCGTGCTCCCAGTCGGCTTCAGCGCCGGCGCTAACCACAGAAGCTAGATGAAAGATGATGCAGGGCCCAGCCTCTAGTAGATCAGGCAACAACTGATCGTGAGCAAGATCGCCTTGAAGAACTTTGACGCCAGGAATGGATGTCTCAACCACATCAATCGCTACAACATCATCCGCGCCCCCTTCTTGTAATTCTTTGATCAGTAGCCGACCCAAGAAGCCACCGCCACCTGTGACGATTATTCGCATATCTTCCCTCCCGGTTCTGATCTCAACGACACCGATTCCATTCATCTCACCTTAAGTGAGAACCACAAAATCATGTGAAATCGATTGACACCTTGAGAGCTTGCGCATCATGTGGTTCATGAGCGAGATGCATTGCTTCATCGATTTCTTCTACTGGAAAGACGTGACTCAATAACGGCCCAACATCAATCGCACCACTTGCGATTAAATCGAGGGCCGCTCGAAAAGAGGAGGCTTCAGCCTCATCTTGTGCACCGTAGGTACTCGCTGCGGACAGGCGCTTACGAAAAAACTTGTAGAAACGCATGTCAATATCGGTGTCGACACTCGGCAAACCAAACCACATGATTTCGCCATCCATACGCACATGATCTACTGATTCTTTAAAGGTCTCTGAACGGCCCACAGCCTCCACCAAGTAATCGACGCCGGTGCCTCCAGTTATGTCTCGCACAGCCGAGTACATGTCGTCTTCTCGGGCATTGACACACACATCCGCTCCATAGTTACTCGCCACCGCTAAACGGGTGTCCGATAAATCTGAGACCACGACTTGCGCTGCTCCCGCTTGTTTCAGGAGATAAGTCCAAAAGAGGCCGGCCGATCCCTGTCCCATTACCGCGACGGTTTCGCCGGCCACGTCTCTGGGGTGTTGACGCATTGCGTAAATAACTGTCCCGAGCTGTTGAGCCATCAACAAGTGGGATCGCGGGAGATCGCATTCAGGCAGTGGTGCGCAGTAACTGCCTCCAACACGTTGAAACTCATTGAAGCACTCTCCAACTGGAGGATTCGGAAAGGTTAAAACGTGTTGACCTTCTTCAAGGCCTGTCACTTTAGATTCGACAATGCGACCAATGCCTTCGTGCCCGGGGTACCCATGTGGGCAAGGTAACGAATGGTTAAGGCCAGCTCCCATCATCACCACATGAAGGTCACTGCCACAGATCGACGCCATTTCACTTTCGATCAACACTTGACCATCAGAGATATCCGGTATCACAATCTCTTCGCAGATCATCTGACCTACATCGACCATTCTGGTCGCGCGCATCGTTGTCATACCACGACTCTAGGTCTTGGAGATCACCCCCCGTATCAAGATCGTCGATGCTACCCAAAACGAGTCGCTCCACCCTCGAACCTCATTTATTGCTCTTGGCGATCTGAGCAGAAATACGACGAGAACTGAGCATTTAAGTCACGAAACTGGCATCGTTGCGGAAGTGCAAGAAAGCAGTCCCTCTGGAATCTTCCGCGGTTGGTTTGTTTTAGCCGGCCTCTTCGTGACTATGACGGTCACATCAGGCCTCGGTTTTTATGCCCAAGGAGTATTCCTCGACGCCTTGGTCCTAGAACAGGGATTCAGCGTCAGCGTTGCAGGCGCCGGAACAGGAATCTTCTTCGCAACTTCGGGAGTTGCGGGCTACTACGCAGGTGCTCTTCTTTCCAAATTCGACGTCCGATTGGTCATGACCGTCGGCTCGCTCATCGGCGCCATCGGGCTTGCTCTACTAGGACAGGTCCGCAACGAAGTTCAGATGGTCCTCGTAATGGTGGTCTTCGGAATCGGTTTCGCCCTAACCAGTCTTGTCCCCAGCTCTACTATCGTGACTCGCTGGTTCGTCCGAAAGCGCTCCGTCGCCCTCTCGATCGCATCATCAGGGCTCTCGCTGGGTGGCATCGCGATAAGCCCGGTTATTGCCACCATCATCGACGCCGACTCTCTCATCTATTGGGCGCCTCGCATAGCAATCGCATTCCTCATTGGTATGTTGCCCGCCGTTTTATTGTTGATACATCCCGCACCCGAAGCTCTTGGTCTTCGACCCGACGGAGATGCCCCCTTGGCCTCCGGATCACCTCCGCCCGCTCCCCAAGGCGTCAGTTTCAAAGAAGCAATCAGGTCACGCTATTTCATTCTCATTTCCGTAACCTTCGTCATCGTCATGGCCGCCCAGGTTGGCGCTATCCAGCACACCTTCAAGATGACGAAAGATCGCATCGACATCGAAACGGCACGAACTGCTCTTATGGTTTTAAGCGGTACAAGCGTGGTGGCCCGAATCTTGGGTGGAATCGCTGCCACAAAAGTTTCCCTAACTGGCCTAACAGCAGCCCTTATGGCGGTTCAATCACTAGGCATCGCTGTTCTCGCGATCGGTCAGACAAAACTGGTCATCCTCATCGGAGCAGTCATTTTGGGAGCCGCTATGGGGAACCTACTGATGTTCCATCCCCTATTGCTCGCCGACGCCTTCGGGATAAAGGATTATCCACGCATCTACGGCATGGGTCAGCTACTCATGATTTTGGGAGTCGGTAGTGGTCCTTTCTTAGTAGGCCTAATCCGAGATTTTTCGAGTTACCGCGCTGCTTTCGGAGTACTCACCGTATTCGCAGTTGTCGCGCTCGTATTTTTGTTTGCAGCAGGCAAACCAGCGACTCAAGAGCATACGACGGCTAACGCCGCCAATACCGTCAGCGCAGTAACTGATTTTGGTAAACCACCACGACCTAAAACCCTTACACCTCCCCACGAAATAGAACCTCCCCACCTGCGTCCCAAAAGACGCATCGCTGTCGTTGATAGGGGTTCGGTAATGAAAGGTGATGATTTTCCTTCGGTTGACGGTTCCAGTAGAAGCATCCCACTCAAGACTTCGGACTGAAGACTTCTTAAATCCCACCAGGCGTACCCATTGATTCGATGAGTTACCTGACGATTAGCATCTAGTTTTCATGCGGGCACCAAGCTGGCGTCGCGAAACGACGTTTAGCCACGACTAGGAGTAGCTATGAGCATCGATTTCAGTCTCTCGCCTGAACTTGACGAAATCCGACTCGAGATCAGGAACTTCATCGACAACGAAGTGAAGCCAGTGGAAGAGGTGATTGAACGAGACAAACTCGACCAAACTGATCGAGATAAATACGTGTCGTTACTGGTGGGCATGCGCAAGAAGGCCTTCTCCGAAGGACTCTGGCTTCCTCACATGCCAAAAGACTGGGGCGGAATGGGCCTAGGGCACGTCGAACTAGCCATGGTCCAAGCTGAAGCAGCTAAGTCTTATTACGGACCTTGGGTACTTAACTGTCAGGCTCCAGATGAAGGCAACATGCACACACTGTTGCACTGGGGAACCGATGAACAGCTCGAGAAATACCTCAGGCCCCTTTGCGAAGGACGAGCTACCTCATGCTTCGCCATGACCGAACCGGAAGTGGCGGGTTCTGACCCAACCCTGATTCAAACAAGTGGTTATGAGGATGGCGATGAGTGGGTGATCAATGGACACAAGTGGTTTATTTCCAACGCCCATAGGGCAACTTTCGCGATTCTTATAGTCCGGACCGAAGAAAATCCTGATATCCCCCAGGCAGGCAATTCTGCCTTCATTATCGACCTGCCCCATGAAGGATGGAACGAGGTGCGCGAAGTTGAGACCATGCACGGGGGCACCGGTCACAGTGAGATACTCATCGAAGAGATGCGTGTCCACAAAGACCAAATGCTGGGTGGTCGCGGTCAAGGCCATTTACTCGGTCAATATCGGCTCGGGCCTGCTCGACTTGCTCACTGCATGCGATGGATCGCTCAAGCAGAAACAGCTTTAGACATGATGGTGGACCGTTCGTTGAAACGCTTTGCCCATGGGTCATTGCTGGCAGAGAAGCAGGGCATTCAGTGGATGATCGCTGATAGCACGATGGAGCTCTATCAGGCGAAGCTCATGGTCCTCCATGCCGCATACAAGATCGACCGCAAAGAGGACTTCAAAGCAGAGGTGTCCATGGCGAAACACTTTGTTGCCAACATGCTTGGTCGGATAATTGATCGATCTATTCAAGTCCACGGCGCTCTGGGTTATTCAACGGATACACCGTTGGCCCACATGTACCAACATGCTCGTTGGGCTCGCTTCGCAGACGGGGCCGACGAAGTCCACCAAATGAGGATCGCTCAACGAACCATTGCCGCGTGGACAGACAGCGGTTCAACCCGGTCGGCTACCGGAGACCTACCGATATAACTGTTAAAGAGCAGCTCCAATAACCGCTGCTGCAGCAGCAACGCCAGACTCACTCATGGGGGCACCCATTGTGGTCAGTGTTGCTTCGATGGTGCCCAAAGTTCCCAGAATCATCGGGGGGTTCAGATGACCCATGTGACCGATCCTGAATGCTCGGTCAACGAACTCATCAAGTCCTATTCCGAGCGTCAAACCTGCATCAGATTCAGCTATTCGTCGAAGTTCACTGGCGCTAACGTCGCCCGTCAGAATCGTGGTGACGGAGTTAGAACGTGATTCAGGTGAAGCAATATTGAACGAAAGACCATTAGGCGCATGCCAGGCTTCTACAGCAGCGCGCACCGCATCAGCTATCACTTTGTGTCGTTCCCAAACATTCTCAAGACCCTCTTCAAACAACATGTCAAGTGCCTCACGCATCGCCCACAAGTGCTGAATGGGCGGCGTACCACAATAAATCTTGTAGTGCTGGTCTGGATTGGTCCTGGGTTCCCAATCAAAGTAACCGCTTCGCAGATCCGCTCTTTCGTGCGCGGCCAAAGCCTTTTCGCTAACGAAAACAAATCCAAGCCCGGGCGGAACCATCAGTCCTTTCTGAGTGGCGGCGACAGTGATATCGACACCCCATTCGTCATGCTCATAGGGTTCACACCCCAGCGATGCAATGCAGTCAACCATAAGAAGCGCCGGGTGATCTGCTGCATCAATGGCTTGTCGGATGGTTTGAATGTCATTCCGTACCGACGTCGCGGTGTCTACCTGGACCACCATCACCGCAGCGATTTCTTTGGACACATCGGCTTTGAGACGCTCTCTAAGCGCTTCAGGATCTACTGGGTTGGGGTCACTTCCAGACAGGATCTCTGCCTTCACTCCGGAAACTTCTGCCATCTCCCCCCACCCAACAGCGAACGTGCCGGATTCAAGGACAAGTACTTTATCTCCTCGAGAAAGCGTGTTACTGATAGCCATTTCCCAAGCGCCATGTCCGTTCGAAACACTTATAAATACTGGCTTTTCAGTTCGTGCTATCTTCCGCAGGTCGTCTTGAACGCTGAAAGAAACTTCAATCAGGTCCCCCTCATAAATGTTGGGCATCGGGCGATGCATTGCCGCTAATACACGATCTGGAATTACCGAGGGACCGGGAATAGAGACCATCGGGCGGCCATAGCTCAACGACATTTCTTTACCCCAACTAACCGGTGGCTGTCTGCTTTACCGAAGCGTACCTTCCCGACGAGTCACACCGACATGTTCGATCTAGTTAACGCCTACCCCACAACAGTTCTAATGTGTGGTGACCAAAGCGGAAGACAAAAGGGGGACCCGTGACTGACGCATTACTTCACGGCTTCAGCTTGCCGAGCAAGAACGAGACCGACTTCATCAACATAGTCAGCGCGAAAGATTGCACTCTCGTCGATGATCAAGGAAAACAGTATCTAGATGCCATGGCCAGTCTGTGGTTATGTCAAATAGGACATGGAAACTCGAAAGTGATCAACGCCATAAAAAACCAACTGGACCAGTTGCAGACCTACAACACTTTCGATCCATTCACCAACTCTCCCGCAAGTCAAGCCGCAGAGGCAATACGTCGAGTGAGTCCGCATCCTGAAGGTCGAGTATTTCTAGGTTGCTCGGGTTCCGAAGCAGTAGATAGCGCCCTCAAACTCTCCCGGATGTTTCACCAACGTCGAGGAGACTCCGATCGACAAATCATCGTGCGACGAAACGCCGGGTACCACGGTGTGAACGTCGGAGGAACCAGCGTTCAAGGTATCGAACCAAATCGCGTCGGTTGGGGTGATCTTCTCCCCCACGTGGTCGAAATCCCTAACGACGACATAGAGGAAGCAGCAACTCTCTTCGCAGAACACGGCTCGAGGATCGCAGCTGTCATCTGCGAACCAGTTCAGGGTGCCGGAGGAGTGATCGTGCCTCCAGACGGCTACTTGGCTGGGCTACGACGACTTTGCGACCAGCATGGATCTTTACTGATTTTCGATGAAGTCATCTGCGGGTTCGGTCGCACCGGGCAGTGGTTCGCAAGTCAGACCTTCGATGTCACTCCCGACATGATCACTTTCGCTAAGGGAGTCACTTCCGGGTACCTGCCGCTCTCTGGAGTGATCATCTCCGAGGCTCTGAACAACGAACTAGTGAGCGACGAGGCTGCAAAGTTGATGCACGGTTACACCTACTCGGGCCACCCCACTGCCGCCGCGGCCGCAGTTGCAAACCTTGAGGTAATCGAGAGCGAAAATCTTGTCAAGGAAGCCCAAAGAATCGGCGACCAAATGCATGCCGGCTTTAACGCTTTGCTTGGCGATGAAATAATCAACAGCTTCAGAGGAATTGGCGGTATCTGGGCCTGCGAGATAGGTAGAGATGCCATTCCAGCCAGAGACATGATGATCGGCAACGGGGTTGTGTGTCGAGGTATTGGAGAAGCTCTGGCATTCTGTCCACCCCTCATCATCACCGACGACGAAATCGGACAGATTTTCGACAC
>DJZU01000019.1:0-831 GCA_002448715.1 Candidatus Neomicrothrix sp. UBA6944 | reverse complement strand
CGAAATCGGACAGATTTTCGACACTTTGAGTGACGTGCTGCGAGGAAATTAACTAATTCGGGTTCGGAACAAAAACCTATTCGGGCGTATCGGCAATTCGTTCGTGATGATTGATTACTTCGTCGATCACAAACCTCAGAAATTTCTCTGAGAACTCCGGATCTAGCCCGGCGTCCTCCGCGAGCTTGCGGAGACGTTTTATTTGTTCCTGTTCACGTGTGGGGTCGGCGGGCGGCATTCCTACGTCGGCCTTGTATTGGCCCACCGCCTGAGTGATACGGAATCGTTCTGCCAGCATGTGAATCAACGCAGCATCGATGTTGTCGATACTTTGCCGGAACTTAGAAAGTTGATCATCACTCATTGGTAAATTTCTAGTCGCTGGAAAGCAGCCGAGCATCTGTTTAACCAACATCATCGCTCTATTAGCCAAGCAGGGTGATCTACTGCTAGGCCATGGCAGTGACCGATACAACGATTCGCTTTGCCACATCCGCTGACGCCACAACAATCTTTAACTTCATTCAGGCATTAGCTATATACGAGCGAGAACCCGATGCAGTCAAGGCAACTCCGGCGTCAATCAGCGAGCAACTGGACTCTGAACACCCTCCGTTCGAATGCCTATTGGCCGAGGTCGAAGATGAACCTCGAGGCTTTGCACTTTTCTTTCATAACTATTCGACCTGGCGAGGCAAGCAGGGCATTTACCTTGAAGACCTATTCGTACCTGAGCATTTCCGCGGCGAAGGCACCGGCAAATTACTGCTCGCATCTTTGGCCCGGATCGCTGTGGAACGCGATTGCCCACGCTTGGAATGGCAGGTTCTT
>DJZU01000073.1:456-4885 GCA_002448715.1 Candidatus Neomicrothrix sp. UBA6944 | reverse complement strand
CCGGCTAGTGGTCATAGCGACAAGAGTACCCACGTGTCGAAAATGTCACCGATTGAAACAGCGACGAACCATTTTTGATGACAACACACGGCATCATGGTGTTAATGAACTTTCCCCTGTTTGACCGACAATGAGAAACAGAATTCTTCGTTTCGTCATCTACGGCGCGGTAGGGGTCGTTACTGGTCTCATCGTCGCCGGCGTTGTGGTGCTCGCAGAAAAGGTTCTTCTCGAAGACATTTTGCACCGCAGCCTCTGGCAACAGGCACTCGCCCCGGCGTTAGGACTGTGGATCGCAGTACTCCTCTTGAGATGCTCCGATTCAGGTCATCCCTTGTCCCCATCAACGTCAGAGGAATACATACGCGGCTACCACAACAAGTCACATGTCTTAAAAGTCGTTCACCTGCCGTTCCGCTTACTTGCTGGTATCGCCACCGTTGGTATGGGCGGAGCCGCCGGGTTAGAAGGTCCAGCTATTTACGCAGGTGCGACGACTGGTTCGGCAATTCAACGACGGCTCTCCTGGTTGTTCAGAGACAAAGACGGACAAGCATTACTGGTAGCTGGAGCAGCTGCGGGTGTGAGTGCAGTTTTCCAAGCACCAGCGACCGGAGTGTTATTTGCGTTGGAGTCACCATATAAAGGCGACTTAGGTCGCCGAGCGTTACTTCCAGCGTTGCTGTCGAGCGCATCGAGCTACGTGACATTTGTGTTGGTCAGCGGATTAGACGACGATCTGCCGTTCGAAGTTCGAACAGATCTAGTACGAGTCGGCTTCGGGCAGCGAGAACTGGTTGGGGCAGCGATCGTGGGAGCATTGTGTGGTCTCGCGGCGATGGTGTTCAGCAGAGCCATCAGAGGGGCGAAACAGGTGCAGCGCACCCAACCGTGGTGGATGCTTGCAGCCGCCGGGAGTGTTATCGCTGCTGGCCTAGTCGTGTTGAGCGATGTGCTGTTCGACGCGCCATTGTCAATGGGTCCAACCGCTGAAGGTCAAGTGCTTCGCTGGGTACTGAACCCAGATGAGACGCTGCCCATGTTGGGGATGCTGTTAGCGATCCGACTAATTGCTACTTCGACAGTGATTGCCAGCGGCGGGGTAGGCGGAGTGTTCATCCCACTTGCCGTACTGGGACTGATTATTGGCCGCATTGTCGGGGGATGGATTGATGTAGGCGTGGAATCGATGGCCTTCTTCCCCTTCATTGGCGTGGCGGCGTTTTTGGCTGCGGGATACCGCACCCCACTCGCCGCTGTCATGTTCGTGGCTGAATCAACAGGCGCTCCGTCATTCGTGGTACCCGGTCTGATAGCCGTTGCTGTGAGCCAGGTAGTCGTGGGCAGTTCGTCTGTCTCGGAGCATCAACGCGATACCCGAGTGGGGCATCTTGAACGACGGTTCCAAATGCCCATCACCTCAGCTATGAAACGAGACTTTCGAACTGTTCAACCCTCGGACTCGCTATCGGATTTTGTGTGGAGGTTCGCGTTTCCCCGAAAACAACTCGAAGCGGTCGTCGCTGACAACACCGGCGAATTCCAAGGAATTGTCAAAGTCAGTGACGCAGGCGACATAGAGCAAGATCTTTGGTCAACGACGGCATGCTCAGAGGTGATGATCGCGGGGTTAACCCCTGCCCGATTGTCATGGACAGTTCGAGAAGTCAGCGCTCGCATGGAAGAAGCCGATGTCGACATCTATCCCGTCGTTGACACCGCTGGTCGCGTGGTGGGAGTCGTCACTGACCAAAGCATTGTTAATGTCGTCGAACTGCTTGACGAAACACAAGGAGGGTAGAGTGGCCGAGCGCGAAGAAATAGGGCTGCTTGAGGGACTGGCTACAACCCGAGCGATTCGCCGATATTTGCCTGAACCAATCCCCGAAGACGATCTCAACACCATCTTGTGGCACGCGGGTCGAGCTCCATCAGGATCCAACCGCCAAAAATTCAGATTCTTAGTTCTTCGCGAAGGCCCCAAAGCTCAAGCTGCGAAAGCACTGCTCGGTGAATCATTTCGAGCCGGTTGGAACGAAAAGCGTTCAAATGACGGATATGACGCAGGTTCGGGTGAAACCGGTGACTCACCGAAAGCTCGAATGGCACGCACGATGCAATACTTCGTAGACCATTTCGAAGAAACACCTGTAGTCGTGCTTGCCTGTCTGGTTCGTTACCGGCCAGAAAACTATGCCGAAGGATCATCAGTGTTCCCGGCGGTCCAAAACCTGATGCTCGCTGCACGGGCCCTCGGATACGGAGGCGTCATCACCGGCTGGCACACCCACGTGGAACAAGAATTACGTGACCTGCTCGATATCCCAGACGAAGTTGCCATCCATGCGACCATCCCACTGGGTAAACCCGCTGGCCGTCACGGACCGGTCCGCCGCCGCCCCTTACGAGAAATCGTGTACGAAGACCAATGGGAACAAGAAGCACCCTGGGCGACAGACCCCGACGGAACCGAGTTCACCTCAGCGGGACCACCAAAAGGCACACCCGTAGAGCCCAGCATAAGAAAATAAGTGCAATCACAGATCTTGGGCGAGCGCTTCAGCGCGAGCAGCTACCTCCTGTAGCGGCAACCCCAGTGCTGTAGCGGCGGCGGCGACGTCATCAAATTCCGCTTTGACTCGAACGTCACTGATTTTCACGTCAATATCATGACCATCGACAGACACTGTTGCCGTTGTGCGCTGCACTGCGACACGATCAAGCTGTCGGGAGCGCACCCCCAACGTCCCGGTCAACGACATCACCAACCCGACTAGATCAGCTACTTGTGTCGGATCAGCGAGGACAGAGAGAGTATGAGCTGGACGGTTTTTCTTCATCACAATGGGTGTCACCCACGCGTCAAGCGCACCAGCTTCCATCAGCTTTCCGATGGCGTGACCTAACTGTTCACCGGTCACATCATCAAGATTGGTAGCCAGTTCAACCACCTTTTCCGTTTCATCAGAAGAATGGGTAGCAGTGGGTGTGAGGTTGCCAACAATGACTTGAGTCACATTCGCTCGATCAGATAAATCCCGGGTGCCAGCCCCATAACCCGAACAGCGGATAGTCATGTCCGGCAGCGCCCCAACGACGGTGGCGAGCGCTTTGATGATCGCAGCGCCAGTCGGAGTGGTGAGCTCTAAATCAACATCAACACCAACGGTGGGAATTGTTTCCAAGAGGTTCACTACCGCCGGTGGAGGATTCGGGAGTACACCGTGCGCCGCCGTGATGGTGCCAACCCCGACTGCCACCGGCCCGCTCGTAATCTCGTCAATGTCGAGTGACTCCAATGCTGCGCACGATCCGACGATGTCGACGATCGCGTCAAGGGCTCCAACTTCGTGAAAGTGCACATCTTCTGGGGGGACCCCATGCACCTTTCCTTCAGCGATCGCGAGAGTTTCGAACACCGCGAGACTTCGCGTTTTCACTCGATCTGGAAGTGAGCTGCCTTCAAGGAGCTCGCGAATGTCTGACCAGTGACGATGATGATGTTGTTCAGGTGCATCGACGATCGCCCGAGTCGCATCAATCCCTTGTCGTTCCACGCGTTCTGCTGACAGCGCCCACCCGTCGACGTTGAGTTCTTGCAGTGTTGCCACAACGAAGTTCAGGTCTGCGCCGGCATCAAGTAACGCCCCAAGGGTCATGTCCCCTGCAATCCCCGAAAATGGGTGGAACCATGCGATGTTGCGAGTCACGACAGTTTCCCGTGGTCGAGGATGCGCATCGCAGCCATCGCTGCCCCGAAGCCGTTGTCGATTCCAACAACGGTGATACCCGCGGCGCATGATGCGTGCATCGCCAATAGAGCAGTGACTCCTTCAAGACCAGCTCCGTACCCGACACTGGTAGGGACAGCGATGACTGGCGCGGAACTCAAACCGCCAATAGCGGTAGCTAACGCACCCTCCATCCCCGCAATAGTGATGATCACCTCCGCCTCCAACAACTCATCGAGTACTGCGAGCAGTCGATGTAAGCCAGCGACACCAATGTCGGTGAGACGGGTCGCAGTGATGCCGTGGGCGTGCAGGACAGTGCACGCTTCGTCGGCGACAGGGAGGTCAGCTGTACCCGCTGCTGCGACGACAATGTTGTTGGGTCGTGGGTCTGCTGGCCGCCAAATCACCGTTGCGTCAACCACAGACCCGTTGGGGTGAGCTTCGGTGACGGCGTTGATTTGTTCGCTGCTGGCGCGACTTAACAGCACTGGACCCGAACCGTGCTCTAAGAGTTCGCCGACGATAGATACGCACTGTTCAGGGCTTTTGTTTGGACCATAAATGGCTTCCGGGGCGCCGGTACGGAGATTGCGGTGATGGTCGATCTTTGCGTGACCAAGGTCCGCGAAAGGAAGGCGACGCAAAGAATTCAATGCGTCGTCAGGCCCAATATTTCCGGCCTTTACCTGTTCAAG
>DJZU01000073.1:0-128 GCA_002448715.1 Candidatus Neomicrothrix sp. UBA6944 | reverse complement strand
AGTTCTTGAAGCTCTAATTCGTTCATGATCTTTGGTTCTTCAGGCGTATCCTGCCACGAAGTGAGTACTAATCAGCCAACCATGAACATTGAACTTGTGCCAGCCGCGACGCGGATTGGTTTCATGGG
>DJZU01000105.1 GCA_002448715.1 Candidatus Neomicrothrix sp. UBA6944 | reverse complement strand
AATTGGGTTGAACTGCCCCATCGAACTTGAACACTGATACCGGTAGCGCAAGCAAAGGCTTCCAGCACGGGTTCAATAAGATTTTCGGTGCGGCCTGAATAAATGGTGACCTCGCCTCCGGCTCCATCTACGCATTCTTCGGGATTGATCTCTGCAGCCAATCCGTCGATTTGTAGTTGGTCGGAACCACCGCAAGCGGTGGCCAACAAGGTCAATGTGATGATGAGGGGGAGTAAGCGTTTCAGCATAAGTCCTTAACCTATCCACTCTTGAGGAAAGATGTAAAGTGTGCTTTACGTCGTAGAGTGTGTAGCGTGAACTTCCTGTCGGGAATACGAAGCCGTTTATCTACCAAAACTGCCCTAATTGTCGGTGTTTTCGCCGGTTTGCTGGCAGCGGTCGTGGTGACCCCAACAGTCGATGGAGATGCCTTCGCTGAGGCTGCCCGTCAGGCAGCGGACCAGCCAGCCGGCGTGATCGGTGCGCTGGCTGCATTCGGTTTAGCTTTCGTACTTCGCGCCTTCGCGTGGCAACGAGTGCTACCCGACCTGCCATTCAGCCATGCGTTAGCAGGGATCCATTTGGCGTTGGGAGCGAACCATGTGTTGCCGTTCCGCTTAGGTGAACCGCTTCGCGTTTTAAGTGTTGTTCGCCGTCGACGCGTCGGCATCGAGGCAGCCACTGTCTCAACGGTCGCGCTGCGTTCAGCCGACATGATTGCGGTGATCGGTTTGGGCGCAGTTGTTGCCCCGAGTGCATTCTTCGGATTGGTTGGACTAGCGGGTTGGCTGCTGCTCGCTCTCGTCGGTGTTGCCGCAGTCGTGGGCTGGAAATGGCTGTCCAATGTCGCGCGGCGCCGTTCCGACGTGATGATGCCAGGTTTGATTGCATTAAGCCTGTCTGCTGTCGCGTGGATAGCAGAGTCGATTCTTGTCCGTCAGGTAGCGACCTGGGTCGGAATCAACCTGTCATGGTCAGAAGCGATCCTAGTTACAACCGTCGCAGTAGCAGCTCAAATAGCTGCGATTGCACCCGGAGGCTTCGGAACCTATGAAGCCGCAGCAGTCGCGGCTTACGTCGTCCTTGGATATGACGCGAAATTGGCGTTGATTGCGGCCTTGGGGGCCCATGCACTCAAGACGGCATACTCTCTCGTTGTGGGCGTGGTCGCGGCCCTTCTTCCGGCGCCTGCGTTGACGGGTAGATTTAGGTTGAATAAAACATCTCATACCATGGTCGCTAGGCCGATCGCAGCAGATGCCCCTGTGGTGTTATTCATGCCGGCCTATAACGAAGAAGAAGCTGTAGCGGCGTGTATTGAACGCGTGCCAGAACGGGTTCACGGCCGTCGGGTTGAATTGGTAGTAGTCGACGACGGCTCCTATGACTCGACCGCGAAACGCGCCGAGGCAAGTGGAGCGGAGGTAGTCCGGCTAGGAGATAATCAGGGTCTGGGAGCAGCGGTTCGGGTGGGTCTAGAAATCGGTGTAGAACGCGGAGCTGCCGCAGTGGTGTTCTGCGATGCGGATGGCGAATACCCACCTGAAGAATTACACAACGTCGTCGCTCCAATTTTTGATGGAGAAGCTGACTATGTAATCGGAAGTAGGTTCCTCGGTCGAATCGACCACATGCGACCTCATCGACGCTTCGGCAATCACGTCCTAACTCGAGTACTACAAGTAGTTGCTCGTCAACGAATTACTGACGGCCAATCGGGTTACAGAGCTCTGTCTTTTGATGCCGCGCAAAGCGCCGAAATCATTCATGATTTCAATTATGCGCAAGTCCTCACCCTCGATTTGTTGGCAAAGGGCTTCCGCTATCGAGAAGTTCCGATTAGCTATCACTTTCGCACCACAGGGGAAAGCTTCATTAAACTCGGCAGATACCTCCGCAACGTCGTGCCCGCTGTCTATCGAGAAATTAACGCGGCTTAACTGGCTTTAAATGCGAGGACCTGATCGCCGATAAATGCCACCCGGACTCGGTCACCTCTGGAGAGGCTGGTCGACGGACCGCATCGAACTCGTAACTGTTGGTCGCCGAGATTGACAAAAACCATGCTGTCGTGCCCGTAGTACTCAACCAACTGAACTTCGGCTTCGCCGGCTCCCTCAATTGACAGTTGTTCAGGCCGGAGTACAACATCAACTGCGCCGTCTAGCTGCGGATCGGTGGGCAGAGAACCGAGCACGCAGTTCACCACCCCTGCATTTGCGTCACCGGAAATTACCGACATCGTGCCAACAAACTCGGCGGTCCAACGATCCGCTGGTTGATGATAAAGAATCTGCGGGGAATCGGCCTGAACGATTTGTCCCTCACGCATCACCGCGACCCGATCACCGACAATAAATGCCTCATCCTGATCGTGGGTCACAAATATTGAAGTGATTCCCAACTCGGCGAGAAGTCCTCGAACTTCAGTTCTGACCTCGACACGAAGGTTGGTGTCGAGATTAGAGAATGGTTCATCTAGCAACAGCACCCCAGGTCGAGGTGCTAAGGCTCTGGCTAAAGCAACCCGTTGTTGTTGTCCTCCCGAGAGCGTTGCAGGCATTCGATCTTCCAAACCAGTGAGGTTCATCATCTCAAGGGCGTCCGCAACTTCGTCGTCCTTGTTCGGCGACTTGGTAATCCCGTAGGCGACATTGTTAGCAACCGACAGGTGAGGGAACAGAGCCCAATCTTGAAATACCATGCCGACTCGACGACGATCGGGTGGCACCCACGTAGCACCTGCTACGACTTCGTCCCCGATAGTGATTGAGCCAGCTGAAGGTCGCTCTAAGCCAGCGATCAATCTCAATAAAGTTGTTTTTCCGCAACCACTTGGTCCCAACAAAGCAATGGACTCGCCAGGTTCAGCTCGGAAGCTCACACCGTGCAGCACAGGCTCTAGGGCATAGGCGTGCCGAAGGCCTTCTACGGTGACCCCGCGTGCCGCGGTTGTTGTCATGCGCCTGGAGTTACGACAATGCGTTCTGCAGTTGGTCCGCCGACGCCAAATGGATTGTCGCCCACATCTACTGTCGCGGTTCCGTCAGGAGCGAAAGATAGAACGACTCCCGAGCGACCTGGCATCAGGCCAGTGCTTTCGAGAAATTCGAGTTGGCCGGCCTCCCACTCAAGCTCTTCGGGTATCCGAATAACAGTGAAGGAATCTCCGGCGTCGATCTTAGAGAGGACTACTGCGTCTTCAGGTTCTTTATAACCGCTACCGGGAATCGGATTCCCATGGGGGCACGTCTTTGGCTCTCCGAGAGCCTTTAACATAGCGGCTTCCACTGTCGGTGAAATTACGTGCTCCCAGCGGCCAGCTTCGCTATGCGCGTCTGTCCAATTCAAACCAAGAACATCGGTGAGGAAGCATTCTGCGAGTCGATGACGTCTGACGATTGTGGTAGCCAACTCTCTTCCATCGCTCGTGAGAGTGATCTCTCCGTCAGCCTTGACGTTGACTAGGTCTTCACGTTCCATTCGCCGAACCATTTCACTAACCGCAGGTCGTGACACCTCAAGGCGTTCCGAAATTCTTGCCTGAATGACGGGCACCCCGTCTTCGGCTAATTCGTAGATGGCCTCGCTGTATTCTTCGAAAGCGGGGTGATGTTCTGTTGGTTCATAAGCCACGCCTTGACCCTATCAGTCATCTTGTTCGAATTGTAACAGTCAAGTGTTAAGCAGTCTTAACAAGCAAATTTGTGCGGTTGTAGAAGCTTTGGGAGAGCGGAACCACACGAATATCCGTATCTGACGACCGTGAAAGATGCTTCGCTACGTTAGGCCCGCAGCGTTCGCAACTGTCCCTAAATGGGACGCAAAATCTTTTGCAGGAACAGGTGCAGCAAGCACTAACTCATCCACCCCAAGCTTTGCCGCCAATGCAACTTTGCTTTCTATTTCGCTCGGATTGATTTCTGACAATGGAAGACCAAGTTTGAAATCGAAATCCTTGTCGCCTAGATCTCTCCCGTGGTCATTGAGGACCTCGGCGAGCTGACCCAAATGACTCTCGATATCTGGTTGAGCCCACCAGCCGTACCAACCGTCACCCAAACGGGCTGCCCGTCGCATAGCCGCGGGCGAATCTCCCCCGATGATGATCGGAGGACCTCCGGCCGTTAGCGGTTTTGGGTTCATCACGGCATTTTCAAAACTAACGAATTCACCTTGATATGTAGCTCGGTCGTCTGTCCAAACCACTCGAAGAGCCTCAATGTATTCATCGAGGCGGCGTCCGCGGTTCGCGAAGTCGACTCCTAGAGCTCCGTATTCCTCCCAAGACCAACCCGAGCCAACCCCAAGCTCGAAGCGCCCCTCGGTGAAATGGTCAAGAGTCAATACCTCTTTCGCGGTGAGCAAGACCGGTCGCTGAGTCAAGATCAAAACTCCGGTAATAAAGCGAAGCTTGGTCGTCGCGTGAGCTGCTGCTTGAGCGACAAAAAGGGGATCAAAAATACCGGTGTCGGGACCCCAGTTTGGTTCACCATCGTCTGTGTATGGATAGTCAGACTCGTACTCGGGAAAGAAGACGACGTGTTCAGGTAGAGAAAGAGTCCGAAATCCCAGGTCTTCTAGTGTCTGAGCAAAGTCTCTAACAAACTTCAGATCTCGACGTGGTGAGTTACCAAAAAATCCCGCGACGCTGATATCCACAAGCCCCCCTCAAAGCGCGCCAAACCCCGTCCTGTTTGATGATCAGCGCCGCAACTGCTTGCACAGACTGATACAGGACTGAATTTGACGCAAATAATCTTCTAAAGGTCGGTACCTTCAACGATTGTGAGTGAACAGTTCAATCCGTCTGCTGATCGACTCGTGAGTCAGAACAACGAATTCGCCGAGTCCTTCAATGATGCGGACATGGCCCCAGCGCCATCGCTACGCCTGGCGATCGTGGCATGCATGGACGTCCGACTGGATATTTTGGAAATTTTTGGGCTCCGAAACGGAGAAGCCCACATTCTTCGTAATGCTGGCGGAGTAATTACTGACGACGTCGTACGTTCCTTGTGTTTGTCGCAGCGGCTGTTAGGCACCCAGGAAATCATTCTCTTGCACCACACCGACTGTGGACTCCAAAAGGTAAACGAAGATGAGTTCAAAGCGGATCTGGCAACTGAGCACGGCATGGCGCCTTCCTGGCCGTTAGAAGTATTCGATAATGCTTACGCCGACACAACGCAGTCGATGCAGCGACTAGTTGACGATGTATTCGTTGAGACCAACTTCCTACGCGGCTTTGTGTACGACGTCACGGATGGCCGAATTCGAGAAGTAGGTCAAGCGCAAACAAGCGAATAGAACTACGGTCTCCGCTAGATGACCCGTCGAGAGGTCCGCGTGAACACCGCGAAAAATCGCCGTCCACTAGTGCCGTTGTACGTGTGCGGCATTCTGGGACCTTTCGGGGGAACCGTCCTGTCACCGATGATCCCCGAGCTTCGCCAGTCGTTCGACACCAGCACAGCGACAATTGCCTGGGGAATTGGAGCGTTCTTCTTTCCTTTTGCGGCACTGCTGCTGGTATCGGGAACTCTCGGAGAAAAATGGGGTAGAGAAAGAACTGTCCGAACCGCTGTGGTGTTGTACGCCCTCGCATCGCTGGGATGTGCAGCTAGTTCGTCTCTGTTTGTTTTCTTTGGGAGTCGAGCAGCTCAAGGCGCGTTCAACGCGTTTATGACCCCGTTGCTGATAGCCACCCTGACCGATCTAACCCCGAAGCAACGAATCGGTAGAGCAGTCGGCACATACGCAGCCTTTCAAGCGATCGGAGGCGTCCTAGGAATGCTCGTCGGTGGCGTAGCCGCTGACCTCGGATGGCGGTGGGCGTTCGCAGTGATAGCAGCAGTCGCGTTAGTGCTCTCTTTGATCTTGCCGAAAGCCTCAACCTCGGAGAGAGTCGCAGTGCCGGGAATTCGAGCAGTAGTGAACCGAAGAATGCTCATGCTCGGTCTCGTAGCTCTTACCCAAGCAATCGGCCCCGGCGGGGTTCAACTTCTCGTGGCTCTTGTCAGCAGAGATGTTTTGAGTTTGTCTGGATCTGCCACCGGTGCGCTTCTCATCACTGGGTCTTTAACAGCTGCTGTTCTGACGCCGATATGGGGAGCGCTCATAGACCGGACGGGCGCGAAGCGAGGAACAGTCCTCGCGCTAGTGCTAGCTATTGCCGGAGCGCTTGTGTTGTCGCAAGCCAAAACCACGTTGGCTTTAGTTCTCGCGTGGGCCATCGTGGGTGCGGTAGTTCAGTGTGTCTCAACTGGGTTTCAACTACTCGCGGCCACGGGCGTGCCAGGAAATAGAGGGGGCGGCATTTCCTTTGTCTTATCGCACCGCTTTCTAGGTCATGCGATCGGACCGTTGCTGTGGGTGCCTGTTTTCGAAAGAAATATTTCTGTGGCCTACATCGGGGCAGCCATGGTCGGACTGCTATCGATAGCCTTTGTGTACGCAGCACAACATGACACGTTGTTGGCTGGCGGAACGGACTGATTTACTGCGTGGGAAGCCAATCAGCGATCGCTTGGCCGATCTCATGAGGGCTGTCTTCTTGAATGAAGTGAGCACCACTAACGGTGACCTCAGTTTGGTTTGGCCATGTGCGACAGAACTCTCGTTGAGGACCAGTCAAAATTGAGCCGGGATCAGCGTTCACGAACAATTTGGGCACCTCGGAAGTCGCCAGCCATGCCGCGTACTGTTCGACGATTGCCACGACATCGGCTGGTTCTCCTTCGATAGGTATTTCCGTTGGCCAAGTGAGAGTGGGTCGCCGATGCTGCGGGTCCAAAAATGGTTCACGGTAAACAACCATTTCTTCCTCAGTTAAGCCCCGCAGAACAGCGCTGGGAAGAACCCTCTCAACAAAAATATTCTTTTCAATAACCATTTCTTCACCGGCAGGTGACCGAAACCCCTGAAACGCCCGACGGCCTCCCTCATCGAAGTTCTCCCACAGGATGGGAGTCACGATTCCCTCCATATACGCGATTCCTGCCACACGATCTTGATGACGATATGCCCAGTCAAAACCGAGAGCAGAACCCCAGTCGTGAATTACGAAGGTCACCTGGTCGCCAAGGTCCAATTGATCCAATAGTCCATCGAGGTATTCGCGGTGATCAACGAAGCGGTAAGTGCCTGGACTCACGTCATCAAGCTTGTCGGAGTCGCCTTGACCAATGAGGTCTGGTGCAATGCATCGAGCTTTTGTTGAGACATGAGGA
>DJZU01000103.1 GCA_002448715.1 Candidatus Neomicrothrix sp. UBA6944 | reverse complement strand
GCGTTCTCAGCGGGACAAGACCTTCAAGAAATGCAAGATGGCCTTTCTGGCGATGACGGCGCAGAGCACTTGTTTCCCTCAATGTTGAAACAACTAACGGAATTCAGAAAACCCTTAATTGCTGCCGTTAACGGTCTTGGTGTCGGAATCGGCATGACTTTCCTAGCTCATTGTGATCTTGTTCTTATGTCGACCTCGGCTCGACTGCGCACTCCGTTCCCCCAACTTGGGTTGGCACCTGAAGCCGGTAGTAGTTATACGTTCCCCACTCGAATGGGTTGGCAAAACGCGGCATACGTTTTGATGTCAGGTCGTTGGTTCTCCGCTGAGGAGTGTCTTGAAATGGGTTTGGTTTGGAAAGTTTGTGAGCCCGACAATTTGATACCCGAAACCCTCGGAGTTGCAGCAGAGCTCGCAGCTAACCCAATACCTTCACTCATCGCGACCAAAGAACTACTGATGGGAGCGGGTCGACCTGTGGAAGCCTGGTCAGCACACAAACGTGAAGTAGCGGCATATGCCACGCTGTTAGGCGCACCGGCAAACACCGAAGCGGTTGCCGCGTTCGTCGAGAAACGTGACCCGAACTTTTCTTCTATCCCGGGAATCTAATTAACTGTCCGAATCTCTTGACCATCTCGGTGGACGGCTACTGATCACCGCATCATTCTCCAGGTCATCTAATTCCTCAGGGCTCAAACCCAGAAACTCGGTGAGTACTTGCCGGTTGTTCTGACCTCGGTAGCCCACCGATGGCTTCACGCCTGCATCAGCATCGCGAAATCGCCAAGGTGACTGTGGAATGGTGATCATTTCACCTCTGCCGGTATCAATGTCGACGAAGGCTCCTCGTTCTTGTGCCCAGTCGGTAGCTGCTAACTCGGGTACTGATCGCACTTCGGCGGCGATCACTCCACCTGGACCTATCGCTGTCTCAACATCTCCAGCGTCATCGAAAGTCGCAACAAATTCCGCAAGAATCTGAGTGAGCGCTTCGCGATTTTCTACTCGGTTCTCAATGATCGCAAACCTTGGATCTTCAGCGAGGTCAGGGCGATTCATCGCTTCAATCATGTAACGAAAGCCGTCATTTGTGGTGATGTCGATAGTGAGACTCACGTATCTTCCATTTGCTAGACGCAGAACGGGCGACCAGTTCTGACCGCCCTTGAAGCCCACCATCGGATCTTGTCCCGTCATTTCTATAGCGGCAAGATCGTTAACCATGAGGGTGCTTTCCGCCATCGACACTTCAACTTTTTGTCCGTTGCCGGTGCGGTCTCGCAAATGCAATGCAGCTAACACCGCGCCCAAAGCGTGAAGCCCAGTGCAGGTATCGGAGTGTGACATCGGATCGTTGCGGGGCTCCTCATTACGTCGTCGAGCCACCATTTCAGTAACGCCTGCTTCGGAGTGGATAGCTGAAGCGAACGCCCCTTGACCTGAACGGGAATTGTCATGACCCCAACCACTTACAGATCCCATAATGATCTTCGGGTTTACTTCCTGTAACCGATCAAAATCGATGCCGAGGCGCTCCATGACCCCTGGTCGGTAGTTCTCGAGCACGATGTCGGCATGTGGAACAAGTTGAAGGAAAATCTCCCGACCGTGTTCAGAGTGCAAATCAATCGAAATGCATTCTTTCCCGGCGTTGTATTGAGTGAAGTACGGCGACAGCCCATCAACTCGGGGTACCAAAAGGCGCGTGAGGTCACCGTCTGGCGGTTCGACCT
Organism: Candidatus Neomicrothrix sp. UBA6944; assembly: GCA_002448715.1. Taxonomy (GTDB): domain Bacteria; phylum Actinomycetota; class Acidimicrobiia; order Acidimicrobiales; family Poriferisodalaceae; genus UBA6944. The sequence continues at coordinate 16,066 of DJZU01000103.1, read as the reverse complement.
TAATTACACGAGCTCCTAGGTCGCTGAGTAGCCGACCACAAATCGGTCCAGCGAGCGCTCTGGTGAGATCCAAAACCAAAAGATCTGAAAGCGGCTTTTCCATAGCTCCGCAAGATAGCTCCAAAGCGATGTGCGTGCTGAGGGTTATCCATGTATGAAATGTCGACCCGAGCGGTCGAACGAATCCGGACCGATATTTAAAAACTGCTCTCTTAGGTCATCCCATAGGGCGAGCCGCTCCCAGTTGGGTTCACAGGGAATGTCGTTGTCATCAAGGAAAGGGTTCGGCAACAGAACCGTGAGTAGTTGCTCTTCTGCACCGTTATAAAGACGAAGGCCCCAAGACACCGGGGCATCTTCTCTAATCAGCCGATAAAGCTCTGCTCGTTGACATGGTCGGATCGCCGCAACTTCTGGCGCAGTCGGATTTGATGGATCTCCGACTGTTGGCCCGATACATACGTGCATGTGCCATTGCTTGAAGTCAAGCGTCGCATAACCGTCCAACACCGTGATCCGCGGGGCGCAAGGTGCCTTGATTTCATAGGCCGCTCCCTGAATGATTGGCCCAAACTGCACCGTCTGCCAATGCTCGAACACTTTTTCTAACAAGCGAAGAAGCGTCTCTTCATTGGTAGGCAGAGAGAAGACTTCAACTAGCCCGTTGCCTGGCTCGTCCACTCTGCGACCGGTCAATGTCACCGAGAGTTAAACCTCTATGCCATACAAATCGGCGGCGTTATCTTGAAGAATTTTTTTCTGCACTTCGGGAGCCAGCTCTTGGATGGCCTCTCTGACACGTTCGACGCTATGGGGGTAGAGACAGGTCGGATGGGGAATATCGGTTTCAAACATGATCCGATCTGGCCCAATGTGGTCTATCGCCGGGGCGAGGGTCTTGGATTCAAACCAAAAGCAGCCATAGAACTGCCGTCTGAAATACTCGGATGGTTTCATCGACAGGTGAGCCAAATGCTCTGGAGCTGTTTCCCCGCATTGGTAATCGAGAGCGTCGAGCAAAAACGGGATCCAGCCAACTCCTGATTCAACTGAAACGAATTTTAAGTTCGGGTAGCGCTCCGGCACATCGCTTACTAATAGGTTCACCATCCATCGCAACTGTCCGAGAAAGATCGCTGCGCCCCCGAGGCTGATCTTTACGTCACCGGACCACGTGTCATATGGAACAGATCCGGACCAGTTGATGTCTCCTTCGGAAGCTCCGATATGAAAGTTGATTGGCATTCGTAAGGCTTCGCAGATTTCCCAAAATGGACGCCATTCGGGTTGAGCAAAATTGGGCATCCCAGAGTCGTGGGGATTGGAGCACATGACGATTCCTTTAGCCCCATTTTTTTGCATTCGGTCAACTTCGGCAACCGAGGCTTCGATATCCCACCAAGGGACGAGAGCCATAGGAAGAATGCGACCCCCCGAGCGCTGTTGTAGATCGGCCATCCAGTCGTTGTATATCTCTACACATGCGATTCGCAGAGCCTCATCTTCGACACGCAAGAAGTTCTGGTTTCCGAAGCCACCAACATTTGGGTACACAATTCCGTGGCTGATACCCATTCGATCCATTAGATCTAAACGCGCATCACAGTCGTAACTAGCGGCATGCACCATGTCAATGTCGGCCTTTAGGAATCGTAGGCCAAGCATTTTCTCGCCATCGGGCATGATCGCGCTGACTGCAGAATCGCCAGCTATTGGTATGTCACCGTTCACCACCCATTTGCGTCGTCCGTTGTGCTCTTTTATCTGAGGAACGAGGTCCTTGTATTTGGCCGGGGCCAAACTGGTCCACAAATCGTGTGGTTCTGACCAGTGGGTATCAGAGTCGATAATGCTGATCCCTGGAAAAATCTCGCTCACTACTGACATTGCTTTCGCCCCTCTTTGTTCAGCCCCTCCCGCAGCACTCTAGTTTCTTGCGCCCAATCAGACCGGTTCGAGCTCAAACACCGTGGGCCGACGGGATGTCGTTCCATTACCAACTGCCATTTCAGCTTCAGGTGGTGAGGTTGGTTGAACCGGACCAAAGTCAACAGGCTTGGTGGATGCTGTGAGTAAAACGACAGCTCCAAGCGATGCCATCACAAACACTGCCCCTACTGGCACGATGCGGAGCGTCGATAGATCGGCTAGGAACCCTACGATGGGTGGCCCTATCAGGCTGCCAAAGCCCGAGTAGAAAAAAAGCATTCCTGTAACCGCGCCGATACCCACCAAACCGAAATAGAAGGCAACAACATCACCAGCCAAGGCAACGAAGCCGCCATAAGTCAGGCCGAGTAAGGCAGCAAAAATCACGAGCAAGTAGTAGCGACCATTCGCGATGATCCAAAAAAAGTATGCGACCGGCTGCGCCATGAGTGCTATCTGCAGCAACCGCACAGAGCCGAGTTTCCCTGCTACCGCAGTGAGTAGGAGCCGGCCCAAAATACTTGATGCGCCCACGACGCTCATCAACAAAGCGGCCCTTGCCGGAGTGATGCCATCGTCCTCGGCAAATTTGATGACAAAGGCAAAGGAACCCATCAACGCCATGGACATGAGACCAAATGCAACGGAAATGGTTTTGAATTCTCTGGTCCGCATGACGTTTCGGACATGTCCTCCGGCAACTCCCGGGGCCTGCGATGGCGACCGTCGCACCAGGACCAGGCCAATTAAAAAGCCGACAGCGGATATCACGGCCAGTATCCGATAGCTATTGCGCCAACCCTCTGTATCGATGATGGCCTTAGCAAACGGAACTAACAAAAGTGTTCCGAAGCCCGAGCCAGTGGCGGCGACTCCTTGCGCCAAAGCCCTGTACTTCACAAAGAAGGTTGCGACGGTCGAGAACAACGGGGAGCAGAAAATCCCTCCACCAAGTCCACATCCGATTCCGTACACAATGTAGCCCTGCCATATCGCTGTCACGAATGAGGTAGCTACTAGACCGGCGCAAAACATAGCCCCGCCAACCACTAGCAGCGGTCGCGGGCCGTAACGGTCGGCCCAACGACCCGATATCGCTCCCATTCCGAAGAACAGGAACATGGAGAGACCGAACACAATAGAGGTGGGCCCAAGTTTTGTATTGAACTCTTTCCCCATCGAACTTACAAAGGCGCCGAAGGTGTACAGAACGCCGAAAGCAACCCCATTCGCTATGGAAGCGCCCACGGCAACGGCCCACGCCCGAGGAGTATCAAAATGATCGGTCGCGTCAGTCATGTCCTTCGACATCGTAAGCGAGTCATGACAGTTCGTCGCTTCCTAGACGAAGTTGTTGTGAGTATCACGTGGTGACGCAGAGCCGTCTCGCCTATCGTATTGCGATTACGACAGCCTCTAGCGTCAGGGGTCCAATGGGACAAGACCACGACCTATTAAAAGTGAATCCGGTCGGTTCGTTAGGACCCGGTGACCGACTGCTGGTATTGCTGCATGGTTTCGGTGCCGACGAAAACGACTTGGCACCGCTGGTGCAACACATTGACCCTGACGGGCGTTTCACCTCGGTTTGTTTTCGAGCCCCAATTGACCTGGTCCCTTTTGGTGCCGCATGGTACGAACGCGACGATACCGGGGGCGTTGACTCTGAAACCTTCCGGACTTCGGTGCAGTCCATTGATCGGACTATCGATGCTGTATGTGAAGCCGGAAGCTTTCAGCGTTCGGAGATGGTCATCATCGGTTTTTCTCAAGGGTGCGCGATGACACTGGCTGTCAGTCTTTCGAAAGACACAGACGTTCGACCCGCAGCGATGGCATGCCTATCCGGAATGCTTCAGGAGATATCGGATTTCGAATATGACCTGACACAGGTGCCCGATACTTTGATCCAACACGGCACTCTTGATCCAATGGTTGACATCGAACGAGGTCGCCGGATTCGCGATGTCCTCATTGATTCGGGTTGTGAACCTGACTACGCGGAGTATCCAATGGGTCATGAGATCTCAAATGCTTCGTTGTTTGATCTCAGAGATTGGCTAGCAACGGTCTAAGTCAAAGTGGTTTCAAATTAAACACGTCGGGTCTCCGATCTTCGGGTAGGTCCGGCTGCTCGTATTTCTCAACTGCTGCCTCCCGAGCCGACTGGCTCATGTAGCTAGCTTCAGGCCTGAAACGCAAGAAAACGGTCATCAGCACAGCGCCGCTAAGCACCGAAAGAGTTATCGCTCCTGAGGCTCCCACGACTTCGGCGATTTCGCCTACGACCAGCATTCCCAACGGCAGCACGCCGATAGCGCTACTCAGTAGACCCAAAGCGCGACCGCGGTGTTGTTCTGACACAGCGTCCATAACAAGCACCGACTGGGTGGATCCGAAGAATCCCATACCTACTGCTGCTAGGACCAGGAATGCGGCAGAGGCCGCGTACCAAGGTGCTAAAGCAAACCCCGTCATGAAAGCGAAGGCAATATAGGAACCGACAACATAGAGAAGACCACGGCGACGCGGCTGATAGTGAGCAATGCCAAGAGACCCTGCGAACATTCCGACGCCCAGCATGGCTGCCAATAGACCCAGCAACGCCGGGCCTACATTGAACTTGCCGCCAACTACTTGCAGTAACGGGGATGCGGAGAAAAAGAAGAAATTAACGAACGCAGTCACCCCAAGAACGGAAATGAGACCTTTCTCGGTTCTCAGCATCCGGATTCCCTCTAACAGTGCTGAAACGCCAGTCGCTGTCGCTTGTTGCCGCCGCGCCAACCGTGGAACCGCTGTGAACGTCGCTAAAGAAATCACCTGCAAGGCGCCCATGAAAATCAGCGCCCACCCAACACTCAAAGCTTGAATTAGTGATCCACCGGCTACTGCGCCCAGGGCCAGGGAAATCGCAGTGCCGCTACTTTCGATCGCTAAGGCGTTGTCAATTTTTTCTGAACCAACGACGTCGTACACGATCACTCGTCGGCCAACCATGTCAAAGACCCATCCGACACCGGTGACGAATAGAACAGGGTAGATCATCCATAGCTGAAGTCTTCCTGCGAGTTCTATCCCGCCGAGGATGATGAGCCCTGGGATAGTCACAAAGAACTGCCCAATTACAATCTTGCGGCGGTCAAAGCGGTCTGACACCCAGCCGCCGACTGCTCCCCCGAACAGCAATGGGGACCAAAGGGCCACGCCCGCGAGTTGCACCATGCGAGCGGATCCGGTCAGGTCATTGGCGATGAAAGGTCCAATAAAGGACACTCCCCATCGCGACAAATTCCACGTCCACCCTGATGCAAAGATCAGTGGGAAATACCTAACTTTGAAGGCGTCGAAAGTGTTGCTCACCTATCGGTGCATGCCGCCGTCGACGGTGAATTCTTGACCGGAGCAGTAACTTGAGTCATCGGAAGCAAGAAAAAGAGCAACTGCAGCAACTTCTGAAGGCTCAGCCTCACGCCCCAGCGGGATCGAACGGACCATGCGGTCTTTGTCGAACTCAGAAGTCATGTCGGTGTTGATGAGTCCAGGATGAATCGAGTTCACTCGAACGTTATGCCGCCCAAGTTCAAGGGCAGCTATTTTACTCATGCCGCGAACAGCCCACTTTGTAGCTCCGTAGGCCATCGATGCGAAAGTGGCTTCTAAGCCGGCTACGGAGCTGATGTTGACAATCGATCCTGAACCTTGCTCAATCATTTGAGGTGCGACTGCTCTCATTCCATAGAAAACCCCTGTTTGGTTGATCGCAATCGTTTGGTCCCATATCTCGTCACTGGTATTGACGAGTCTTGCGCCTCTCAAGATGCCCGCATTGTTAATGAGGGCGTCGATGCGTCCATGGCGGTCAATTACATCTGAAACAACGACGTCCCACTCTGAGGCTGACGACACGTCATGTAACAAAAAGTCAACTCCTAAAGTGGCTGCTGTTTGTCCGCCTTGTTCTTCGAGGACATCGGTGATGACAACTTGGGCGCCTTCGTCACGGAACAACTCAGCTTCAGCGGCGCCCTGGCCTCTCGCGCCCCCCGTAATGATTATTACTTTGCCGTCTACACGTCCCATGACACCCCGATCGAAAGTTCTGTGGTTGCCACCATAGCGACGACAGCGACAAGGAATCTTTCTAGTTGTTGACTCAGGGGGCCTTAGGCTCTCTAGGGTGGGTGTTGTGAATCTTGAATCGGTTATTGATGGCCTTCACTCTGTGGGTCCTTCATGGGAGAAGAAATCTGCGTTGGCTGACGAAGTTGGCTGCATAGATGCCGATAACGCAGCTGATATAAGGACTATCGGCGCGGCTCGTCTTCTACAGCCAACCGACTTTGGTGGAGCCCAGTCAAGCATTGAGAATCACATGCGTGCTGTCGCAGTAGCTGGTGAATATTGCATGGCGACTTCTTGGTGTCTTGCTGTCTGGAGTGCTCACGGTTGGATGCTGGCGCAGATGCCTATCGAAGGTCAGCACGAGATCTGGGAAGATCCGACGAATCTGGTGAGCGCTTCCATCGTTCCGAAAACGCAGTTTCGGCAAGAAGGAGACGATGTCATCGTTTCTGGTCGCTTTGGGTTCGGTTCAGGTTGCGATCACGCACCATGGTTAAGTGTTGGCGGTTTTCTTCCCGGCGAGGAAGTCACGCCCGTCATTTGCGCACTTCCTGCTGAAGACGTCATCATCGATCACAGGTCCTGGGATGTGGTCGGTCTCAGGGGCACCGGTAGCAAGGATTTGGTAATCGCCGACGAAGTCGCTGTGCCCTCTCATCGAGTTTTGCGAGTTACTGAAACGATGACTCGCAGAGCCCCAGGGCAATTACATTACGGCGGCCCTCTGTATACATGCCCGTGGCGCACGACAGCGATTCTCGTCTTGGCCGCTCCTGTTATCGGTGCCGCAAAAGCTGCGGTACGTCGTTTCCAAGAGCGACTCGATGATCACTTTCTGGTGGCACTTGGGGATGTTCAACGCAACGATCCGGCTGCCGGCTACCGGCTCGCAGAATCCACTGCTGAGATTCACGCTGCGGAATTACTACTGTACGACGCAGCCGCGCGTCTGGATCAATTGGGTGCGGTCGAAAACGTCGACGCGGTGCTCAACGCATCCATAATCAGAGACTGCGGTTTTGGAGTAAAAACTCTGGCTAGCGCAGTTGATCGTCTGTATGAGGCAAGTGGAGCGAACGCTATGCGCGCCGATGAACCGATACAACGTCTGTGGCGTGATGTAAATGCAGCGCGTTCGCACGCAATATTGACTTGGGATCACGCTGCGAATATGTACAGTCGGGCGCTTCTAGACTCGCTTTAGTGAGCCAAACTGGGCAACACTTCGTCACGGATGAGGGTGTCGGACTGCTCGGCGATATCTCTGTTGGTACCCATTGTCGCCCCGACGAAAATGAGTTTGTCGAGACCTAGTGTCTCGAGCATGCCCACCTTTTCAATGCATACTTCGGGATTTCCGACTATTGCGTAACTGTCTACAAATTCCGGGGTTAACACCGAAGCCTGTTGGCTATCAGCACGTGTGTGACTCTTCATGTCGTAGTTCTCATGAAGTTCGTTCATAACCTTGCGCTGAGCATCTGACACCGGTCCAATAACTTCGCCGTGCATCACTGAGAAACGTGCGAAGGTCGATAGTCCTCCACGCACCAAGTCTCTCGCTCGCTCTAAATCCGAGTGACACACCACGTTTATATACGCGCCGTATGCCAGTTCGTCTGCATCAAGTCCAGCTTCAATGCGCGCATCACGGGCAATTTGGATTCCCCATTCGATTCGTTCCGGATCAGCACCTAAGGCAAACATGACTCGCTCCGCGTGTCGCGCTGCAGCGCTGATGACTCTGGGGCCGGTCGCCGACACCTCAATAGGGACCTTGCCCGCAGACCCAGGGAGCCAAGAAATCTTGCTGGTCCCTGCGGTATCTGCCAATTCAAGTTCATCGACGAGCGGAGCCAGAGTTTCACCGAAATTCAATTCTTCGAAGGGGATTTCTTCACCTCGAAGATAGGCCTGGACCGCCTGGAGATAGCGTTCAAAATCAGCCACACGTGCCGGTGCCCTACCTAGATGTGCCAAAGCCGAGTCTCCACGCCCGATGCCGAGCTGCACGCGGCCTGGGGCTAACCGATTCACACTCGCTACGGCGCCAGCGGTAACAGCAGGGTGTCGTGTTACTGGGTTGGTAACTCCAGAACTCACCTGGAGCGTTTCTGTAGCTTGCGCGGCTGTGGTCATAGCCACGTACACATCGCCGGAAAGATTTTGTGAGTCGACGAAGGACACCCCATCGAAACCCTGTTCCTCTAGCCGGACAGCGGTTTGGCTCGAATCGGGTCGTGCCACCATTTGTTGAAAGATTCTGACCATAGACCGACCGTAGCCGCCTTGCAGTGAACAGTGCCTTTCAGCGCATGAGTTGCTGTCATTTGAGATCCTTGGAATTTGACGCAGCAGGCATAGGTTTGTTCCTGTTCAAATCAGTCTTCCCAGATGCGCGCACACGACAATGTGCTGTAACCAGCTAAAGTTTTGTGATCATGGAGACCCAGTTCCCAGGTTCAGACGAGAGAAGTTCGCTCCTATGAGCTCCCACCAGAGCAAGTCCTGCAAGTCGTGGCACGTAGGCAACAGCAACCAGCGGGGCCGTCGATGACCTCAGATCTTGATCGTACTTACGCTCAAGGAAAGCGAGATGCTTACCGCAAGGTGGCGTACCTGATCTCGTTGTCTCTCGCCGTTGGGTTGGTCTTGTCTCTAGCTTTTGGGTGATTAGTGGCGGTGGCTGGAAGTCTTCTTTGGTGTCCTGTTACGCACTACTTCAAGACAGCTGTCCACGACGCGGAACGCTGTCGCGGATCGCATCTTGTGTTGACCCGACGATGCTCGGGATATGACCAGGTCGAACTCCAGTCCCTCAAACACAGGTATAAGAGAGACGGAACGTTGACGTCGCTTAGGGCCGTCAATGTATCGGACGTCGTCTAGGAGAACGTCGGGGTGTTCCCAGCACCAGTGTTCGTCGAAGACCACGAATCCACAGTCATGAGAAGTTGCGCTTCTGTCATTTACCGCGCCTGGACAAATAAGTATCCCATCGACGATCCAGGGGTCATGGGGAAGTCCGTTTGGTTTGAAACCATCCGCGAAGCCTTGCTCAAGTAGCGCGTCTGGTTCCGATCCTTCTACGGCCCTCTTCTGCTGTTCGGCAACGATGAGTTGCATCATCGAAGCTAAATCTGAGTTGGACTTTGAGGAGAAGAAATCCTCTGAGAGCAACTCATCGTCAGGCATTGTGATCGAGTGTGGCACTTTGACCATCTTGACTGAGGGATCTGACATCAGTTGTTACGGCTAGTTACTGCAGCGAGGCGAGGAAAATTTCACCGTCCATGTTGGGGACCAGATGGGCGTTACCAGTGTGGGCTTGAGAAACCGCCTGATATTCACGGTCGAAGGTGACCTCCTGCACTGAACCTGACCGGTTGTAGACGGCGTAACCGTTGGTGAACTCTCGAATGAACAGACCCTCAATGCCTTGGTATGTTGTCCGTTTCGGTCCCACAGCTTGACCGAGATCTGCGTCCCAGAACTCATACCAGTTGTGTGCGTGTGCCTCTACGGGGTCAGCACCAAATACGACGTTGCTGTCGGAATGGGTCAAACTGAGCGTGGTGACGAGACGCATCTGGCGTTGATTCTCTTCGGAGTTTCGTTCCGAGATCTGTGCGTCGTGGTCTGTTTCTGCGTAGTTGTAGACAACTCTCCAACCTTCTAAACAACTCACCCTGGGTTCTCTCAGGTTTTCTGATCCCCAATACAGAGATTCCTCGATGGTTTGCAGCTCTTGGGTGGTATATCCCGAAAACATGTCGGCTTTCACTGATTCCATGAACATGCCGTTCATGTAGGGAGCTGACAGGGGTGCGGTCCATTGGTTGGTGTTCCCTACGATCAGAAAATCGTCGCTGACTAATTCGCGGATGCGTCGCAAGATGGCGAGCCGTGCCTCTACCTCTTCCTCCAACGTCATATAGAACTCTTCCCAGTCAAGGAACGACCCTGCTGTGCGGTGGCGTTCGCTCCACCAGTCCAAGAAGATGCCGTCAACCACGCCGCTCTGATCGAGGATGAGGGCTTTCTGGGCTATCAGTTCGATCAGATCTGGGTTGCGGAAGTCGACCAAGACCAACTGGATCTCTTCGGGTTGGATAGTTCCGTCGAGGTTGTCGTCACGGCCGAACGCAGGAACCGGTTCACCTGCCTCGTCTCGAATCCAAAATGGGGAATCAGGTGGGTAGTCACCGAATTTCCATAGGTCGGTGATCGTGTCCTCATCCCCGACAAAGGATCCTTCTCGATAGAACACAGAAACTATGAACGTGAAATTGGGGTTGAGTTCGCGGAGGGCGTCTTTCTTCACGGAAGGGCTACCGTTCCATGTCGCTTCAAGAGTTGTCGATAACCCTGTATAGGGCTGTTCATCGGTGCGGACCCAGCCCAGGTTCAGAACGTGAGGCGTTGAAATCACGAGGTCGTGACTGGCGAGTCGTTCCAGTTCAGTTAAGGCAGGTCGGTTTTGGATTCCTTCCCAGGCTTGGCAGATGTGGGGAAACCCGGACGAAACTGCAGTTTCTTCCGGTTTAACGATTCCAAGCGCATAGGTTTTGTCCTCCGCTTCGTCAGGGGCACTGAACTTAGGGTCGAGCATGTCATCGTCATTTACGGTGGTTGGAGTGAACATCGTTCCTTCGCATGAAACCAGCACGCCGTCGATCAGCACACGGTCCCCAAGGTTCTCGCATTGTTCGTATGGATTCGATTTCGGATAGGGACCGTCGGTTGAGCATCCTGCCAACAACATGAGTGCGGCCAGGAGTGGGAGTGCGAGTCGTTTCATGGGTCCCATACATCTGGATTGAGCCAGTTTGATGTTTCTCATCGTAGAAGGGTGCTGACTCCATTATCTGCGGGTCGACGACGTGACCGAAAGATATACATATATTTCTGATTCCGTCCGCTCAGGTTTTCGTTGAACTTTTCAATGATGGTTGCGGATAGTTGCCAATCAGAGCCCCACCCAGCCGCCCGGCTACGCTCATCCGAAGATAACTACAGCGCCTTAAGCAGCTGGGTTCTCCTCAACAGAAAGAATCAGTTCCATGAAAATAGGTCTTTTCACTCCGTTACGTTCGCCCGTTGCGACACCTGAGTTTCTGCGGGAGTTCGGTCAAAGAGCAGAGGCAATGGGAATTCACTCATTCTGGCTCGGGGAGCACGTTGTCCTATTTGATAGCTACCAATCCAAATACCCAGGAACACCAGACGGAGTTTTTCGATTTCCGGAAGGTTCAGGCTTGATGGACATGGTGAGCAGCATCGGTTTCTTAGCGGCGTGCACGTCCACGCTTCGGCTCGGCACCGGCATATGCATCCTTCCCCAGAACAACCCCGTTTACGCAGCCAAGGAATACGCAACCCTGGACTTCTTGTCGAACGGACGACTCGACTTCGGAGTCGGAGTTGGCTGGAGCTGGGAAGAATTTGAAGCCTGCGGCGCTCCCTGGCCCAACCGCGGTAGACGTTGTGACGAGTACCTCGAGGTGATCCAGACCCTATGGAACGACGAACTCAGCTCATTTGAAGGCGACATGTATCAGTTGCCGGATTGTCGTATGCACCCCAAACCCGTTCAGGAGGGAGGAATTCCAATTTGTGTTGGCGGACACTCCGACGCTGCTCTCCAACGCACGGCTCGCTATGGCGCGGGCTGGTATGGAATCAACCTGTCACCCGATGAGAGCCGAGAAATGGTTTCGCGTTTGAAAGATTTTCTAGAAGCGGAAAACCGTTCAATCGAAGAACTTGAAATCCACATCGGAGCAGTCAACGACCAAATGGATCCTTCAATGGTTGAGGCATATGCAGAAGCAGGAGTCACGCAGTTGCTAATTCCGTTCTTACGACAAGGCAGCAAACACCTTGATTCGAATTTGGAGAACATTCATCCATTCGTAGAAGTGGCTCGCAGCATCAACTGACTTTGAGTCAGATCTAATCGATTTCATCAGCGGGGACTTCAAGTTCTCGAGCTGTGACGTTACGCGTGGCAGATTCAACTGGCTTTACCGCAGGGAGTTCCTCACCTGCGACACCTAGCTCATTGAATCGCCTCAGAGTAGGCAGCACTCTGCTTTCAACGCTGCCCACCATTTCGTTGTACGCCTTAGTCGCACTTTCCAATCCTCGACCGGTTTTCGCCATAGCAGCCAAGGTTGTGCCTACTCGACGATGCAACTCGCGGCCTTGCTCTTCTACCTTCTTCGCATTTTCAGCTAATTGTGTTGTTTGCCAACCTCGCGCAATGGTTAACAACAGCGCCATCAGACTCATGGGTGAAGCGATGATGACGCGCTGACGCATTGCTTCGTCAATCAGCCCAGCTTCCGCTCTGACGGCATCGGCCAAGAAGGACTCGCCGGGAACAAACATGACAACGAAATCAGGTGCATCATCAAACAACGCCCAGTACTGCTTATCGGAGAGCGCTTTAACGTGCGCCTGTACAGCTTTTACATGGCCTTTTAGTTCAGCTTCTCGGGCGATGGGGTCTTCGAGTTCTTGCATTCGAAGATACGCAGATAGTGGGACTTTGGAATCAACGACCAAAAAAGCGCCGTTGGGTAGCCTTACCGTTAGATCGGGTCGCAGCGTCCCGTCATCGCCGGCTGCCGTGAACTGCTCTGAGAAATCACAGAAAGACGCCATGCCCGCGAGATCGATGATATTTCTTAACTGGTTTTCGCCCCAGGCGCCTCGCGCTGACGGAGATTTCAGCGCTCCGGCTAGCGCACTAGTTCGGGAACTCAACTCATTAATTTGTTCAACTAAATTGTGGCTGGAGCTTTCAAAAGAACCTTTGTTTTTCTCGTATGTGGACTTCAACTCTCCAACAGAAGTCTTGAGTTGATTCATCTGTTCAGCAACGGGTTGCAAAAGGTTTTTTGTTTGTTCTTCGAGGGTACGAGTTCGTTCGTCAATTAGTTGACCAGCTAGTTCGTTATTCGTCTTAAGCGCTGCCTGTGCTGCTTGATTCACTTGTGCGTCCACAGCTTCTTTTACGGCCGTAACAATGCTGTCGGTATCTAGTCGGACTTCGGGTTCTCGTTCTTCGGTGACCGCCGCTTTATTGCGCAGTTGGCTTAACAGATAACCAACGGCAGCCGCCAACGCCCCTACGACGATTACAAGGATGGTTCCCATGCACTACATGTTGACACCAAGGAGGGACAGCGAACGCTAATTCCTTAATCAATTATTCCAGCGTCGCGAAGTTGGGCAAGTTGCTCTTGGGTAACGCCTACTTCTTCGAGGATTTCGTCGGTGTGCTGATTCGGACGTGGAGCACCGTGTCTCACTCGTACTGGCGTCCGACTGAACTTCGCGGCAGGTCCAGTCAGGGGCGCGGAAGATCCATCAATGAGTGTCGTTTGTTGCAAGAGATCCCGTTCGAGCACATGAGGGTCCTGCGCGGCGTCCGCGAACGTATTTACCGCTGAAATGACGATGCCAGCCGAATCAATCGCAGATACCACTTCTTCTTTGGGGCGATCTCGACACCAATCCGCTACCAATGAGTCAACTTCTGTTCTGTGCGCGACACGATCTTCATTGGTGAGGTAGCGAGGGTCTTTCCCTAATTCGGGGCAGCCAAGTACTTCGGTGAGTCGAACCCAATGGGAATCAAGAATGAGCGCCATGAAAACGTGTCCGTCGCTGCACTCGTAACAGTTGGTCGGCGCGCACACTCTGACCTCACTTCCCCACCGTTCGAGCGAATCACCTGTAGCTCCCAGAGTGAGGTACCCGTTTGATTGGTAAATGATTGAGTCGAGCAGTGATACATCTACGTGTTGCCCTTCTCCTGTCGCATCACGGTGATGAAGAGCCGCGAGTACAGCGAGTGCCCCATGCAATCCCGAGAGGTCATCAGCAAGAAAGGTTGGGGCTTTCGAAGGGGCGCCATCTTTCTCTCCGTTGAGGGCCATCCAGCCGCTATGGGCTAATGCGCCTGGGTCGTAGCCCGGTCGTTGCGATTCAGGGCCGAACTGTCCCCATCCGCTCACTGACAGATACACAATGTCTTGCTTTACTTTTCGGCAGTCGTCGTATCCAATGCCCCACCCCGCGAAGGTTCCGGGTTTGAAGTTTTCGACAACAACGTCTGCTGAAGTTACAAGTGCCAGAAATGCTTCAACCCCTTCGGGTCGGCGGAGGTCTATCGCGACGCTGCGCTTATTACGATTTATGGTTTCCTCTGCGAAAGATCGCGAAGTACCGCCAATGAAGGGCTGCCATGGCAAGCCTTCATCGCCAGGCATAGCGACTCTGATTACGTCAGCCCCATAGTCAGCCAGCAAGCATGACGCCATTGGTCCCGCCCAAGCAGTCGTAGCGTCAATAATTCGTACCCCCGCGAGTGGACCGGGCAGGTCATGGCGGGCGTTCCGGTAGAAGTCCTCCTTCTTCATGGACAGCAGCGTAGAGACATTCGAGCAGGTCGTGCAGCGCGACTTGCTAGAGATCTTCTAGGGTCGCTTGCCAACGAAGGAAAAAATCTCATGAAATTCGGTGTTCATTTACCCGACGCTGGCCGCGATCCGAGCCGAGCAGCCATGATTCGTATCGCTACAACAGCAGAGCAGTTGGGGTACGCGTCGGTGTGGTCAAGTGACCACATCGCCTGGCCCGATCCCGCCACGTTGAAGTCGAAGTACCCATACGCAGACGACAACAGCGGATTCCCTGAAGCAGGGAGTGCATGGTTGGATTGCATCGGGACACTCCAATTTGTAGCGGGAATAACCGAGCGGGTTCTGCTTGGAACCACCGTTCTCATCTTGGGGTATCGAGGCGCGGTGCAACAGGCGAAGAGTTGGGCGACCCTTGATCATCTCTCCAATGGGCGAGCGATTATGGGAGTAGGGGTCGGTTGGATGAAGGAAGAATTTGAGGCTGTGGGCAGACCATGGGATCAGCGAGGCTCTCGAGCCGATGAAACATTAGAAGTGTTCCAAGAACTGTTTGGCGAAGGCCTGTCGACCTACAACGGGACGTGGACACAATTTCGTGATATCGGGTTTAGCCCCAAGCCGGTCAACAACCACATTCCGGTTTGGGTCGGGGGTCATTCATCAGCGGCCTTTAAGCGAACTGCGAAATTCGGCGACGCGTTCCACTCTGCCTTCGCGCACCCGGATCTGCTTTCCCAACAATGGGATGCAGTGAAAACAGAGTGTGAGATCGTTGACCGCAACTCTGAAGATCTAGAGCTGACGAGTCTTTTTCGGTTGAACTTTGACGGCGGTAACCTCAGTGAAGGTGAGATTGGTGGCGGAACAGAACAAGTGATTGACCAGATTGGTCAATATGCAGAAGTGGGTTTGGACCACGCAGCGTTTTTCGTTTTAGGTCGCGGTAATGATGGGCGGTTGGAAGCAATTAACCGATTCGCCGAAGAAGTCGCCCCTCACTTTGATGATCAATCCGAAACGTGATCTGACAAGCCATAAAGGGCTGCGAATCCAGTTCAGTCGCTGATCCACGACTCAGTGGAAATACCGAGCCCATCGGCGACGCGGTTGGCGTAGGCGTAGTAGGCGGTTACTTCAACTATGTCGAGGACGTCTCGATCACTGAACCCGACGCCACGTAAGGCTTCGACATCGCTAGCGGTGACCTCGCTAGGGGTGAGTGTTAGCTTCGTCGCGTATTCGAGCATTGCTTTACGTTTTTGACTCAACGGCGCCGACCGCCAGTCTTCCTCGATCGCTTCTGCTAGCGAGTCGTCTTTGAGGAGGAGACGCAGACCGCGCCGATGGTGCACTATTCAGTAATGACATTCGTTCTCCAGGCTCACTACTAGCGCGATGAGTTCGCGCTCTACTTTGCGGAGACTGCGCGTTCCTGCCATTGCTGATCTATAGACGGCGTCGTGGGCAGCTAAGCCTCTCGGGTTCAGTGAGTGCACCGACATGATGTAATCGATTCGATTGTGGTTCTTATCTACTACGCGGTCGTAGAGGCCATGTAGGTCCTCATCCGTGACCCA
>DJZU01000106.1 GCA_002448715.1 Candidatus Neomicrothrix sp. UBA6944 | reverse complement strand
TCTTAAATCAGACCCCATCCAGTTTGCCAACGTAAAAGGTAACTCTTCAGTGGGAGATGGTTCTACCCCGGTGACGCTTTCCGACTACATCAACAGTCAATTCGACCCCGCCCTGTCTTGGCGTGACATTGAATGGTTTCGAGATAACTGGCCAGGAATGGTCATGATCAAGGGCGTTCAGACAGTTGAGGACGCAGAAATAGCTGCCGGGATGGGTGTAGATGGTGTAATTCTGTCAAATCACGGTGGTCGACAACTTGACTACGCGCCCGCCCCTATTGATCTCGTAGCGCCCGTTGCCGATACCGTCGCGGGCCGCGCAGCGGTGATCTGTGATGGAGGTATCAGGCGGGGTAGCGACATTGTCAAAGCGGTCTCGCTAGGAGCGGATGCTTGCATGATTGGTCGAGCATATTTTTATGCGCTTGGAGCAGCGGGGGAGCGTGGCGTCGATTGGGTGTTGGAATTTCTGCGCGCTGGCGTAGAGCACACCATGGCACTGTCAGGCGTCGGCTCGATAGGTGAACTCAATCGAGACCTAGTTGAGGACGTGTCTTAATGAACAAACCCGAACAAGATTCGGATGCTGCACCAGTACAAAATGTGCTGTTCATCATGTGCGATCAGCTTCGCTGGGATGCGCTGAGTTGCGCGGGCCACCCGTTTGTAGAGACACCTAATATCGATCGTTTGGCGGTTAGGGGAGTCCGTTTCAACCAGGCGTTCGTGAATGGAGCCGTCTGCGGGTCGTCACGGATGAGTTATTACACCGGTAGGTATGTGATCAGCCACGGAGCTCGATGGAATCAGGTGCCGTTGGAAGTCACCCAAAAAACGATGGGTGATCACCTTCGAGAAATCGGGGTACCAGCGGTATTAGTCGGGAAAACACATATGCGCCCAGATGAAGAGGCACGTGAACGCTTGGCGATACCGGCTAACTCCCCGGAATGGTTATTTCTTTCCGAGTGTGGTTTCTCCCCAGAAGAACATGACGATGGTTTGCATCCTGATGTGCGGGTACGAACTGATCTGCCGTATAACGAATTTTTGCGTTCGCACGGGTTTGATGGCGCAAACCCCTGGCACTCGGTAGCTAACAGTGTTCTGGACGAGAACGGAGAATTGTGTTCTGGCTGGCTACTGCGTTCCGCCCCGTTTCCAGCGATCGTTCCGGATGAGTTGTCCGAAACTGCATACATGACAGATCGGGCGATCAATTTCATGCGAAATGCCGGCAACGACCGTTGGTGTTTGCATCTCAGTTTCATCAAGCCTCATTGGCCTTACGTTGTCTCGGACCCCTATCACGCTATGTATAAAGACGAGGAGCTGCCGCCTCCCAATAGAACTGAGGCAGAGCTCGCAACCTCACACCCAGTAATTCAGGCGTTGCATAAATCACGGATAGGAAGGGCGATGTCGAGACCGGAGACTCGCCGTCTGGTGTTACCTACTTATCTCGGATTGGTGAAGCAAATCGATGACCACCTAGGTCGGTTATTCGCTGAGATGGATCGTTTAGGGCGAACCGATGACACCATGATCGTCTTCACGTCTGATCACGGTGAGTACATGGGTGATCATTGGATGGGCGAAAAAGACTGGATTAACGAAGAGGTAGTCAGGGTGCCGATGATCATTGTGGACCCTCGACCCCAAGCTGATTGCACCAGGGGCACGGTCACCAATGAGCTTGTAGAAGCTATAGATCTGCTCCCCACTTTCGTGGAAGCCCTCGGAGGTGAGAACGAGAGTCGGAGCCAGTGGCTTGAAGGTGAGTCGTTGATGCCGGTCATTCGTGGGCAAGAGAGCACTAGACGTGATTTCGTTGTGTGTGAAGCTGACTGGGGTTTCTTGGAAATGGCTCGCCACGTTCCTGGGGTTGATTCGCCCAGACTGCAAAGGGCGACGATGCTTCGAAACGAGCGATACAAGTACGTCCTAAGTGAAGTCGGTCCCAATCTTTTGTATGACCTGCAAGAGGATCCTGATGAGCAATATGAAAGATGTAGCGACCCGAGCTTTGAGCGGGTTGTGGCCGACCTACATGAGCAACTCTTTTCGTGGTTTCGCAGCCGTCGACACGACACGACCTACAGCGACGAGTGGATAAACGCCACTAGTGAGCCAGGGAGCACGGCGAAGCGCGGCATTATGATCGGCTACTGGGACGAAGAGGAACTCGCAGCAGGTATGCGGGGAGAACTGTATTAAGACCTAGGAAATAAGGGTCTTAACGATTAGTGCAACCGCGCTCAAGGAAGCGACGGTCAAAATCACGGCGCGAAATCGGTGCACAGCGACCCTAGGTCTCAAAATCTTTCCTAACGCCAGACCAAGAAACATGCCTGGGATGAGTGATGCGGTTAGAGCTATGTGCCGCAAACCGAACCGTCCATCGAGAGCGAGAAGCATCAGTATCACGGGTGTGATGACGAGCATGAACGTTGCCATCGTGCCCCGAACCGTTCCTGGTTCCCTATGTCCGTGGAAAATGACGAACATGGGTCCGGGTAAGGCGGCGACCGTTGAAGAAAACGCTGTGGCAGAGCCGGCCAGGTAATTCGCCAACACGCTCCTAGGGGGACGGAGACCTCCTACTTGCAGCCCGACCGTGACCAAAACGAAAGAACCGATTACTAGAGACAAAGCGTCTTCGTCGATGTAGGAGAGAAAGATAACCCCCAGCGCTAAACCAATCGGAGCGCCGAAGACAGCCCTCCGCCAAGCAGTCAGATCTGTTGATCTTCGATCACCAATGGCGTTGCGGACAGTGACGATCATTCCCATGGCCAAAAGAGGTCCGGGAACTAAGGCGGGATCAATGACTGTCAGAGTCGGTCCGGCTACTAGTCCGGCGCCTATCCCTAGGGTGGCTTGCACTCCGCCGCCGATTGTGAGAACTAGAAGAGCAATTAAATACTCAACGACAGACACGGTTATAAGGATGCCGTTCTAATTCGGTAGATCCTCAAGCGACGCTTGCACGTACGCTGTTAGTTGTGGGTTCGCAGCAGTTCAATGTCATATTGACCGGCTTTATGGCCAGCGGGAAGTCCAGTGTTGGGCGTTCTCTTGCGCATCGACGCTCTCTCAACTTCGTAGACACTGATGCCATGATCGTGGAACGACATGGCTCTATCGAACAAATCTTCGAACATAAGGGGGAAGCAGAGTTCCGTCAGATGGAACGAGATGTTGCTACTGAACTTGAAACCTCCAGTGGGCTAGTCATCGCCACCGGTGGGCGGATGATGTTGGATGAATACTGTGCAAAAGTTTTAGGTTCGACGGGGCGGATCTTTTGCCTTCGAGCTTCGATCGAAGAAATTCAACGCCG
>DJZU01000047.1 GCA_002448715.1 Candidatus Neomicrothrix sp. UBA6944 | reverse complement strand
GTTCCAGATCTTCGAGGAAAGATCTTGTTCACTATCGCGATCCTTGGCGCCTACCGACTCGGATCTCAAGTACCCGTGCCGGGTATTGACTTCGACGCGATTTTATCGCTTCGAGAACAAGCTGACCAAACCGGTGGAGTGCTCGCCCTTCTAAATCTGTTTTCGGGCGGAGCGCTAACAAACTTTGCGATCTTTGCCCTAGGGATCATGCCGTACATCACAGCATCGATCATTATCCAGATCTTGACCGTCGCCATTCCACGCCTCGAACAATTACAACAACAAGGCGCAGTGGGGCAGCGCAAGATCACTCAGTACACCCGATACCTAACACTTGCGATTGCCTTCATCCAGGCAACTGGCATCACCTTTATTTTCGGCCGAGGTCAAGGCACAGCCTTAGGAAACACCAGCGCTGTGATCGTCATTCCAGACTTCACCTTCCCACGCGTTTCTTTGGTTATTCTCTCGCTCACCGCCGGAACAGCTCTTCTCATGTGGATGGGCGAACTCATCAGCCAACGTGGAGTTGGAAATGGTATGTCGTTGCTGATTTTCGCGTCAGTGGTATCGACAATTCCATTCGACGGAGCCCGCTTACGAGCAGTAGAAGGAAACTTCTATCTAGGAGCGGCGATAATCGTCGCCATAGCAATGATGGTAGCCATTATCTTCATAGAGCAAGGTCAGCGCCGCATCCCCGTCCAATTCTCAAAACGCCAAGTCGGCAGAAAAATGTATGGAGGACAAAACACCTACATACCGCTGAAGGTCAACCAGTCCGGCGTCATCCCAGTCATCTTCGCAAGCTCAATCCTATTCCTCCCCATTTTGCTATCCAATGTCGCTAATTGGGGGTGGCTCCAAACCTTCGTGAACGACTATCTAACCCAGCCAGACAGCATTGTCTACATCCTTTTCTTCGGCATGCTCATCGTCGGCTTTGCTTACTTCTATACGGCGATCTCGTTTGACCCAGTGCGACAAGCTGACAACATCCGCAAACAAGGCGGCTTCGTGCCTGGCGTTCGCCCTGGACCGCAAACAGAACGCTACCTAGCCAAGATCCTCAACCGAATCACTCTGCCTGGAGCTCTCTTCATAGCTTTCGTCGCATTAATTCCCACAGTCCTGCTATCCCTCACTAGCGATTTAGGAGCAATGGGCGGCGGCGGCGCTGCGATTGGCTTTGGAGGCGTGTCGATCCTTATAGCGGCTGGCGTGGCGCTAGAGACCATGAAGCAGGTAGACAGCCAGTTGCTTCAGCGCAACTATGAAGGCTTTCTTAAGTAGCCCGGACGTACCCAATGACTCGACTCGTGATCCTCGGAAAACAAGGCGCCGGGAAAGGCACCCAATGCGCACTGTTAGTAGACCACTACGGAATTCCTCACATTTCCACGGGGGACATCCTGCGTGCTGCCGTAGCCGAGGGCACCGAGTTAGGGCTTAAGGCGAAGGAAGTAATGGAAGCTGGAGATCTCGTATCGGATGACCTCATCCTGGGGATCGTCGAAGAACGTCTGGCCCAATCAGACGTTAACAACGGTTTTCTCCTGGACGGCTTTCCTCGAACCGACGCGCAAGCTCGCGGCCTTATGGAAATGCTCGCGATCGACAGTATCGACGTCGCCATCAACATCGAAGTTCCTGACGACGTCGTTACCCAACGAATGCTCACACGAGGCCGAGATGATGACTCGCCTGAAGCCATCGCGCGACGGCTAGAGCTATATCAAGCCGAGACGGCTCCCTTGCTCGATTTCTACTCTTCACAAGGAATTTTGGTCTCAGTTGATGGCCTAGGGACTGAAAAAGATGTGCAAGACCGCATAGTCTACGCAATTGAAAGTAGGCGCTAACTATGGCGCTGAGATTGGTGCCTGAAGCACCTCCCGGTATGCTCATTGTTCGGCTTGTTGGTCTATCCAACGGTGCCGCGTCCGCACTCGGCCGCACGACTGAGGTGTTGTACACCTCGTGGCCCCAGCAACAGGTATCCCAATGAAGGTTCGACCCAGCGTCAAAAAGATGTGTGACAAATGCCGAGTCATTCGTCGTCATGGTCGAATTCGAGTTATTTGCAGCAATCCGCGACATAAGCAACGCCAGGGATAGGAGTTTTTGGATATGGCACGTATCGCAGGTGTAGACATCCCAAGAGAAAAACGCGTAGAGGTAGCCCTCACCTATATCTACGGGATCGGACGCACCAGGTCATCAGATATATGCGAAGCGCTCAATATCGGCCGAGCGACCCGCGTGCGCGACCTCACAGACGAAGAAGTGGTTAAAGTACGCAACTTCATCGACGAGAACTACACCGTTGAAGGAGACCTTCGAAGAGACGTAGCCCAAGACATCAAGCGCAAGATCGAGATTGGCTGCTTCCAAGGAATCCGGCACCGTCGTGGCTTGCCCGTGCGTGGGCAACGCACCCACACCAACGCCCGTACACGCAAAGGTCCACGAAAGACTGTTGCGGGTAAGAAGAAAGTCCTTAAGTAGCCACCGGCCAAGAAACGAACTGAAAGAACACCATGGCTAATCCCCAACCAGCAGCACGGCGCCCCCGCCGAAAAGAACGCAAGAACGTCGGACACGGCGTCGCACACATCAAAAGTTCCTTTAACAACACCATCATTAGTTTCAGCGACCAGCAAGGTAACGTCGTTTCATGGGCTTCAGCTGGCAACGTTGGCTTTAAAGGCTCAAGAAAATCGACCCCATTCGCCGCCCAACAAGCAGCGGAACAAGCCGCCCGCAAAGCCATGGAACACGGAGTGCGTCGAGTTGATGTCCAAGTCAAAGGACCTGGCTCGGGTAGAGAAACAGCGATCCGCTCAATACAAAACACCGGTATAGAAATCACAGGCATTAAAGACATGACACCCGTTCCCCATAACGGTTGCCGACCACCGAAACGACGGAGGGTCTAAGCGATGGCACGTTACACCGGACCCAAAGCGCGAGTTTCACGACGTCTCGGGATCAACGTCTGGGGCACCGAGGGTGAGACCAAAGCGTTAGATAGACGGCCGTATCCGCCAGGTGAACACGGTCGCGGCCGCAGACGTAGCCAGAACTCCGAGTACCTCGTCCAACTCCAAGAAAAACAAAAGGCCCGCTTCACCTACGGCATTACTGAGAAACAGTTTCGCAACACCTACGACGAAGCCGCTAAACAGCGGGGCGTAACAGGCGAAAATCTATTGCGCCTTCTAGAACTC
>DJZU01000081.1 GCA_002448715.1 Candidatus Neomicrothrix sp. UBA6944 | reverse complement strand
GGCTTTTTTGAATTTCAAAACCTTCTTCCAGATATAGACCAACGTATGAATTAGCCATTCCCGGTTTCAGCTCATATGTCCGAATTTCTACGAAGCTCATTCTTTCCTCCAATGTTAAAAATGATGAAGCTAGAAACTTTCCCAGCTAACTGCGTCGATCTTGGAGCACCGGAAATGTTGTTCTGGTCTCCGCGACTACCTCAGCATGCACATCAGCTATCAAAAGGACCTCACTGGATGCGCCTGAGACTAGTGTTTCACCCCAGGGGTCGATCAAGGCGCTGTCTCCCGCATAGTTGAGCCCATCGCCCTCACCAACCCGGTTGACTCCCAACACATACGTTTGATTTTCAATGGCACGCGCACGCAATAACGCTTGCCAATGGGCCCTGCGACGTTCAGGCCAGTTGGCCGGAACAACAAATAGATCGGTGGAATGCGCTGTTTCCCAAAATTCATCGGCGAATCTGAGGTCGTAACAGATAAAGAAAGTTGTGCGGATTCCCTCAATCTCTACCTGCAGGAAGTCACTGCCCGATCCATAGTGTTCGGGCTCCGTTGAGAAACTAAACGGGTGGATTTTTTTATAGCGGTACAGATCTCCGGTTGGTGCAGCTAGAACAAGTGTGTTGTATGCGGTTCCGTCGTCCCATCGGGTTGGAATGGAACCTGTCACCCACACCTGGAGGGTTGTGGCTTGCGTTGACAGAAATTCGCAACTCGGGCCCTCAAGCGGTTCGGCGCAGACTTCAGAATTCATTGTGAAGCCGGTTGAGAACATCTCAGTGAGAACGAGAAGTTGCGCTCCGGCAGCCGCTGCGCGTTGTAATTGTGGACCTAGGCGTTCAAAGTTCGCAACAGGGTCTTCCCATACGATGTCGTGCTGAATGGCAGCAATTTTGAGACTCATTGCAGACCTTGGAGTCTGGTCACTGCTTCATCCAACACATCAAGACTCTTGCAGAATGTGAACCGAATGAGATGTTGGCCTTCTGCTGCGTTGTCGTAAAATACGACGTTGGGAACCGCAACGACTCCTACTTTCTCTGGAAGTTGCCAACACAATTCAAGGCCGTCTTCGTACCCAACCGAACGTGCGTCAGCCGTCACAAAATAGGTTCCCTGAGGTCGAAAAATTTCGAAACCAGCAGACTCCAAACCCTCTGATAGAAAGTCTCTCTTTTGTCGCATATCAGTCAATAGGTCAGAGTAGTAGTCGTCACCCAGGCCTAGTCCCACTGCGATCGCATATTGGAATGGTCCTCCACTCACATACGTTAAGAATTGCTTCGCTATACGAACCGCGCTCGTTAATTCAGGAGTTGCGCAGACCCATCCGATCTTCCATCCAGTAAACGCAAAGGTTTTACCTCCTGAAGAAATGGTGACTGTGCGCTCACGCATTCCTGGCAAGGAGGCGATCGGTATGTGCTCGCCTTCGAATACGAGGTGTTCGTACACCTCATCGGTGACGACAAGTAAGTCACGTTCGATAGCTACTTTTGCTATGAACTCGAGTTCTTCTGTAGAAAAAACTTTGCCCGTTGGGTTATGAGGCGAATTCAACAGGACCATGCGTGTTTTAGGAGACAACGCGGCAAGGAATTCCTTTTCTTCGAAGTCGTAACCAGGCGGCCGCAATGTGACAACTTTTTTCACCGCTCCCGCCATGGCTATGTTCGCGCCATAAATGTCGTACCAAGGCTCGAAAGTTACGACTTCGTCACCAGTTTCGCAGAGGGCCAACACTGCTGCGGCAAGCGCTTCGGATGCTCCAGCGGTGACTAAGACTTCCGAATCTGGATCGTACGCAAGCCCGTAAAATCGTTGCTGGTGGGCACTGATCGCGTTACGGAGTTCTGCTACTCCAATACCTGGCGGGTACTGGTTACCTAAACCACTTTGGATAGCTGTCGTTGCCGCGTCGATTACCTCATTAGGACCGTCTTTATCTGGAAAGCCTTGACCCAAGTTGACTGCATTTGTTTGGGCAGCCAGCGCGGACATCTCAGCAAAAATTGTGGCACCGAAGCCCTGCAGACGAGCATTCAAAAAGGGTTGACGCTTGTTCACAACTGACACGTTAGGACCTCAACGACGTCTACTTTGCATCATCTAGGACTTCGATTGAGCAACACCGCTCGCAGTGCGCTTGACTATGACCATGACTTCGCCCAAATCCCGCAAACAGGTCCCGCCGAGATATGACGTAAGTGACGTCGACTTAGAGTCAATCGATGGTGTTCTGTCCACCACGAGGTCGGTAAGGCTTCGCCTCGATCTAGATCGCCCTGTTCCTAATGAACTGATTTTTGATTGCATCGATGTTGCCGAGCAGGGCCCAGGCGGCGGAAACCAGTCAAGCCGTAGGTGGCTAATCATT
Source organism: Candidatus Neomicrothrix sp. UBA6944 (assembly GCA_002448715.1). Taxonomy (GTDB): domain Bacteria; phylum Actinomycetota; class Acidimicrobiia; order Acidimicrobiales; family Poriferisodalaceae; genus UBA6944. The sequence continues at coordinate 5,389 of DJZU01000081.1, read as the reverse complement.
CGCGACCCGGAGCAAAAAAAACGTTTAGCTGATCTCTATTGGGAAAGCGCCGGTAAATGGATGGTCTCCGCTAGAGACAAACTTGCTGGAACGGATCACAGGAACACGAGCGTGATGCGGTCTGCCGCCCATCTCGCCGAGAATTTAGACAAGGTCCCAGCATTGATCATTCCTTGCATCTGGGGTGTCCACGACGACAGCAAGAAACCTGGACTGTTCGATTCCGTAGTGCAGTCGGCGTGGAGTTTCTGTTTAGCAGCTCGAGCTCGAGGTTTAGCCACGGCCTGGACAACTGCGATATTGAACAACGACAAGGAAATCCGCGATGTATTGGGTATTCCCGAAGGTGTAACCCCTATTGCTCTGCTGCCACTGGCTTTCAGTGTCGGAGGTGACTTCGCGTCAGTCCCGAGGCGTTTAGCTGAAGAAGTGACATATTTTGATAGTTGGGGCCACACCTGGGAATTTCCCGATGACAATCAAACTCGATCCATCGCTGAAGGTCCTGGAGTCACCGTCGAAGTCGATGTGAACGCCCCGCCAGAAAAGGTTTGGTCGTTTGTAACCGATATCAGCATCGCCGCTCAATTCTCTGAAGAATTCCAAGGTGCAGACTGGGCGGAGTCCTTTGACGCGCCGGAGTTAGGCGCTCAGTTCATCGGCACTAACCAGCATCCCAAGATTGGGGAATGGCAAACGACTTCCACGATTACGGAGCTAATCGAAAACGAGCGCTTCGGCTGGGCGGTTGGAACAGACGAGGCCAGTGCAGCAGCTCGCTGGCGGTGGGAAATTGACGAACTGCACGGGCACCGTTGTCGCCTTCGTCACACAGTCCGACTGGGACCTGGTCCTTCGGGTCTGACCCCTGCTATTGAAGCGATGCCTGACAAGGAGACGCTAATTATTGCGAGGCGGCAAGAAGAGCATCTGGCAAATATGAGGCGATGCGTTAACGGGATAAAGGCGCTGGCTGAGGGTTCATGACCGGCCGATGGGCACCTAGCCCGACGGGCGAATTCCATCTAGGCAACCTTCGGACAGGTCTTTTGGCATGGCTATTTGCACGTTCTCGTGGCGCCAGGTTTCTGTGGCGATTCGAGGATCTTGACGGCGCTGTCCGACCAGAATTTTATGATCTCCAACTTCGCGATTTCCGAAGTATCGGTTTGGACTGGGATGATCCAGTGGTTCGTCAAAGCGAACGATTGGCGCTCTACAAAGACGCCATTGAAGAACTCAAACGACGAGGTCTCACCTACCGGTGTTGGTGCACTCGACGCGAAATTCTGGAAGCCACCGCAGCCCCACACGGACAGTTGCCCGAAGGTGCTTATTCAGGGAAGTGTCGGAAGCTGACAGCCAAACAAATTTCTGATCAAGAGCGATCTGGTCGAGATCCTGCACTACGACTGATCACAGAAGGTCAAACCGTGCATATTCAAGACGGTCAACTGGGCGCTTTCAGTGGCGCTGTCGACGATTTTGTCTTGTGTCGGGGAGATTCGACACCTTCCTACAATTTGGTCGTTGTTATCGATGACGCGGAAATGGGCGTAACAGAAGTAGTACGGGGGGATGATCTGCTTCCGACTACTCCACGTCAAGTCTATTTGTCGGAGTTGCTTGGCGTGCAATCTCCTATCTACGCCCACGTGCCTCTTGTTTTAAACGAAGCAGGTAACCGGCTAGCAAAACGCGACGGGGCAGTAACTCTCCAAGATCGTTTGATACTTGGGGAATCAGAACTAGACGTCTTGAACCATTTACTCTCAAGTCTTGCGATCCCAAACATCGGCTCGTTTCAGGAACTGCACGAGACTGCTCAAGATTTCGAGTCCAGCAACTTACCCACTTCAGCATGGGTTTTCGATCTGAAGAGGTAAGAGCTGCTATTTCCAGGGTTCAACGACAATTTTCGCGTGTGCTTCAGGGTCATTCAGGTCATCAAACGCTTGGGCTACTCCATCTAAACCCACTCGACCGGTGATCAGTTGATCCACGACAAGTTCACCCTCGCTGATACCTCGCAAAGTATCCGCAAATTCATCTTGGGTGTACCCCAACACAAACTGGATGTTTATTTCTTTTCCGATTCCAGTCAGGGGTCGGAAGCTGTCTTGCTCCATGCACACGCCAACAACTACGACCCGGGTGTCTCTCATCGCACCATGCATGATCTGATCGATAACGCCAGGGACTCCAACACATTCGAAAACGACGCCCGGTTTCGGTCCCACTTGGCGCAGTCGCAGCGTGGGATCATTGCGGTCTACGCCTTCGGGCCATGCTGCGTCTTGCCAACTCTCGTACGGTGACTCAGTCGCCGGGTCAATGATTTCGTCAGCACCCATAAGCTCAGCTAATTCCCGGCGCCTGGGGGAAAAATCTGCAGCTAATACAGGGCCAAAGCCTTTTTGTTTCAACGCAGCTATGACTGCAAGTCCCACCGGCCCACAACCGACAACGAGACAAACATCGTCGCCGGTAACACTGGACTTTTCTACTGCGTGACGACCCACAGCCATCGGCTCAGTCAATGCAGCTTCGGCAGCGGATAGCCCATTTCCAACAGGCAACAAAAGCTGCGACGACAGCAACATGTGTTCTGCATAGCCGCCGGGAAACTCATTTGAGTATCCGATGGTGTGAATGCCGTCGGCTCGAACAAGCACAGGCATCGAACAGACGATATCTCCGCTCGCTAAATGTTTCGGTACACCGGTTCCGACTTCCAAGATTTCTGCACAAAATTCGTGGCCCATGATCAAGTCTTTACCCGCGTCATACACCAAGGGTCCGCCGGTTTCTTTCTGGCTCTTAACCATCTCATGGCCATGTCGAAGCGCGTGCAGGTCACTGCCACAGATTCCACAAGCAAGCGTCTTGACCAAAACTTCGCCCGAGGACGGAATTAGATCTTCTGCCGTGTCAACAACGATCTTCCCTTGTCGAGTAAATGCTGCTCTCATAGGTTCCTTTTCGTAAACGGTCTCGTGTCAGCAAGTTGGCCAGTAAGAGAGAGGTCTCGCTTCAGGCGGCGGAACCGCTCGATGGGCAAGCATTTCTAGGTCATGAGCGAGCACGCTGCGAGTGTCGCCAGGGTCAATAATTTCGTCGATTCTCATCGTTCCCGCAGCTTCGTAGGGGTTTGTTGATTCGCCAACTTCGCGAACTAACTGGAGCCGCTCATCTTCTCGGGCGTTCTCATCTTCGATTCGGGCAAGTTTCGATCCGAAGGCGACATTTACTCCAACTTCAGGATCCATGAAGCCAATCTCTGCGCCTGGCCAGCTGTAAACACCCAGTGCTGGCATCTGAGACCCATTCATTGCTTGCCAAGCCAAGCCAAAAGCTTTGCGAATACAGACCGTCAATGTGGGTGCTGAGCAGTTTTGAAGTGCGTGCATCATTCTCATCCCCCAGTGGAGCATCAGTTCGTGCTCAACCCGTTCTCCGACCATAAATCCGGGAACATCGGCTAAGAAGATGATTGGGATGTTGTACGAATCGCAGACGGTGGCCAAACGAATGATCTTGTGGCAGGCCTGCGGGTCAAGGGTTCCTGCTCCAAACATCGGATTATTGGCGATAACGCCAACCGAAAATCCGTTTAGCCGCGCCAAACCACATACGACATTTCGAGCGTACAGAGGCTGCAATTCGAGCATCGAGTCTGGGTCGACTATCTGTTGCACAACTCGGCGCATGTCGTAACCCCGCGTCCTCTTGCTAGGGACCATATTCCCTAGTTCGGGATCGTGGTCCATGGTTCCAACTGGCTCGGATCGAGGAGCTGATTCCCAAGCGTTATTGGGCAGGTAAGACAACCATCTCTTGATCGCCTCGTATCCCTCTTCGTCGGTTTCAACTCCAAGATCTATCTGGCCGGTTTTTCTTGCATGGACATCTACTCCTCCCACGTCTTCGAATGAGATCACTTCTCCGGTAGCTATTTCAAATACCTTCGGTGATGTCACAGCAAGACATGACCCGCGAACCATAACTACATAGTCAGAGAGGGCGGAAAGGAAAGAGGACCCCCCGAAAGATTGACCGGTAACCATCGTCGCCATCGGTACTCGGTGTTGTCGCTTTGCAAGTTCGAAAAGTCCGCCCGGTTCGCTAATACCTTCGGCTCCCATCGTGTCCGGTATTCGGGCCCCACCTGTCTCACCGAAGTGAATGATGGGGATACCCATAGCCATAGCCCGCTCATACAGTCGATGCTCCTTCCGTGTGCCAACTATCGAACTAGATCCGCGATACACGGTGATGTCATCACCAAATACCGCTACGGGTCGTCCGTTGACCATGCCGTGACCACCGATTTTGCCGTCTCCGGGAGTTTTCTCTCGTTCTTCTATCCTGATGGAGCGGCTGAAGGTCCCAATTTCCCTAAATGAGTCGGGGTCCAGAAAGTCCTCAATGTGTTGACGGATGGTGCGATCCCCCTCATCTGACATCTTTGCAACTTTGTCTGCGCCACCCATTTCATTTCGTACCCGATCTGCTCGGGCGTGTAGTTCGGTGATGCGGTCAGGGCTAGTCATGCTGCTGCCTCCTCGTCGTAGTCAGCAATGAGTTCCGAATACAGCTCTTCGAGTTGCTCCGGGGGTCGAGCGGGAACCATTACCTGCGTAACCCCTGCCTCTACAAGCTGGTCTAGATGCGTTCGATCACCATCTGATGACGTCCAGAGTTCAATTGCTGATGGGTCGCGACCAGATTTTTCTGCGTGTTGGCGAGCAAGCGAGTGCAAAGACATGAGTGTCTCCACAGGACGTTCAGCAGGGAAAAAAACGTCACCGAGTTCGCCGGCTCGCCGAGCCGCTCGATCTGAATGGCCTCCTACCAAGATAGGTATCGGCTGCTGGGTTGGCTTGGGTTGGCAATAAACGGGGGCGAAATCTACGAAGTTGCCGTGGAACTCTGCTTCGGTTTCAGACCACAGAACTTTCAACGCCTGTAGGTACTCGTCGGTTCGCGCCCCTCGCGCTTCGAAGGGAACACCTAAAGCTTCGAACTCTTCGCGGAGCCATCCGACCCCTATGCCCAGATCGAGTCGCCCATCGCTAAGTCGGTCGAGACTAGCTATTTCTTTAGCCGCTATAAGGGGGTTACGTTGCGGAAGAATAAGTATGCCTGTGGCGAGACGAATTTTGGTCGTTGCTGCAGCAGCAAAGGCTAGCCATATAAGAGGGTCAGAATGATCGAGTTGGCTAGCGCCTTTGAAGAGACGACCGCCCTCGTCGTATGGGTAGGTTGACGCGTACTCAAGAGGAACTACAGCATGTTCAACCGCCCAAATTGAATGGAACCCGACTTCCTCTGCCCTTCGGGCCAACTCCCCCGCGGCAGCGCCTTCTACGTTTCCCATCAGGTTCGC
>DJZU01000067.1 GCA_002448715.1 Candidatus Neomicrothrix sp. UBA6944 | reverse complement strand
CCACCACATCTACTTCACCTCGACTGTGGCGCCCGCTTCTTCCAGCTGTTTCTTCGCTTCTTCGGCTTCATCCTTAGTAACCCCTTCGCGCACGGGTGTCGGAGCCGACTCCACCAGATCTTTTGCTTCTTTTAGCCCAAGACCAGTCATTGCTCGAACCGCTTTAATGACACCCACTTTCTTCTCACCAAAGCTGGCCAGAACTACATCGAACTCAGTCTGCTCTTCGGCAGCACCATCGGCTGCCGCCCCCCCACCTGCGGGAGCCGCGACTGCGACTGCAGCGGCGGAAACACCAAACTTCTCTTCCATCTCTTTAATCAGTTCAGATAGCTCCAGAACTGACATTTCAGCAACTGCATTGAGAATTTCTTCACGTGACATTTGTATCTCTCCAATATCTGGACTTGAAAGTCCCTAGACGGTATTCGTAACTGTTCATGCAGCCTCTCGACTATCCCTAACAGCAGTTAGGGCGCGTACAAACTGGGCGGGTATTTCGTTAAGCGTACGAACAAACTTATTCATGGGCGCTTGCATTGTTCCAACCAACATCGCCAGCAATTCTTCACGACCAGGCAAGCGGGCCAGAGCCTTAATGGTTTGGTCATCAATTAATGCCCCCTCCATCGCGCCAACCTTGACTTTAAGCACCTCATGATCCTTACCAAACTCAGTGACGATCTTAGCCAAGGCCACCGGATCTTCCGATGTCATCATGACTAGAGGACCGACAAAATGATCGGTAAGACACTCAAATTGAGACCCAGCCACGCCACGACGAGCAAGTGAGTTCTTCACCACACGCACAGCGACACCGCTCTCCCTGGCCGAAGTTCTGAATGCCGACACTTCGGCAACAGTAAGCCCTCGATACTCAGCCAGAATGGCAGCCTGGGCCACAGACATAGTCTGCGACACTTCACTGACGACAGTCTTCTTCTGCTCCCGGTTTAATCCCATTTCGTACTAACTCCGTCGGATTGATGTGATGATGACCTGGCCCCCTTTACAAATGAGGACATGGCCACCGCCTGCGCGGGCCTTATAGCCAGATTAAGCACACGGCAACCATCAGTTGCTGTGTGCACCCGCGGTCTTCGACGAACCAGACACCACACCCGCCAGCCAACCCGCCCTGACGAACGCACCATCCAAGCTCCTCAAATCTCGACACATGCTTAACTGACCACCGAAGCGCGGTCCACTTTGACACCCGGACCCATAGTCGTCGACAGCGTGATGCGTCTAACATATTGACCTTTAGCCGCCGATGGCTTGGCTCTCTGTAGAGCACCCATCAGCGCCAACAAATTCTCTTTCAACGCTTCAGGCTCGAAAGATGCCTTACCAATCGGACAATGAATAACACCCGCTTTATCAAGTCGGAATTGCACCTGCCCCGCTTTCGCATTGTTAACGGCCTTGGCCACATCCTGCGTCACGGTCCCGACTTTGGGATTCGGCATTAATCCGCGCGGTCCCAATATCTGCCCAAGCTTCCCCACCACCCGCATAGTGGCCGGTGTGGCAATACAAATGTCGAAATCAATTTCACCGCCCGTGATCTTTTCAGCGAGGTCATCCAAGCCAACCAAGTCGGCCCCTGCCTCACGTGCCATATCTGCATCCCCGCCGTCAGCAAAAACAGCTACACGAACGGTCTTCCCAATCCCCCTGGGTAACACCGTTGAACCACGCACACTCTGATCGGTTTTCTTTGCGTCAACTCCTAGATTAATCGCAACATCCACGGTCTCGTCAAACCGTGCGGAGGCACTACCTCGCACAAGGCCAATCGCCTCATCGACATCATAAACCGCTTGAGGATCCTTTCCTTCAGTCACAGAGCGATATCTTTTCCCATCTTTGCTCATTTCATACCCCCTCTGTTTCGATACCCATACTGCGCGCACTGCCAGCAATAATCCGAACAGCCTGATCCATGTCATAGGCACTAAGATCAGGCATTTTGACCTTCGCAATCTCCTCCAACTGATTACGACTCACTTTTCCGACCTTGTTTCGATTTGGCTCTGCACTGCCCTTTTCTACCGCGGCCGCCTTCTTCAACAACACGGAAGCCGGTGTTGTCTTGCGCACATAAGAAAAACTCTTATCTGTGTAAACAGTGATGATCACCGGCACCGGCAACCCAGTTTCCATCTCTTGAGTATCTGCGTTGAAGGTTTTACAGAACTCCATGATGTTGACGCCGTGTTGTCCAAGAGCTGGCCCGACCGGTGGACTTGGCTTTGCTTCACCTGCTGGCACCTGCAACTTAATGTAAGTTTCAATTTTCTTAGCCACGACTCGACCCCCATACAGACACGCTGGTATTAATTTGCCAGGCACACATTGATTGGATACTCATGTCATACCTCTCCCTCATTGTCTGTCAGCCTTTTTCCACTTGACTAAAGGCCAGTTCGACCGGAGTCGAACGACCAAAAATAGTGACTGACACTCGCAGCCTCTCTTTGTCGAAATTGACGTCTTCGACCATACCGTTGAAATCCTGAAACGGTCCATCGACGACACGGACCACTTCTCCGGGAGCATAGGTGTACTTCGGGCGAGGATGTTCAGCACCTTCCTGAACTTGTTGAAGTATTGAACCCACCTCCTCGTCGGAGATCGGCACGGGTTGTGATCCTCCACCACCGACAAACCCAGTCACACGCGGTATCGAATTGACCAAATGCCAGGCATCATCGCTCATTTGCATCTGAACCAACACGTAACCTGGGAAAAATTTCCGTTCGCTGGTTCGTTTCTGACCACTTTTTAGTTCAATCACAACCTCAGTTGGCACTTCAATTGCGCCAAAGCTTTCCTCCATGCCATTACGCGAGATGTGATCCTTAAGTGATCGTTGGACCTGCTTCTCAAAGCCGGAAAAGGCCTGAACCACATACCAACGCATTTCGTTTAAATCAGTCACGACAGTTTATCGACTAGCCCTTAGTATGAGATCGTAAATAGCCCAAAAAGAAAAAACATCCAACAACCACAGATAAAGCCCGACAATAATCACCATCACAATCACAACCAGCGTTGCCTGTACCGTCTCCTTGCGTGTCGGCCACACAACTTTGCGCACTTCAGCCCTAGTACCTACGGCAAACTGCCAGGCAAGCTGCCCAGGCTCCGACGCCAACGCGACAGCCCCACCACCCACCACAGCGAGCACCACGATCGCCGCGCGCAAAAGAGCTGACGCGTCGTTTAACCAGTAAAAGCCCGCAATCCCTGCGATCACTATCAACGCAGCCAATCCGAGTTTTAACTTATCCGCCACTGACTCTCCCTACATCACAATTCAATTCTGGCAGGCCAGGAGGGAATCGAACCCCCAACCTGCGGTTTTGGAGACCGCCGCTCTGCCAATTGAGCTACTGGCCTGTGGCGTACCGCAATCCTCGATCTAGCACCACCCGCAATTTGATCCTGCTTTTTTCTTTTTTCTTTGTTCTATTTCTTACCTTCACCAGATTCACTCAATGACACTGG
>DJZU01000056.1 GCA_002448715.1 Candidatus Neomicrothrix sp. UBA6944 | reverse complement strand
CCGGTCTTTCGGACCGTGTTCATCGCAGGCACAGATAGCTCCCCAATTAAAGATCTTGATCTTGAACGGGCTGCGTTCATTCTCCGCAAAAGAATCGAACATGAGATCCAACCAGCTGTTTATTTCCCATCCATGTCATGTCGCACCTTTGTGTACAAAGGAATGCTTACTTGCGACCAGTTACCCGAATTCTTTCCTGATTTAACCGACGAACGACTGGAAAGCGCCCTCGCGTTAGTCCATTCACGGTTCAGTACCAACACGTTTCCTTCTTGGCCTCTCGCTCACCCCTATCGCCTGGTTGCTCACAACGGTGAGATCAACACTGTGATGGGGAACCGAAATTGGATGCGTGCGAGAGAGGGGAAACTGTCAACTGGACTATTCGGCGACGCGTTAGAACGCGCGTTACCAGTGATGACCCAAGGCGCATCTGACACCGCCAGTTTCGATGAGGCCCTCGAACTTCTGTACCTAGGCGGACGGACCTTGCCTCACGCAGTGTTGATGATGATTCCTGAAGCTTGGGAAAATCATGACCGTCTCCCCCAATGGAAACGCGACTTCTACGAATATCACGCCTCTCTGATGGAACCCTGGGATGGGCCAGCTTCGATCGCGTTTACCGACGGAACAGTCATAGGAGCAGTTCTAGATCGCAACGGCTTGCGACCATCACGATTTTGGGTCACCGAAGACGGCTTAGTTGTGGTTGCCTCTGAAGTAGGTGTGCTGGACCTTGACCAGAGCACAGTTGTGCAAAAAGGGCGACTGCAACCAGGAAAGATGTTCCTGGTCGACACCGAACAAGGACGCATCATCGGCGACGAGGAAATCAAAAAAACTCTCGCTGACACCGCCCCCTATGGGGACTGGCTCCAAGAAGGGTTGTTGCATCTCGACGACCTTCCTGACCGTTTCCTGTTAACACCTCAGCATTCGTCGGTGGTGAAACGTCAACGCACCTTCGGTTACACCGAAGAGGAACTGAAAATCTTGTTGGCTCCGATGGCACGAACCGGTGCAGAGCCCATTGGGTCAATGGGTACCGACACGCCAATAGCTGTGCTGTCTCAACGCCCCAGACTGATCTTTGACTACTTTGCTCAACTCTTCGCTCAAGTCACGAACCCTCCGTTGGATGCCATCCGCGAAGAGTTGGTGACCTCCACCTCTTCGGTTGTGGGACCCGAGGGAAATGTTCTGCAACCAGGACCGGACTCTTGTCGCCAGATCGTTCTCCCTTACCCGGTGATTTCTAACGAAGACCTCGCCAAGGTGTTGTACCTCAACGAGAACGGCAACCATCCCGAATTTAAGTCGTTCGCAATCGACGGTTTGTATTCGGTAGCTGAGGGCGGCGCTGGAATGCGAATAGCGATCGAAGACATCCAAGCAAAGGTCTCCGACGCAATAGCTGACGGTGCGAAAATCATCGTGTTGTCGGACCGCTACAGCAACGCAGAAAATGCTCCGATTCCATCACTGTTGCTGACCGGTGCTGTTCATCATCATCTCGTTCGTAACCGCACTAGAACTGAAGTTGGGTTAATCGTTGAATGTGGTGATGCCCGAGAGGTGCATCACATGGCGCTGCTGCTCGGCTATGGGGCTGGTGCGATCAATCCGTATCTCGCAATCGAATCGATCGAGGATCTCATCGAAGAGGGCGCGATCACAGAGGTTGACAGCAAAACAGCTGTGCGGAACTACATCAAAGCTTGTTCTAAGGGCGTGCTCAAAATCATGTCCAAGATGGGTATTTCTACGGTTGCTAGTTACACCGGCGCCCAAGTATTTGAGTGTGTGGGTCTTTCCAATCAGGTCATTGACGACTATTTCACCGACACAACGTCGAAGTTGGGGGGCATTGACCTCGACGTTCTTGCTGAAGAGGTAGCACTGCGACACCGTTTTGCATATCTCGACAACCCTGAAGAAGTAGCTCATCGAGATCTGTGGGCTGGCGGCGAGTACCAGTGGAGACGGGAAGGCGAGTTTCACTTATTTAACCCCGAGACCGTGTACCGCCTGCAACATTCAACGCGCACCGGCCAGTACGAACTTTTCAAGGAGTACACCGAGCTTGTTGACACACGATCAGAAGAACTAGCGACGCTTAGAGGGCTGTTTACGTTAACTGCCAACGACGAAGGCCCAATCCCTATCGACGAGGTTGAGCCTGTCAGCGATATCGTAAAAAGATTTTCAACTGGCGCTATGAGCTACGGCTCTATCTCTGCTGAGGCGCACGAAACACTTGCTATCGCTATGAATCGTTTGGGCGCGAAGTCCAACACCGGTGAAGGCGGAGAAGACCCCGAACGGTTCGTACTGGACAGCAATGGTGATTCCCGACGGTCAGCCATCAAACAGGTGGCGTCTGGTCGTTTCGGAGTGACTTCTGAGTACTTGGTGAATTCTGACGACATTCAAATCAAAATGGCTCAAGGAGCGAAACCTGGTGAAGGTGGTCAGCTTCCTGGCCCCAAGGTATGGCCCTGGATAGCTAAGACCCGTCACTCCACTCCCGGAGTTGGACTGATTTCTCCCCCACCCCACCACGACATCTACTCCATCGAAGACTTGAAACAACTAATTCATGATTTAAAGAACTCGAACCCCGAGGCGCGTATCCACGTCAAACTCGTCGCAGAGGTAGGAGTCGGAACCGTCGCAGCTGGTGTCTCCAAAGCAAAAGCTGATGTGGTGCTGATCTCAGGTCACGACGGTGGAACCGGCGCCTCCCCACTTACGTCACTGAAACACGCTGGTGGACCATGGGAATTAGGTCTAGCTGAAACTCAACAAACGCTATTGATCAACGGGCTACGCGACCGAATTGTCGTGCAAACCGATGGACAGCTCAAAACCGGTCGAGATGTCATAGTGGCAGCCCTTCTAGGTGCAGAAGAATTCGGTTTCGCAACTGCCCCCCTAGTTGTATCTGGGTGCGTAATGATGCGCGTCTGCCATCTCGACACCTGCCCGGTTGGTGTCGCCACCCAAAACAAAGAACTCAGAGCCCGCTACGACGGCAAAGCAGAGTTCGTTGTTAATTTCTTTGAGTACATAGCTCAAGAGGTCCGGGAGTATTTAGCTGAGCTTGGTTTCCGATCAGTCGAAGAAGCAATTGGCAGGGTTGATTGTCTCGATGTCGATCGAGCTGTGAATCACTGGAAGGCCGACGGTCTTGACCTAACCCCCATTCTTCACGTACCAACTTCTCCGTGGGAACAAGACCGTTTCTGCTCCCAAGCACAAGACCACGGCTTAGACAAAGCATTAGATCAAGAACTCATCCAGCAAGCCCAACCGGCTCTGAGCGACGGCACCCCTGTCCGCATCGAAATGCCGGTTTCAAACGTCAATCGAACTGTCGGAACGTTGCTCGGCCATCACCTCACAAAGAACCACGGGGGCGAAGGGCTAGCCGACAACACAATCGATATCGACATGACGGGCTCCGCTGGTCAAAGTTTTGGTGCCTTCGTACCTAAAGGCATCACGTTGCGT
>DJZU01000027.1:12572-17923 GCA_002448715.1 Candidatus Neomicrothrix sp. UBA6944 | reverse complement strand
GCGCGATGATCAATACCTATGACTCAGTCTGAAACAGCTCCCAGCACAACAAATCGACCAGTGGCTCCTTGGCGTATCGGAGTTGACGTCGGGGGAACATTTACCGATCTTGTACTCGCTGACGCTACGGGCCAAGCCTGGGTGGCGAAGGTTCCCTCTGTGCCTTCAGACCCCAGCGCCGGGGTTCTATCCGCGGTGCAACGCATCGCCGTGGATTTAGGTCTACCAAAATCTGAGATTCTCAGTCAGTGCTCGTTATTCGTTCACGGTTCGACTATTGCGACGAACACGATGCTCGAAGGCAAAGGGGCAAAGGTAGGGCTAATCACCACTGAGGGATTTCGGGACACAATTGAGATCCGCCGTGGCTTGCGTTCCGATCAGTGGAACCATCGAGAACCCTACGCACCAGTCCTGGTTCCTCGTTACCTTCGCCGCTCCGTTGCCGGGCGAATTGACGCAGATGGAAGTGAGCATGAGCCGCTTGATCTTTCGCCGGTCGCGCAGATTCTCGATGATTTCAGAGAGCATGGAGTTGAAGCCATCGCCATCGCGCTGATGAATAGTTTCGTTGATGATCGCCACGAAGAAGAGCTAGCCCAAGCCATCGAGGAGCAATGGGTTACCCGTTCTGCCGAGGTTTCACCTCTCATGGGCGAGTATGAGCGAAGCTCCACCGCAGTCGTCAACGCGGCACTATCTCCTCGAATCGTCAAATATCTGCGTTCTCTTGACGCCGAATTAAAAGCGGAAGGCCTTTCGCGTCCCATCTTGTTGGTCCAATCCAATGGCGGAGCTGCGTCTGTTGATCAACTAGCAAACAAACCCGTAAATCTTTTACTTAGTGGACCAGCCGCTGCGGTCGGTGCCCTCAACCTGTATCGCCGTTCAGTAGACAAAGCGGGAGTAGCAGAAGAGGACAAAGGCAACTTGATTTCTATGGAGATCGGAGGCACTTCATGCGATGTTCTACTGATGTCCAATGGCGAAGTCGCGACACGAGATGACGTCGATATCGCTGGATATCACGTCTCCACCCCAGCCATCGATATTCACACCATTGGCGCGGGCGGCGGCACAATAGCTGGAGTCGATGACGCGGGCCTTTTGTTTGTGGGTCCAGAAGGCGCCGGCGCAGACCCAGGACCTGCCTGCTACGGGGCAGGAGGCACGTTGCCGACCGTTACAGACGCCCATCTCGTTCTCGGCCGGCTACGCCCTGGAAAATCAGCCGGCGGGACCTTAGATCTCGATTTGGATGCAGCACGAGAGGCGATCAATACCCATGTAGCTCAGAAGTTGGGTATGAGTGTCGAAGATGCAGCCGCTGGAATTATTGAACTCGTTGAACAGCATCTATTGAGCGCCGTGGAACACATTTCAATTGAACGTGGCTTTTCGCCACGGCGCTTCACGCTGGTTGCCGCGGGAGGCGCCGGGCCGATGCACGGTGGGAGTGTCGCCGCAGGATTAGGGTGCGCTCGGGTGCACGTGCCTCGTGACGCCGGCGCTCTATGCGCGATCGGCATGCTTCATGCCGATGTCAGACAAGACTTCACCCGATTTTTGTTGGGTTCGTTAGACGATCTGACCTCAAGCACTGTCATCGGGGGATTTGATTCTCTGCGAGAACAAGCGGTCGCTGTAATGGCCAGAGAGGGATTCACCGATTCAGAGATCGCTCTCACCTACGAACTCGAGTTGCATCACCCGGGACAACTGTGGAGCATTCGGGTGCCAGTCGACGGAAGTGACTTCAACCCGAACGCTATACGAACAGCGTTCGAAGACGAATACCGGCGTCTGTACGGCCATGCTCAAGATGAGGGCACCATAATGATTTCCTCGCAACGACTAACAGCGCGGGGCTCTACAGGCGAAGTTGAGATGGCTGCGGGTGAGTCATCTGATGGGCTACCTGAACCTATCGATCGACGCTCGGTCTGGTTCCCTGGCAGCGGTTGGGTAGAAACAGTTATCTACGACGGAGCGCTCCTTCGCCCTGGAGACAACTTCCAAGGTCCGGCTTTGATCGAGGAGACCACCACCACAGTCGTGGCGCGACCCGGTGACGTCTTACGCGTCGATGATTCGGGCGACTTCCTCATTGAGGTCGCTCAAACCGACGACTCGCTGAAACAACGCTCAGATGAACTCGATCCAGTCGTGTTAGCCCTAATGCAGAACCGTCTCGATCAAATAAGCCGTCATATGGGTTGGGTAATGACCCGAACGGCTCGGAGCACAATCTTCAGTCAAAGTCACGACTTCAGCTGTTTCGTGACTACTCCAGAGGGCACTTTGGTTGCAAACGCAGACGGGATACCAATCCACACCGGCGGCGGCGGCTTCGCTGTCCGAGCACTGCTAAAGAAGTACGGTCACGATCTTCGCGTTGGGGATGTGTTTTTGCTCTCCGATCCCTATGTAGCCGGTGGCAACCATCTACCTGACTGGGTAATCGCGCGACCAATATTTGTCGGCAATGACGACCCTGTTCTTGTGGGCTTTTGCTGCAACCGCGCCCATCAATCTGACATCGGCGGAGGCCTAGCTGGCACATACAATCCTGAAGCCACCGAAATTTGGCAAGAAGGGATCCGTCTTCCGGTGATGCGTCTAGTTGAAGAAGGCCGCGTACGAGAGGATCTGTGGGAACTGTTATTGATTAATTGCAGAACACCCGAACTGCTTGATGGTGATCTCTTGGCAATGATGGGTTCGACCCAAATCGGCGGTGAGCGGGTGGTAGCGCTAGCTAGCGAACTGGGAGTGGATGCGTATCTCTCATATCTGGATGGCGTTCTCGATCACGCAGATCGACGAATGCGATCAGCGGTGAGGGATCTCCCCGACGGTACTTACTTCGGTGAGGATCACACAGACAACGACTGTTTCCGCAAAGTAGACATTGCTGTGCGGGTCCAGCTGACCGTCACCGGCGAGGAGATAGTCGTCGATTTCTCTGGTACTGACCCTCAAATCGAAGGATTCAAAAACAGTTCACTGGCCAATACATATTCCTCGGTGTATCTAGCCATTTCTTCATTTTTTGATACCAGCATCCCTCGAAATGAAGGCACATACCGGTGCCTCACCATCCACGCGCCTGAAGGCTCAATAATCAACGCTTTGCCCCCTGCCCCAATGACCATGAACACGGTGTACGTAGCGCATGAGATCGTTATTGCCGTTTGGCAAGCATTAGCAGCCGCTGACCCCACGCGGGCCTGCGCTGGGTGGTCAAAAACGATGCACGGCCACGTCGCTGGCCGAAGAGATGATGGGTCAACGTGGGTGATGTATCAGTGGCACGCCATGGGTACCCCGGGAGCTACAGCAGAGCGAGACGGATTCGCTCAAATGGGTCACCTCATCAGCTTGGGAGGGCTAGACATCCCCAACCTCGAATTCCATGAACAGCATTACCCCGTTCGCTACATCCGACACGAACAACGTTGCGACAACGCCGGACCGGGGCAGATGCGAGGCGGCACAGGAGTTCGCTACGAGGCAGACATTCTCGAACCTGCCATTTGGTCGTTTAGAGCCGAGGGTCTCGACACACCCAGCGGACATGGTGTCGAAGGTGGAGGCACTGGAGGTGTCGGATTTGAATGGATAGCGCCAACAAACGAAGAGGCTGACGGTCCGACCTTTGTCCCTCCTAAATACGGTGTCACTAAATTAGGCCCAGCCAGAATGATCGCCGAAACGCCCGGAGGAGGAGGATGGGGCGACCCATTCCATCGCGATCCAGATTTGGTATTACGCGACGTTCAAGACGGAGTGGTATCTCCAGAAGCGGCGCGAAACGACTATGGAGTAGTTGTCACCCAGTCGTTACAGGCAGTTGATGTTGTAGCAACTGAAGTCGTTCGCGGACGACGAAACGTCAGCGATAACTAGCTATGGCAGACTCGGTCGTCGAGATTCTGGAGGAAATGCGGGCCGATTATCAGATCGTCGAATGTGCACCTGAACTCGCCGATACTGCGCAGTTCTGTGAGCACTACGGATACCGACTGGATGAGAGTGCAAACGCGATTTTGGTAGTCGGCAAAGGTGAACCACGTATCTACGCTCTCTGCGTTGTACTAGCAACTACCCAAGTGGACGTCAACAAACAAGTCCGCCGAAAATTGGGTGTCAAGAAAGCATCATTTGCTTCTCCAGATGAAACAGTTGAACTTACTGGAATGACCTTGGGGGGAGTGACGCCATTTGGTCTCCCTCCATCCCTGCCCATATGGATTGACAGTCGAGTGGTGGAGTGTTCGAAAGTAATCGTCGGGGGCGGCTCTCGAAACCGAAAGATCTACACCAATCCTGAAGTCTTGGCAGCTCTGCCTTCCGCCGAAGTGGTCGAAGATCTAGCTAAAGACCGACCGAAAAACTGAACGATTGGGTTTACGATGCTTCTTGATGTAAGGGAGTGCAAATGTCAGTCGTATTAGTTCACGGGAATCCCGAAACCGATGCAATATGGGGTCCTCTACGGACTGAACTCGGAAGAGACGACGTCATCGCCCTTTCCCCGCCTGGCTTCGGCAGCACTCTCCCCCAAGATTTCGACATTACAAGCGACGGATATCTTCATTGGCTTGAAGCTGAACTTGAGAAGTTGGACGGACCCATTGATTTAGTGGGACACGATTGGGGTGGAGGCCATGTGGTCCGCCTCGCGATGACCCGACCAGACCTGATCCGCTCGTGGTGCACCGACATCATCGGCATCTTCAACCATGATTATGTCTGGCACGACGCCGCACAAAGCTGGCAAGGACCAGATGGAGAAGCAGCCGTCGGATCACTCATAGATCTACCCAATGCCGATAAAGCAGCCGTTTTTGGTCAACTGGGAATGGGTGAGGCTGTAGCTGGAAAAGTCGCTCCTTGGATCAACGACGACATGGGCCGAGCCATTCTCGGACTGTACCGAAGCGCAGCTCAACCAGTTGTCGGCCAACTGGGCGATGACCTTCCCAGAGCGGCGCAAAGGCCCGGTCTTTGCATTTTCGCTACCGAAGATTCCTACACCGGCGGAGAAACCCTCCATCGCAACGCCGCCGAGCGATGCGAAGCAGAAATAGCCGTTCTTGAAGGACTCGGCCATTGGTGGATGTGCGAAGATCCAACCCAGGCAGCAGAACTACTCAACAATTGGTTCGCGAACCAGGACTGACTCTTCAAAGCCCACTAGGTCAGGCAAAAACACCCTCGATGCTAATTGGGGCCACGCCTCGGTGTAGTCTCATTGCTGCTCTGCAACAAGCACGAAAACTCAGGGGATCAACATGGCCGCACAAGGCTCAATTTTAGGCAATGCAGTTACAAGAAAAGAAGATCCG
>DJZU01000027.1:0-12239 GCA_002448715.1 Candidatus Neomicrothrix sp. UBA6944 | reverse complement strand
TGTTAACCGGGTCTAATCACTACGTAGATGACCTAGACATCAATGCAGCTCGGATTGTGTTTGTACGTTCCACTATGGCGCACGCTTCACTTCTAGAAGTCGACACCAGCGAAGCCGTCAACATGCCAGGTGTATTAGCGGTATATACCTCCGAAAACTTGGAAATCCCTGCGGTCAACCAATCAGAATTTATGGACCCTTCCATGAACCGCCCGCCTCTGGCCGTCGGCCGAGTGAGGTTTGTGGGCGACATCATCGCTGCGATCGTCGCGGAATCCCACTCACAGGCCGTTGACGCAGCGGAGCAAGTCATCGTTGACTACGAACCGCTGCCTGCAAATGCCGATATTGAAGCCGCTCTCGCAGACGACGCAGATATTCTCTGGGAAGGAGCAGAGAACAACGTCTGCTTCGCTATAGGAAACGAATACGATGGCCCTGATGTCACAGAAGGGGCCGACGCTGTTGTAAGCGAACGAATAGTTACCCAACGTTTAGCGGGTGTTCCTATGGAACCAAACGGATGTGTAGCAATTCCCGAGGGCGATTCAATGACGTTCTACGCCTCGACGCAAGCTGCACATGGCCTGCGCGACGGTCTTGCACCGAATCTCGGCATGGAACCGGAAAACCTCCGAGTAGTCGCTCCATGGGTTGGAGGAGGCTTCGGTCCCAAAGCCGGCCTGTACATCGAGTTCATCCTCTGTGGCAAAGCGGCACAAGAACTCGCTCGACCAGTTCGGTGGACGGAACAGCGCGGCGAAAACATGCTTTCGATGGCTCAAGGACGAGCAATGGTTATGACCGCCGATTTGGGCGTGAACAACGACGGATCAATTGTGGGGCTCAAAGCGAGGGTGGTAGCCGACGCAGGTGCTTACCCCGCTATCGGCGCCATCTTGCCAATGTTGACAATGCAATTAAGTCAAGCAGTTTATGACATACCGGCCATCGACTTCTTCGCACAGTCAGTGTTAACGAACACCACAGTCATCGGTGCGTACCGCGGAGCAGGCCGGCCAGAAGCCACTCAGATGGTTGAACGAATCCTCGATAAGGCTGCAAACGCCATCGGAATGGACCCGGCCGAACTTCGTCGAAAGAACTACATCCAGCCTGATGCTTTCCCGTTAACCACCCTGGTTGGCGCCAACTACGATTCAGGCGAATACGAGCGCTCACTAGACGCCGTTCTTGAAGCATCCGGTTATGCCGATCTGAGAGCCGAACAAGCTCGGAGACGCGAGGCCAATGACCCAATGATGCTTGGTATAGGAGTGTCCTCATACGTTGAAGTCACCGCGCCCATCGGACTACACGTCGAGTACGGAAGCTGCGAAATTAATGATGATGGTTCCGCGACGATCAAGGTGGGGACCAGCTCTCACGGCCAAGGTCACGACACTGCCTTCTCGATGATCGTCAACGACGTGCTCGGAATTGCAATGGATCAGGTCACCCATGTTGACGCTGACACCGAAGAGGTAGCAAGAGGTTCCGGAACAATGGGTTCGCGTTCGCTCCAAGCGGGCGGTTCAGCAATCTATGAAGCATCACAAGTTGTTCTGGAAAAAGGTAAACAACTAGCCGCCAGCCTCTTAGAAGCAAGCGCCGACGACATCGTCGTTGGTGAAGGTGCTCTCCAAGTCGCTGGTGTGCCAGCGAAGTCGATTAGCTGGGCCGACCTCGCAACAGCCGCTGTTGAGCAAGAAATCGAAGGCGGTTTGGCCCATGAGCTTGATTTCGATGGAACCGATGCAACGTACCCGTTCGGTTCACACGTGGCAGTCGTGGAGATAGATCGCGAAACCGGCCATGTGGAACTGCTGCGACATGTAGCCGTTGACGACTGCGGCACGATCCTCAACCCAATGTTGGTAAACGGCCAGCAGCACGGAGGCATCGCACAAGGAATCGCGCAAGCCCTATGGGAGCACGTCCAATACGACGAGGATGCCAACCCGGTCACGACAACCTTGATGGACTATCTCATGCCATCAGCTGCGGAACTTCCTAGCTTTGAGGTTTCAAACACCGAAACCGCGAGCCCTCGTAACCCCTTGGGTGCCAAAGGAATCGGCGAATCCGGCACAATCGGCTCCACTCCGGCTGTTCATAACGCCGTATGCGACGCTGTCGCACACCTCGGAATTGATCATGTCGATATGCCTTGCACTCCGCAGGCCGTATGGCGAGCTCTTCAAGACGCCTAAACCACTTCACGGGCAGCGGTTTCGTTGTCCTGTAGGCCAGCTACTCAAGAGCCGTAGCTAGAAATTCCAATAGCTACGCCTCAACTAAAAGTATCAACGCTATTGCCGTCAATGAGGCAAGAAGCACCACCAGTGGAACTTGCCCAGTGACGTCATCTTTCTTGCGCAAGGTCGCAAGGGCGCGGTCATGTCCGACTATCACACCTGCAAGATGACCGCCCGCAATGCCCAGCGCTTGAATTGCCGCCATCGCTGTCGGACTCATCACGCGATAATCCACGTAATCATTGGCCTTACCAAACAAGTTCCATCCCTGATCTAGCGGATCGCTCAACTGAATGAGCAACTGTTGACCTTCGAAAACAGCCATACCTATGTAATGAGCAACGGCGTAACCGACTGCCACCGGCACCAACGAAAGCGCGAACCCGTCTTCGAAGTCAGCATCAACATTCTCGTCTCTGCGTTGCATCCACCGAACGCACGCCAGAAACAAAGCGGTCACTAGCGCCATTGAGAAAATCAGTCCGACGGAGTTAATCACTGTCGCGTTCCAACCAACTCGACCACCGACAATCTGTTCCCACCAGGCCGTGCGGGAAAGACCATCAAAAGAGGTTCCACCCAGCACAATCAAAACGAGGGCGGCAAGTCCTTTCTGCGTCGGCACTTGACCTAAACCAACTAGCGGACGCCTCAGAAATAGGGAGCCATTACTTACATGTACCGGCGACATGGCCGCTATGAGCCGAACTAGTGCAGCCAATGGGTCGTGAGAACGCAACCATGTTCGACCCTTAACGAGGGCCCCAATGCCACTCCAAGTAGTCCACACAACCAACAAAATCGCTAGTGGGGTCCTCCCAGCAGGGTTGTGGTACGCCAACTCCAGCCACAAAAAAGCGCCTAGGAGTGCTGCAGCAATTTGTAGACCCCAGTCCCGCTCTGTGTCAGGGCGAGACCATCGCTCTCCAATCCTCGCCAAAATTTCGAAAGGGCTCAACCATCGCCATAAATCACCGAACAACGCTGACCCAACCGGAACAACCACCCAAAGCGCGACAAAAACGATTCTCGGCGCGATATTAACCATTGTGTCATCAGCGACAAAGAAGCTAGCTGCCACCGCTAGCCCCACCAGGCCCAGTCCTAAAACGCGGCCAATAAGCAACCCAATCTTGCCAATAGGGCCATCGACCTTCAACAATGAGCGTCCGGGCCCTGCCTCCGGAAACTGCGGCTCTCGCCAACCCGATACCAACGCAGCGAACGAAATGAGTAAAGCTGCTGCCGCCACCAAGCTCAAAGTGCTGACGGACATAGGTAAGTCTCCGGGTGGACCAACACCATGGGCATACAGCGATTTAGTCATCGATGGGATAGTACGCGTCAAATAGACATTTCCCTGCCAACTGGAGGTAGTGTTTCACAACTCGCTAATCCTGCATGAAGGGACTTACATGAGCACCGACGCTTCAACCGACCCGGTCATAGTTGCAACAGCCCGCAGTCCGATTGGTCGAGCCTTTAAAGGCTCCATGACCGAAATTCGGCCAGACGATCTCAGTGCACAAATCGTGACCAAAGTATTGGAGAAGGTTCCTGAACTTCCTCCAGAGGAAATCGAAGATCTGATCATGGGAACCGGTTCGCCAGGCGGTGAACAAGGTTTCAACATCGGCCGCTCAACCGCAGTCCTTGCAGGTCTCGGAGATGTCCCGGGGACCACGGTAAACCGTTACTGTTCGTCCTCACTTCAGACAATCCGAATGGCTGCACACGCCATCAAAGCAGGTGAAGGAGACGCCTTCATCGCAGCTGGTGTCGAATGTGTCTCCAGGTATGGAAAAGGAAACGCTGACAGCCTTCCCGATACAGCCAATCCCATCTTCAAGGCACCCGGGGAACGCTCGAAGGTGCGTTCCGAAGGAGGTCATGGCGACTGGGCCCCCGCGGATGGTCTTCCAGATCTGTACATCGCCATGGGCCAAACCGCTGAGAACGTCGCTGAACTCAAAGGCGTCAGCCGTGAGGCTATGGACGAGTACGGAGTGATGAGCCAAAACAAAGCTGAGGAGGCAATCAGCCGAGGATTTTTCGAAATGGACATTACGCCGGTCACCATGCCAGATGGAACCGTTGTGTCAACTGACGATGGTCCCCGAGCAGGAGTGACGTTGGAGGCAGTGTCCCAACTAAAGCCTGCCTTTAGGCCCGATGGTCGCGTCACAGCGGGGAACGCATGCCCACTCAACGACGGCGCTGCCGCCGTGGTGGTGATGAGCCGTAAACGTGCAGAAGAGCTAGGTATTGATCCCATCGCCCGCATCATCGCCAGCTCGGTCTCCGCTCTCAACCCAGAAATTATGGGGCTGGGACCGATTGAGGCAATTAAGCGCGTCTTGGTGAGAGCCAACATGAGCATGAGCGATATCGGCCTAGTCGAAATCAATGAAGCTTTTGCCGCTCAGGTAATTCCATCTGCTGACGAGTTGGGTATTGACATGGTTGACCAACTCAACGTCAACGGTGGAGCGATCGCCCTGGGTCACCCATTCGGACAGACCGGTGCTCGAATCATGACAACGCTACTTAATGGGCTGCAAGATTCGGACAAAACGTTCGGTTTGGAGTCAATGTGTGTCGGCGGCGGTCAAGGAATGGCAATGATCGTTGAACGACTGAACTAATCGCAGTCTTAAGCTAAATGAAGTGACGCCCGCTTTATGGGCGTCACTTCATTTTTTGATCTAATTACGGCGGACCCAGCCTGAAACCACTTCAACATGGCTCGTTTGCGGGAACATGTCGAGAATATCCACCTGATCCAAGTCATACCCTGCTGCGGTCATCAACGCCGAGTCTCGACCCAACGCCCCGGCATCGCACGAAACCAGAACCACATGGGGCGCTTGGGTTTGCTGAATGGTCTCTACCCCCTCTGAGCGGAGGCCAGAGCGTGGGGGGTCCGCAATCACGACATCAGCTAGTTCTGGTATCCATTTTTCAACCTCCATATGGTGAATCGCAACATGTGATCCAAGATTGTTTGACGCATCATTTACCGCCGAAGCCGACGACTCTACGGCTGTCACTTTGTCAAACCAGTCCCCTACTGTTCCCGAGAACAAACCTACGCCTGCGTAGAGATCAACTAACACGTGTTCACCTGAGTCTTGTTTTGCTAGCCACTCGGCAACCAAACCAACCAGGATCTCTGCACCCTCGGGCGAACTTTGGAAGAACGAATTTGCTGAGATTTGCCATTCAACTCCGGCTGCTTCCTCAACAATGTGAGCATTCGCTCCCTTCCGTGCCTTTTTTTTGTCGACAACCAGTACATCGGCCGGCATCTCAAAGTTGTTAGCGTTTGGGTGGCCTATAACCAATCGGTCACCAGTTCTGGCCCCAACTCGTATTGTTGCTTCATTCGCTTCACCGAAGAAGCCATCGGCAAAAATGTCGTCCATCAGCGGGTGCGCTATCGGACAGTTGCCGATCGGAACCAAGTGGTTCGATCTAGGACCTCGGTATGCGGGACGACTGTCTAAAATTCCAACTCGGACCGTCGTTCGGTATCTCAGTGATTCAGGTCCCTCCACGTAGCCAATTTCGGGTGGTTCTAAGGAACCCAGTTTGACCAACGAATCTTCGACCGCTGAAAGTTTGGCGTCAATCTGTGCTTCCTGAGATAGGTGTTGCCAATCACAGCCCCCACAGCCCGCCTCTACGTATCGGCAGGGCGGTTCGCGACGACCTTCCCCGGCAACTAAGACTTCTACAATCTCACCCCGCGCGTAACGACTTTTCTCTTCAGTAACGCGAATAAGCAGCTCATCGTTAACCGCGGCTCCAGCCACGAAGACGACCCGCCCGTCTGCAAGACGGCCTACTCCCTCGCCTCCAACTGCCAGATCATAAATGTTGACCCGTTTAGACATCAATCCCAGACTACGGTCACTTACATGAATCGCCCTATCGAGATCGTCCCTTCTGTCTTGCCAGCAGATTTTTCACGCCTTGGAGAAGAATGTGTGGCTTTGGAAGCCGCTGGAGTTGATCGCATCCAGTGGGATGTGATGGACGGGAACTTTGTACCCAACCTCACATTTGGGCCGGATGTAATCGCTGCTTGTCGCGAACATGTTGATGTCATGTTTGAGGCTCATCTAATGGTCGCCAACCCCGATGAGATGCTCGAAAACTACGTACATGCAGGTTGTCAGATGGCAATCGTGCACGTTGAGACGACGCGACACCTACACCGAACCTTAGGACGAATTCAAGATCTGGGGTGCAGCCCCGCTGCGGCGCTAAATCCCTCTACCCCGCTAGATTCGGTGAGTTCTGTTCTGGACATGTTGGACATGGTGCTGATTATGACGGTCAACCCCGGGTTCGGTGGTCAGGCTTACATTCAAAACATGGAATCGAAAGTGGCATCTTTACGAACTCTGATTGAACAAGGTGACTATGACGTCGATATCGAAGTTGATGGTGGGATTTCAGCTTCGACAATTTCGGGAGCTGCGGCTGCGGGCGCCAACGTACTGGTATCGGGGAGTGCTCTGTACAAATATCAGGAAGGTCTCGGACACGGAGTGGAAGACCTTCGTCGTATCGCTACCGAAGCTCAGGTCGGGTGAAGTTTTTTTTAACCCTTCTTGTGTGCACCATTGCAACCTCCTTTGCCACAAGCTGCTCTGAGTCGAGTTCAGAACATGGATTCTGTGACGCTGTCGCGGAGTTACAGCAAATTGATGCTCTCAGTCTTGAGGTCCTGCCATCCAACGACGTGGCAGTTCGTGGGGCTTTAGCTCAGACCTCGGCTCAAGCCTCGAGGGTAGCTAGAGAAGCTCCCCTGGAAATCCGCGGAGACGCTGAGGTAATAGCCGCATTCCTATCAGCACTTACATATGCCATAGATGCAACCGAATTTGAAGACCCTTTGCAGCGTTCAGCCGCTATTGGCGCCGCCCAACAAGAATTTGAGGGCCAACTATCAGAGTCAGTGACGAACCTCAGCGCGTTTGTAGCCCGCACCTGTAGCCCAGTTCCAAACTGACGTTTCGACCGCGTTAGATGATTTCGCCTCGCTTCACTATGACGTGATCGCAAAGTCCATATTCCTTAGCTTCTTCTGCCGTAAACCATCGATCTCGTTCGCTATCCATTTGGATCTGCTCCACATCTTGCCCGCTGTGAAGCGCTATTCGCTCCGCCATAAGTCGTTTGATGTACGCCATTTGTTCCGCTTGGATAGCTATGTCCGAAGCTTGACCTCGTACACCGCCTGACGGTTGATGCATCATGACCCGCGCATGAGGCAAGCAGTAACGCTTCTCCGCCGCTCCTGCTGTGAGAAGAAACTGTCCCATCGACGCGCCGAGTCCCATGCAGACAGTCGCCACATCGCAGGAAACAAACTGCATAGTGTCGTAGATGGCCATACCAGCGGTAACGGAGCCGCCCGGGCTATTGATGTATAGCCATATGTCCTTTTCGCGATCTTGTCCTTCAAGAAACAACATCTGGGCGCAGAGGATGTTTGCTATTTCATCATCGACTTCGGTACCTAGAAAAACGATTCGGTCGTTGAGTAAACGGTTGTAGATCTCAGCAGGGCCGACCGGGGTTCCCGTGGACAGCGCGCTGACGGAATGATGCTCTGACATAACTTGGAGGTTATCTGTTGTCAGCGGCAGCGCCTTGGTCCACCGTAGGCTCATTACATGCATATTGATGAGCTACCCACTCCTGCCTTGTGGGCAGATCTTGATGTTCTTGAATCCAATATCGCGGAGATGGCCCGAAGATTGCCTGGAAATCGTCTCCGGCCTCACGTTAAGGCTCACAAATCGACTGCTCTTGCTGCTCTACAGTATGAAGCTGGTCACAAGGGCTTTACCTGCGCGACTCCTCGAGAGGTGTTGGGTTTAGCTCAAGCCGGACTCGGGGATGATTTGCTTCTCGCTAATGAAACGGTCGACGTGAATCGACTCGCTGAGATGGCTACGAGCGGTGCTCGCGTCACGGTAGCTGTAGATAGCGAAGCAACGATTGCTGCGGCGGCAAAAGCCAGCATCAAAGAGTGTGTCATCGATATTCGAGTCGGATTTCGATGCGGATGTGAGGTGGATGAGGCCCAAGGACTGGCTGAACTTGCCCGAAAATCAAATATCGCTGTTCGGGGGGTTATGGGTTACGAAGGCCATGCAATGGGTGTGGTTGATCTTGAACGCCGTCGGGAGCTGATGGAGTCCGCTATGGCTCGACTGCGTCAAGCTCATGAGGTTGTCGGAGGCGATTTGGTTACAGGTGGCGGGACTGGCACTCACGCCATCAACACGTGGGTAAATGAGATCCAGGCAGGTTCGTACGTTCTGATGGATACTGCCTATACCGAGCAAGTTGATCAGCCATTCCAGCAAGGCCTCTTTTTGCAGTCCACCGTTGTGTCAGTAGCTGCAAAGTTTGCTGTCTGCGATGCGGGTCTGAAAGCGCAAGGAATGGACCATGGCAATCCAGGTTGGAGCGGCGGCGAGGTTCTTTTCTGTTCAGACGAGCACACCAATATCGTCCCAGACGAAGCGTTGAAGGTTGGGGACAGGATTTCTTTGGTGCCAGCTCATATCGACCCAACTATGGCTAAGCATCAGTCCCTGCACATTGTTCGTAATGAACAAGTAATCGACCGATGGGACATTGACTTACGCCATTGGTAGCTATTGATCCAACATTTGCGCCAAGGAGCGAAAAGCTCGACCTCGATGACTTATAAGATTTTTTTGATCCGCTTTCATTTCCGCAAAAGTGATGCCATCTGCTTCATCAGGGACGAAGACCGCGTCGTATCCGAACCCGCCTGTTCCTCTAGGTTTCTCGGCAATCGAACCTTCGACCACTCCATGAGCAACCACTTCTTTACCGTCAGGGAAAATGACCACTGCCACTGTCCGAAAACGCGCCGTTCGTTGACCACTGGGGACTTGCTGCATGTCTTCTAACAACTTTGACAAGTTCTCTAAATCGCTAGCAGAGTCTCCGGCGAAGCGAGCGCTTCTGACTCCCGGTAGTCCACCTAGAGCGTCAACCTCCAGGCCGGTGTCGTCGGCGACAGCGGGGTTCTTCGCCTCCGCACACACCGCTGCTGCTTTTACCCGAGCATTGCCTTCAAGGGTTTCTTGATCTTCGGCTATCTCCCCGAGCGAGTCCGGTCTCGGTTCAATTTCGTGGTCAGCCAGAATTTGCGCTATCTCGCGCGCCTTATGCGCATTGGCAGATGCCATTACTAACCGCATAGCTCTCAATCCACGTTTTCGGCTAGCACCGTTCGTTGGAGATCGACAATTTGGGCTATGCCCCTTGTAGCTAGTTCCAGCAAACCCTGCAGCTGGTCACTATCAAAGGGGTCGCCTTCAGCTGTTCCTTGAACTTCAACAAACTTTCCTGAACCTGTCATCACCACATTCATGTCTACTTCTGCGCCTGAATCCTCTACGTAGGGAAGATCCAAACATAAGTCTTGACCGACAATCCCAACTGAAATCGCAGCACAATAATCTGTCAATGGCTGTGCGGTGATGGTGCCATCGTCTACGAGACGACTGAATGCGTCGTGTAAAGCCACGTAGCCCCCGCAAATAGACGCTGTTCGGGTACCTCCGTCTGCTTGTAACACGTCACAATCGACTGTCACTTCTCGCTCGCCAAGCATTTCCATGTCGCATACGGCTCGCAGAGCTCGCCCGATGAGGCGCTCAATCTCGAGGGTGCGGCCTTTTTGCTTTCCTTTTTTTGCTTCGCGACCGACGCGTTCACCACTTGAGCCTGGAAGCATCGCGTACTCAGCCGTGACCCATCCTTCGCCGTTACCTTTCATCCACCTGGGCACATCGTCATCGATGGATACGGTGCATAGCACTTTGGTCCGCCCAAAGCTCACTAAGACAGATCCTGGTGTCTGATCGGTGAAATTACGTTCGAAAGAAATTGGACGTAATTCATCATTGGCTCGACCGTCGACTCGCATTGGGGTTTCCTTTCCTTAGCCCGTAGTTGAAAAGGTACGGCCTGTAACCGCTAGTTCAACCTTGCCCTCAAAAACCGCTGCGGCTTCATCGAAATGTTCAGATGGATTAGACCCCGGAGGAACGTGGGTGACCACCAGTTGTTTGGCTCTGACGTTATTTGCTTCGTTGGCAAGATGGCTGCAGCTGATGTGCGGGATCGAAATATGTGCATTCGCGTCAAGTAGGGTCCCCTCCCCGATCACTATGTCGGGTTCTGCGCCAAGTTGTGACATGGACCAGCCGGGCCCCGTATCAGAGGTGTACACGATTGAGTTGTTATCGCTCTCTAGTCGCATAGCAAGTGTCTCAACAGGGTGGTCTGTTCGAGAAAATTTGATCTCTATGTCCCCTACATGAGCCGTTGTTCCATCATGAACTATTTCCCATGAGAAGAGGTCTCCACTATCACCATCGGGCTGAAAAACATCAGTCACGCGCTTGACGTCTGAGGTCGCTATGACTCGCACTTGAGTGACCTCCGTGAAGTATTTGTAGGCGTTGTAGACCACCGGTAACTCAGCGCAGTGATCTGGGTGGTGGTGTGACACCACGATCGCGTCGACTTCAGATAGTTCAACATGATTTTGTAGATTTCCTAAGGTCCCCGGCCCACAATCAACCCA
Source organism: Candidatus Neomicrothrix sp. UBA6944 (assembly GCA_002448715.1). Lineage (GTDB taxonomy): Bacteria > Actinomycetota > Acidimicrobiia > Acidimicrobiales > Poriferisodalaceae > UBA6944. Next base: position 1,331 of record DJZU01000027.1, on the reverse strand, counting down.
GACCGTCGTCTCAGCAGACTGCACTAGGTAACCACTGCATGCTTGACCCGCAGCTGCGTAACTCCCCGAGCATCCGAGAACTGTAAGAGATAGGCCTACCACCTGGCCAAGGCTAGGCCCGTTAGCTACACCGCGGTAGAGATACCCATCAATTAGCTATTCAAGAGCTATGCGCGCTAACTCAGGGTCAACCTCCGGCCACGGCAGGAAGTATCCGCAATTCATCCGCTTCCGCAACCTCAGTGTCCAGTCCTTCACACTCACGAATGTTGCTGTCGTTCCGGAAAACGTTGATATACGGGTGCAAATTTCCTTGATCATCAAAAAGATATGGTCGAAGTGCTGAGTGGAGATCGGCAAGACTATTCAGGACTTGACCGACGTTGGAACCCTGGGCAGCGATTCGTGACTTTCCTGCTACGTGAGATCGAAGCACACTCGGAAGCCAAACTTCTATCTTCACAGCGAGAACTTCACTGACTCATAGCTCATACTCAAGAGGGTAGTGAGCACCGTACCGAACTCGACTGCTTCGCCTAGATTCCAGGTCCCGGTACCCTTCATGGCATGAGTAATCAGGGCGCTACCGACAAGAAAGTTGTTGCTTCAAACCGACGCGCCCGCGCTAATTATGATCTTCTCGACACCTACGAATGTGGGATGGTGCTCCAAGGAAGCGAAGTGAAGTCACTTCGCGCTGGCTCAGCTCAACTTGGTGATGCTTTCGCGAGAGTGCGTAACGGTGAAATGTGGATAATCGGAATGCACATTTCGCCCTGGAGCCACTCATCTACTCAAAATGGTCACGTTGTAGATCGGCCACGCAAACTGCTCCTACATCGAGTTGAGATAGATCGCCTTCGCGCAAGAACAGAGCAAGATCCTCTGCAACTAATCCCCCTATCAGTCTATTTTCTGGATGGCAAAGCAAAACTAGAGTTGGCGCTTGCTCGCGGACGGCGTCAATACGACAAGAGACACGCCATTAGGAAACGTGAAAGCGATCTTGAGGCCCGTCGCGCAATGGCACGTCGCAATCGCTGACCCTTTCCTGTTCTGTTGACAGATGTAGCTGACACAACCACCATGGATGGCCATGAAGCGGGTCATATCGAACTTCAAACTCAGGAAGAAGCTTGATCGGGAGCGGCGACTTCTCCAACTTCGTCAAGGGAATCGCGGTCCGAAGGGCGGAACTCATCGAGGTTCTAAGGCGGAACAGAATAAGAAGGCAGCTCGACGAGCAAACCGAAGTGATTGGTAGCACCCAGGCTGACATCGACTCGATAATCTCGCCGCTAGCCTAATAGTGAAGGTCCAGGCCCTGATCT
>DJZU01000109.1 GCA_002448715.1 Candidatus Neomicrothrix sp. UBA6944 | reverse complement strand
GTGGTTACCAAGGGAAAAGTGACCGATGAAATCCGTTATTTGACTGCCGACGAAGAGGAAGAGTACGTCGTCGCGCAAGCCAACGCCCCCCTTAATCCCAACAAGACGTTCAAAAATCCCAGAGTACTAGTCCGCAAAAGCCCTCAAGGGGCCAGCTTGGCTGATCTAAAACTCCAGATGGAACGCGATACCTACTTCGCGGCTACTACCGAAATTAGTTATGTGCCAGCAGACGAAGTCGATCTGATGGACGTATCGCCCAAGCAGATTGTTTCAGTGGCCACTGCGCTAATCCCGTTCCTGGAGCACGATGATGCTAACCGTGCCCTGATGGGAGCCAATATGCAGCGTCAAGCGGTGCCGCTAATCCGTTCTGAAGCAGCTTATGTGGGTACCGGAATTGAAGCCCGCGCTGCCGGAGACGCCGCGGATGTCGTTCTCGCTAGTGAAGACGGAGTCATCACGGAAGTAAGCGGAACCGCCATTACGGTCGAATACAAGAAACAAGGCTCGGTTAGCCACCAGTTACTTAAGTTCGAACGCTCGAACCAAGACACATGCATTAACCAAAAGCCAATCGTTCAAGAGGGAGACAAAGTCAAAAAGGGTGCGATCTTGGCTGATGGCCCCTCCACGGACAATGGCGAACTGGCCCTAGGAAAGAACCTCTTGGTCGCTTACATGGCTTGGGAGGGATATAACTTCGAAGACGCGATCATCATTAGCGAACGCCTGGTCAAAGATGACGTTCTTACTTCAATCCATATTCACGAACACGAGATCGATGCTCGTGACACCAAACTTGGTCCCGAAGAGATTACGCGCGACATCCCCAACGTCGCCGACGACGTTCTCGCCGACTTAGATGAACGGGGCGTGGTTCGAGTAGGAGCAGAAGTCGGTCCCGGCGATGTTCTTGTGGGCAAAGTGACGCCAAAGGGCGAAACTGAATTAACCCCAGAGGAACGTTTGTTGCGCGCCATATTCGGTGAAAAGGCACGGGAAGTTAGAGATACTTCCCTCAAAGTGCCACACGGCGAACGAGGAATAGTCACCGAAGTTCGTGTCCTTCAACGAGATGAGGACGAAGAACTGCCACCTGGCGTTAACGAACTTGTTCGCGTATATGTAGCTCAAAAACGCAAGATCAGCGTTGGTGACAAACTCGCTGGTCGCCACGGCAATAAAGGTGTCATATCAAAAATTCTTCCAGTAGAAGAAATGCCTTATCTGGCGGATGGCACCCCAGTTGACATCATTCTCAGCCCGCTTGGAGTACCGAGCCGAATGAATGTCGGTCAGGTGCTTGAAGCTCACCTGGGATACGCAGCGCGCTGGGGTTGGGAACACAACGGTCAACCGGTTGGAGCCGAGCCAGTGTCCAACACAGCTCGCAAAACTCGCCCTCGAACCGAACCATCGGTTTTCGTAGCGACCCCAGTGTTCGACGGCGCTGCCTGGGATGAGGAAGAACGAGCCGGGGCGCACCCAACGATTCAAAAAGCACTTGAGAACCTTCGACCAGAAACGTCATCAGGTGAACGGATGATGACATCGGCTGGAAAAGCGATGTTGTACAACGGTCGAACGGGAGAGCCCTACGACCAACCAATCATGGTTGGTTACAGCTACATTCTGAAGCTCGCTCACCTTGTTGACGACAAAATTCACGCCCGCTCAACTGGCCCCTATTCGATGATCACCCAGCAACCACTTGGTGGTAAGGCGCAGTTTGGTGGTCAACGCTTCGGCGAAATGGAAGTCTGGGCACTAGAGGCGTACGGCGCTGCTTACCTTCTTCAAGAACTCTTGACCATAAAGTCTGACGACACGCTCGGCCGTGTTCAGGTTTATGAGGCAATTGTAAAAGGTAAGAACATCCCCGAACCTGGGATTCCAGAGAGCTTCAAGGTCCTGATCAAGGAAATGCAGGCCCTCTGTCTGAACGTCGAAGTTATCTCCCTAACCGGAGATGAAATTGACATGCAGGGCCTTGATGAGGATGTCTTCCGTGCCGAAGAATCACTCGGCATCGACATCAGCAGACCCGAACGAGGAACCGATGAGGAAGACGAGCTTCGGAGGCAGCAGTTATGAGCGCCGACATGTCTCCCCGAAACCAACCCCGAATTGAGAGCAGCAAATGATTGACGTTAATGAGTTCTCAGATATCCGAATTGGTCTCGCGACTGCTGATGCCATTCGAACCTGGTCCAATGGGGAAGTCAAGAAACCCGAAACCATTAACTACAGAACGCTAAAGCCAGAAAAAGACGGTCTTTTCTGTGAGAAGATTTTCGGCCCCACGAAAGACTGGGAATGTGCTTGCGGTAAATACAAGCGCGTCAGATTCAAAGGCATCATTTGTGAACGCTGCGGTGTTGAAGTCACACGGCAGAAAGTTCGAAGAGAACGAATGGGACATATCGAACTCGCCGCGCCAGTAGTCCATATTTGGTACCTCAGGGGCACGAGAAGCTGGCTTGCCTACTTGCTTACCGGTCTAGAAATTCGCGAAGAACTAAAAGCCAAACAACTTGAGCGAGTCATTTATTTCGCAGCGAATCTCGTCACATGGGTCGATGAAGACAAGCGGCACGAAGATCTACCGCGCCTCGAAGTAGAGATGCGAGAGGAACTTGATGTCATTCGCGAAGAATTCGACGACGAAATCGCAGAGCGTCTAAAAGAACTTGAAGAAGAAGTCACCCAACTCGAAGCCGAAGGCCTTAAGGAAAAAGATCTGAAGGCCCGTCGACGAGAGGCCGATAAGGACGTTGAGGCGCTCAGAGCAGAATGCGACGAGGAACTGGAAACGGTAGAACGCGCGTTTGATGAATTCCGTGACCTGCACGGTCGCAAGATCATTGAAGATGAACTTCTCTGGCGTGAGCTAGATGACCGCTACGGCGACTACTTCGAAGGTGGCATGGGCGCTGAAGCCATCGCACAGCTAATGGATCGAATCGACTTCGATGATGAAGAACTTCTGCTCCGCGAAGCCATCGAAGCCGCTGACGGTCGACGACCACTTTCAGCACAGCGCAAACAAAAAGCGATTAAGCGGCTAAAGATCTTGAGCGCCTTTAATCGTCGGAACCCTAACGATCGAAGGATTAATGACCCTCGAGCAATGATTCTTGACGCTGTCCCGGTTATCCCTCCCGACTTGCGACCGATGGTTCAACTTGACGGCGGCCGATTCGCGACCTCGGACTTGAACGATCTGTACCGACGCGTCATCAACAGAAATAACCGCCTCAAACGGCTTCTAGACCTGGGAGCCCCCGAAATCATTGTGAATAACGAGAAGCGGATGCTTCAGGAGGCCGTCGATGCACTATTCGACAATGGTCGCCGTGGTCGACCCGTAACCGGCCCAGGCAACCGCCCTTTGAAATCGCTTTCAGACATGCTGAAAGGTAAACAAGGGCGCTTCCGGCAAAATCTTTTAGGGAAGAGGGTGGACTATTCAGGACGATCTGTGATCGTTGTCGGGCCCACTCTAAAACTTCATCAGTGCGGTCTACCCAAACTTATGGCTTTGGAACTGTTCAAACCATTCGTCATGAAGCGTCTTGATGACCTGGACCTTGCACCAAACATCAAATCTGCCAAGAGAATGGTTGAACGTCGCCGTTCTGAAGTTTGGGATGTGCTCGAAGAAGTTATAAAAGAGCACCCGGTCTTGCTTAACCGAGCACCAACCTTGCATCGCCTAGGTATCCAAGCTTTCGAACCGATATTGGTTGAAGGCAAAGCTATTCAAATTCACCCGCTAGTGTGCGCCGCCTTCAACGCTGACTTCGATGGCGACCAGATGGCTGTGCACCTTCCGTTGTCGTCCGAAGCACAAGCCGAAGCTCGGGTTCTGATGCTGTCGGCCAACAACATTCTGTCTCCAGCTGATGGTCGCCCCATGACTGTGCCCAGCCAAGACATGATCATTGGCGGCTACTACTTGACCGAAATGCGTGGCGACCCTGATGGTAAAGACCTACCGGTCTTCAAGCACTTCCATCAGATCGAACGTGCCGTAACGCTCAACCAAGTTGACCTGCATCAACCAATAGTTTGGCGAACTGAAGCATTAGCCCTCGAAGAAGAGGAAGGCCATCAAGTAACTACCCCTGGACGAGTGTTGTTCAACGGGGCCCTTCCAGAAGACTTCCCATACGTCAATACAGCAGTCAAAAAGGGTGACATGGGTGACATCGTCGGCGATCTCTCCGACGGATGGCCAACCAACGAAGTCGCTATTTCGTTAGACCGAATCAAAGATCTGTCCTACGAATACGCAACCAGATCAGGTTTAACGATCTCGATCGATGATGTTCGCACCCCTCCAGACAAAGCCGAAATCCTCGAACGTTACGAAGGTGAGGCAGAGCGGGTAGAAAATCAGTTCCGACGCGGGATCATCACCGACGGCGAGCGCCGACAAAAAGAAGTAGAGATCTGGACATCGGCTACCGAGGAAGTTCGAGCTTCTCTGGAACGCGAACTCAAATCAGTCATGTTCAACCCGATCGACATGATGGTCGGCTCAGGCGCGCGCGGCAACATGATGCAGGTTCGTCAAATTGCCGCAATTCGAGGTCTGGTCGCAAACCCTCGTGGTGACATCATCCCCAGGCCAATCAAGTCCTCCTACCGAGAGGGCCTAGCGATGCTTGAGTATTTCATCTCCACGCCTGGAGCCCGAAAGGGACTTGTCGACACGGCACTGCGAACCGCCGACTCCGGATATTTGACTCGGAGGCTTGTCGATGTTGCTCAAGAGCTCATCATTAACGAAGAAGACCCCTTCGAACGATCCGGACCAGTTCTCGGTCTCTGGCTTGAAGATATAGAGCCAGATACGCCCGACAAGCGCACATACCTGGAAACGCGGCTCTTTAGTCGTTGCTTAGCTCAAGATGTAGAGCTCAGCGACGGAGTTATGGAGGCCGGCACGCTCGTAGGAGACGAAGAACTCGAGACATTGCGCGATGACCCGAAAGTCACGCGGGTTCAAGTTCTTTCCCCGCTCACCGATAACTCTGAGTTCGGTGTATCGGCAAAGGCCTACGGAGGTTCGCTCGCAACCGGGAAAATGATTGAAGTTGGCGAAGCAGTAGGCGTAATCGCTGCTCAGTCGATAGGTGAGCCGGGCACACAACTCACAATGAGAACATTCCACACAGGCGGTGTAGCTGGTAGCGATATCGCCGGAGGTTTGCCTCGAGTAGTTGAACTATTCGAAGCCCGCCAACCCAAGGGCAAGGCAACTCTCGCCACTCGATCCGGCGTAGTCAGAATCGGAGACGATGATGGCCGAGGCCGCGAAATTGTTGTCGTCGGAGATGACGGTGAAGAAGAAACCCACACCGTAGCGACGATGGCAAGGCTTGCAGTCGTGGACGGACAAGAGATAAGGGCAGGAGACCCTCTAGTAGACGGACCCCGTGATCCTAAAGAGTTACTGGATATACGAGGAGTGCGAGAGACTCAGCAATATCTGGTCGAGGAAGTTCAAAAGGTTTACCGCGAGCAGGGTGTATCCATCCACGACAAACATATTGAACTCATCATCAGACAAATGACTCGACGAGTTCTCGTTGGCGAACCTGGTGAATCAGTCTTCTTGCCAGGTGAACAAGTTGACCAACGCGTATATGCAGAAGTAAACCGCAGTCTCGTTCAAGAGGGACAGCGACCGGCTGAAGCACGACCAGTGATCATGGGAATTACCAAAGCATCGCTAGCCACCGATTCTTGGTTGTCGGCCGCCTCTTTCCAAGAGACGACACGTGTTCTCACAGAAGCAGCCATTGAGTCAAGACGCGATGACCTCAAAGGTCTCAAGGAAAACATCATCATTGGCAAGTTGATTCCCGCCGGAACAGGTCAAGGCCGCTACCGCAATATTGATACAACAGCGCCTGACTACGAGCCGATGGAATTCTTCACATCTGATGATGACCTGGACCCAGCTGAGTGGTTGGCAACGATAGGTAGCGAAGAAGGCGGAGAAGTCGTCGAACTCGGTGACGCGGGATAAATAACAGTCCCATGCGAACTGCCGTGGCAGGCGCCTGTCTGGCGCTAAGCCTTGGCCTTGCAGGATGTTCACAGAACGCTTCGGACAGAGACTCTCAAGGCCCTGGAGCAGAAATCACCGAACCTGATCGTTCGATTACAGCAACGCAACTTCTCGAAACAACTGACTGGCCACAGGATTTGGATCTCGTCCCGCTATCCCCGACGGCCTTACGACAACTTCAGAACTCGATCTTGGGCGACGTTGAGATGGCGCGCACAGTGAGTGATGTAGCCGCAGCGGGTTTCTTATGGGAATTGGAGGCAGTAGGAGCGATTCTCCTGATCGGAGTCACTGACCCTGTAGTTGGAAACATGAGCTTTGTTGAAGGATTACGGCAGTCTGCTATGGACGACCCCTCTTCAACGCGGTGGGGCGCACTGATGGGCTGGGTCTCATCGTCAAACAGAGACACGCTAGCCATGGTGCCCATAGGACCAGTTGTGGTTTTTGTTACTGCGAAATCACGATCCGATGCTGATCGCATTCTGATGCCACTCATCGAACAGTTCGTTACACACTCAACGAACTAGCCACAGCGCGGGCCTGATAACAACATGTTTATGAGTCGTAACCTAGAAACGTGGCCCGGATTGGACTTCAGGTTGTCTAGGTGGCGCGCGGGTCGTAGCATTATGGGTCGGTCTTTGTCCCACGTAGAAGTACAAGTTGTTTTCAAGGGACGGAAACCGAACCCGTTACGTAGGCCTTAGAGCCAGAGGTATTTGGTGCCAACAATCCAACAGCTGGTCCGAAAGGGCCGAAAGTCAAAACCAACTAAAGCTAAGACGCCGGCACTCAAAGGCTCTCCCCAGCGTCGTGGAGTGTGCACCCGTGTCTACACGCACACTCCGAAGAAACCTAACTCAGCACTGCGAAAAGTAGCGCGTGTGAGATTGACAAGCGGTATCGAAGTGACGGCGTACATCCCGGGTGAAGGACACAACCTTCAAGAACACAGCATTGTTTTGGTTCGCGGGGGCCGTGTTAAGGACTTGCCTGGCGTTCGCTACAAAGTTGTTCGAGGATCATTGGATGCCTCGGGCGTCTCATCTCGTAAACAAGCGCGTTCGCGCTACGGCGCAAAGAAGGAAAGTTAAAATGCCTCGTCGCGGTGCCGCCCCAAGGCGGGAGCTCGCAGCCGATCCGGTGTATGACTCCACCCTTGTCACCCAAGTTATTAACAAGGTTCTTCAGCGAGGCAAAAGAGGTAAAGCTGAGCGAATCGTGTATGACGCCCTTGACATGGTGTCAGAAAAAACTGGCGGCGAAGCACTCAGTGTTTTGAAACGAGCAGTCGACAATACTAAACCTCAACTTGAAGTGAAGAGTCGTCGAGTCGGCGGCGCAACATATCAAGTTCCCGTCGAAGTTCGCCCCCGACGAGCGAACACCTTGGCGATCAGATGGATTGTCGACTACGCGCGGGAACGACGCGAACGGACGATGGCTGAGCGACTCGCCAATGAAGTTCTTGACGCCTCCAACGGAACTGGATCCGCGACCAAGCGTCGAGAAGATACTCACCGGATGGCAGAAGCCAACAAGGCTTTCGCCCATTACAGGTGGTAATAAAACACGCTTGTGTCACCACATAAGACCGATCAAACCGGCACACTGGATGTCGGAGATGCTTATTGCAGCATCCGCAACTTTTGTCCTTGCAAAAACCTTGAACCCCTGACCCAAAGAGACTGAAGCAGATTCCCCATGCCACGCACTCATGCCCTTGACCGCGTTCGAAATATTGGCATCATGGCCCACATCGACGCCGGAAAGACCACCACAACGGAACGCATCCTTTATTACACCGGAGTGAACTACAAAATCGGCGAAGTTCACGATGGCGCCGCAACCATGGACTGGATGGAGCAAGAACAAGAGCGAGGCATCACCATCACCTCTGCCGCTACAACCTGCATGTGGAATGACCACGTCATCAACATCATTGACACCCCTGGCCACGTCGACTTCACCGTTGAGGTGGAACGTTCACTACGTGTACTTGACGGAGCAGTAGCAGTCTTTGATGGCGTCGCAGGGGTAGAGCCCCAGACCGAGACTGTATGGCGACAAGCAGATAAATACGCCGTTCCCCGCATGTGTTTCATCAATAAGCTCGACCGTACCGGCGCATCCTTTTACGATTCACTAGCCAGCATTGTCGACCGCTTAGACGCCAATGTCGCCGTCCTACAACTCCCGATCGGCTCAGAAGCGGACTTCGCTGGGATTGTTGATCTCGTCGCCATGAACGCAGTTGTATGGCAAGGCGAAGACCTCGGTGCAAGCTACGACGTCATCGACATTCCCGAAGATATGCAAGGCGAAGCGCAGGAATATCGATCCAAA
>DJZU01000089.1:9395-12822 GCA_002448715.1 Candidatus Neomicrothrix sp. UBA6944 | reverse complement strand
AAATCGTTCATCAGACACTAGATCCTCGCGCTCGATTACTTTGCACAGTTTCGGCCACGCTTTTTCTTCTGGCATATTCAATACAACCCATTTCCCGTCGCCACATGGATAACGATTTGCTGTTGGGATGATCATGTTCTCTCGGGCTCGTGGCCGAAGCGGAGCCTGATCGACTGCGGTGATTGCATAGTCGGTGGCTTGAGTCCAAATAGCGGTCTCATAGAGAGAAGTTTCAACTGTCTGAGCTTCCCCGGACTTTTCAGCTAACCGAAGCGCCGCCAAGATGGCTCCAACAAATGCGAGTCCAGTGGTGTGATCGCCTTGAGCAGGTCTAGCCATAGGAACCGTCCCCAATTCCCCCTCCCTCATTGCGTCATATAGCCCTGATCGACCAAAAAACGCTGTGACGTCATATCCCGGTCGGTGTGCCTCAGGACCTGTGGTGCCGTATCCGGTCAAAGTCGCATGAACGATTCGATTGTTCACCTTCTTAATGTTGGCGGGGTCCAAACCAAATCGTTCCTGACGATGCTTCAACAAGTTGCACATAAAAACATCTGCTGTTGCGACCAGTCGCAGAACGACATCTAATCCGGAGCTTGATTCGAGATCTACGGCGATAGACCTTTTGCCCCGATTCGAAACGTCGAACTGATAGTCAAAGCCCTTCTTGTCTTCTGACACTTTTGCAGGTCGGCCCATGTCGCGCATCGGGTCGCCCGAGAGAGGTTCAACCTTGATCACATTCGCGCCGAGGTCAGCCAGAATGGCGCCTGCACTTGGAGAAGCCATCCAGTTATCTATCTCGATAACAGTTACATCTTCTAGTGGAGCGACCATTTGATTGCCTCCCAGCATCTACCACGAGACTAGTCACGAAAGTACTAGTGACTCTCGCCGAGGAGCCCATGAAGATGCTGCTCTGGCATGTGCGGCCAGTGGACTGCGCAGTCTGCATCACCGATGGTTACTCTGCAGGCATGGAGATTAAAGACAAAGTTGCGGTGATCACGGGTGGAGGAAGCGGAATCGGCGAAGCATTAGCTGAACGCTTCCATAATGAAGGTGCGCGGGGAGTAGTCGTCGTCGATAGAGACGGCGACAACGCTGACCGTGTCGCGCAAGAGATTGGCGGCACTGCGGTCGAACTAGACGTCACCAACGAGGCTGGCATTGTTGACCTGGTGAACCAAACAGTCAAAGACTACGGAACCCTCGACATCTTCGTCTCCAATGCCGGCTACGTAACCCAAGGTGGTTTAGAGGCGGAGAATGACGAAATTCAGCGTATGTGGGAAGTGCACGTTATGTCCCACATTTACGCAGCGAGGGCCTCTGTCCCTGTCATGGTCGCAAACGGAGGGGGTTACCTTTTGAACACAGCTTCAGCTGCCGGTCTGCTCACCCAACTGGGGTCGTTGCAGTATTCGATCACGAAAGCCGCCGCAGTCTCTCTAGGAGAGTTCCTGGCCGTCACCTATGGCGAACGAGGCATAAAAGTCTCGGTCCTTTGCCCCCAAGCGGTCGAAACAAACATTCTCGCCAACAGCCCCGACCGGCTAGATCAAGACACAGGCACCCCAGGTAGCGCAGCCGGCGACGGTGTACTAACGGCCGAACAGCTCGCAGACACCGTCATTGAATGCATGTCGGAGGAACGTTTTCTTGTTCTCCCACACCCCGAAGTGCAGACCTATAGAGAACGAAAGGCGAACGACGTCGACCGTTGGATCAAAGGGATGCAGCGATTCCAAAGCCAACTATTCGCTGGCAGCGACCACGCGCCATCGGATTGGCTACTCAGTTAAAGATGGTTGCCGCAGACAACGACCTTGATTCAGACCTCGAACATTTACAACGACTTCACCGACGAGATTCGATCCCGCATGGCTCACAACCTCAACAGTTGCCATATTTGGTCAGATCTCGGCCCCATGTTTGATGCCATCGACAACGTCGAGGAAATTCCGCCGCCTATTTGGGCAGTGCAACGAGCTGAACAACTAGGTCAATCTTTGGAATCCTGGCGCGAACGGATGTCCGGCTGATCCGCAACTAAACCCTCTACATGAGCAAGCTGCGTTTCGAGTTCGACCATAGCTCCAACAACAGAGGTAACTTGTTTGTTTGCAGGCGTGGTCAGAGTCTTTGGACTTCGCCTTTCAAACAGAGACATGAACCCTCTGCCCTTTGTCAAATAAGCCGTCAGCAAAAGCAACGCGGCATAAATAAATCCCTCGGATTTAACTAAACCGATCCACCCGTATTCAACGACCCAATTTCGGTCCAACAGCCACACCGGCAAGAAGATCAAAATAAGTGCCCCGGGAATCGCGGAAATAAGACGCGACCCGCCAAATGCCATGGCTAAAGCGAACATCTTGATTGATAACTCTTCGGGGAAATGCGTGTAGTCGTTGAAGTTAGTGGGGACCATCATGAGTCCACCCGCTAACCCCGCCATACCACCACTTAACGCAACTCCGTACAGACGCAGTCTGTACACAGGAATACCAAACGCTCGGGCCGCCTCGGGCTCATCTCGACTAGCTATAAACGCGCGCCCGACAGGACCCCGTAAAAGCCCCTGAACCAAGAAGATCGTTATTGATGCGTACGCGGCTACTAGAAAAAACTCCCAAATATGTTCATCATTTTCTGGGATACCCGTCCAAGACGGCGCGACGAAAGCACCATCAAGAGTCACAGGTAAATTTCCGTCGACCTGTTTCAGAATGATCGGATAAGCAACAGCCATCGAAAGCGTGAGAAGTGCCAGATACGCCTTGGGCAAACGCAACGAAGGAATTGCGACAATTGCCCCGATTAATGTCCCCGCTAGCAGTCCAGCGAGAGGCATCCAAAGCACAGGTGCCCCTAGGTCGTTGACAACGTGCAAAGCGGCATACGCCCCGACCCCGACCAACGCCCCCTGCCCTAAGGAAAGGAGGCCTAAGTAATGCGTCAACACGACCAACCCCGCGAAGGCGAGAGTCAGTGCGGTCGCGTTGGTCAAATCAGTAACAATCTTCGGTTCCGCTCTGAATGCGACCCAAAGACTTACCCCAACCATCGCCAAAGACAACACGACCCAGGCGGTTCGCTTCGCAGGAGACCTCTTAGAACCGTCAACCATCATCGATTTTGCCAAGCTTCAGTTCGAGGCATCAAGCCAGAAGGCCGCACGAACAGAACAATGATCAGGACCAACAGTGCCCACACCAACGTGACTTGACTGTCAACGAAACTTACATAGCCGCCCAACATCGTCTCAAGAAACGCAAATAGATAGCCCCCAACGAATGCCAGGGCTGGGCTTCTTAAACCGCCGAGAGTGGCGGCCGCCAGCCCGAATACCAAGAGGCGACCCATCATGTCAGGTCGAACGTTGATTTCGCCAGCGATCAAACCGCCAGCCAACGCTCCG
>DJZU01000089.1:0-9052 GCA_002448715.1 Candidatus Neomicrothrix sp. UBA6944 | reverse complement strand
GCGAGTGCCCAACCGAGCATAAGTATTCGGCTAACCCGTATGCCAACAAGCGTTGAGCCGGTGCGATTGGAGGTAACCGCCCGAAACGCTAGACCTACCTTGGTTCGACGCTGCAACACAGCTAAAAGTCCAAGAACTGCGATCATCGTCAACGTAATGCCCACGCTGTCATGCCACAGCCGAGCGCCGCCTATATCCCAACGATCATCAACCGTTTGTGGAAATGGGGAACCAAGGAACATCGTCCGCCCGCCCCATTGTTTGCGCACGAATGCACCTAAGAGCAGATACAAACCCAGCGTTGCTCCTACCGCAGCAACAGGGTCCGCGCTAATCGGTCGAATAATGACCCGTTCGGTAAATGCCCCGATCAACATAGAAATTACGATTGCCCCGAGAATTGCGCCCCACACTGGCCACGCTGCGCCCACCAGGTCAGTATTGGATGAAAACTTCATATATGGACTCGGTCCGGTAGCAAACACCAAAGCTATATATGTAGAAAACATTGCCAATTGTCCCTGGGCAAGGTTCAACACCCCTGTTGATCGAAAAACCATAGAAATTGCGACCGCTAAGGCAGCGTAAGCGGACCCGTTGGCTAAGGAATCGAACGTTCGTTGCAAAAACAGGGACATGCAACACGAAGTTTGTCACTCTCTAACGTCAGAAGCACCAACTAATTCGTCATACTCAATCCAAGCACTCTTCTCAGGACGTTTTTCGTGACCACAAGTCGATACCTCGCTGACTACGCAATAACTTGTGACGCCAACTTCCTGCTCCTCAGGAACGCAGCACTCGACGTCACAGACGGACGCATATCTTGGATAGGCGAACAAAGCCAAGCACCACCGCACGATGGACCCACGAACCAACTAGGGGGCCTATTGATGCCCGGTCTAGTGAATAGCCACGCACACACGCCAATGACCTTGGTCAGGGGAGCTGGCGATGGTCTGCCGCTTATGGACTGGCTCACCAAAGTGATGTGGCCGCGTGAGGGTCAGATGACGCCCGAAGACGCGTTGTGGGGCATGCGGCTAGGTGCAGCAGAAATGCTTTTGTCAGGTGTAACCAGCACCTGCGAGATGTACCTTTTCGAGGAAGCACTTGTCGAAGCGGCACAAGATGTCGGTATCCGCTTGGTCATGACACCCGGAATAATCTCAGCGCTACATGGTGACAGCTTTGGAGCTACCGACAGTCGCATCGCAGCTATAGCTGACTTCTACGCCCGGCACCATGATCCGGAGACACTCGTCACTGTTGGTTTTGGTCCACATTCGGCATATGACCTGCCGCTCGAACTCTGTTCCGAGGTCGCGTCTGCAGCGCGTGACCTCGACGCTCTGTTGCATATCCACGTATGTGAAACGCGGCACGAAGGAGCAGAGTTAGAAGCCCAACATGGCGGGAAATCAACAATAGAACTCCTAGCCGAACACGGAATTTTAGATGGCAGGGTTCTAGCTGCCCACAGTGTTTGGGTTAATGAGAATGGCATCGAAACCTATGCACAAAAAAATGTTGGTGTCGCGCACTGCCCTGTCAGCAATATGAAACTCGCATCTGGGGCCGCTCCGGTGGTGTCCATGCGAGCCAGAGGGATCCAAGTCGGCCTCGCGACTGATGGACCGGCATCAAATGACGACCTAGATCTTTGGCAAGAAATAAAATTCGCGCCACTGCTAGCTCGCGTAACGGCGCTAGACGCAGCGACGATGACACCCCGGGATGCTCTAACAATGGCTACAACTGAAGGATCTCGAGTGATCGGCAACGACGACTCCGGAGTCCTCCAAATCGGAGCGAAAGCGGACTTCATTCGGCTCGAACTTGATGACCCAACCTTCGTGCCCGTTACCAACAATGACGAACTTATCGCTCATGTCGCCTGGTCAGGCAGCGGTCGACACGTAACGGATGTTTGGGTTCAAGGAACACAGGTTGTCGCCAACCGTTGCATCACAAATTTTGATCTTGAGCGAGCGATTGCTGAAATTCAAACTCGCGGAATGCGACTCGCCAAAGACTCTGGTACCTGACCATCTATAACCAGACAAGCCAAAGTTCGCCCACTAAGCATCACTCGCGTGCAACCATGGCCTCATGATTGGAATTATTGCGGGCAGCGGCTACTACGAACTTCCAGGTCTGCTTCAACGAAACGACCAAACCATCAATACCCAATATGGTGAAGCAACGGTTTCGACCGGAACCTGGGATGGAGTCGAGGTAGCGTTCGTTGCTCGTCATGGGGGCGACCACTCAATACCACCTAACGCAATCAACTACCGCGCAAACGTTAGGGCGCTGGCCGACCTTGGAGTTCGCTCAATATTCGCTGTCAACGTCGTAGGTTCGCTTGTTCTCGACCGGGGTCCCGGATCCCTATTTATCGTTGATGATTTCATCGAATTCACGCAAGGACGACACTGCACCTTCTTCGATCAACCAGGCGAAGTGACGCACACGGATATGACATCCGTATACGACCCCGAACTGAGACAGACACTTAAACACGCCGCCGATCTCGAAGAGCAGCAGGTAACTGACTCGGCAACCTATGTGTGTGTCAACGGTCCGAGATTCGAAACACCTTCAGAAATAAGAATGTTTGCTCAACTGGGAGCCCACGTCGTAGGAATGACCGGATACCCAGAAGTAGCGCTCGCGAGAGAAGCAGGTCTCAGGTACTGCTCCATAGCAGTTGTGTCCAACCTCGCGGCAGGAATGACCGAAGATGTCGTGGAAGAAAAAGAAATATGGGCGGCGTTGGAAGCTACCAAAGATCCGGTGTTTCGAATCCTCAAGCGCTGCGTCCAACTGAGCGCATCGGACGAATGTTAAACAACGGACCGATCACCGCAGCGAGTCTGATCTCATCTGACCCTGACCCCTTTAAGTGGCGAATGGGAGTCAAGCCGCTCGAGCTCGCTAACTGGCTCCTGCTAGATGAGCAACGCTCCAATGAGTTGGAAGAGATTGGTCAACTTATCGACCGCTACCGAGACAACATCATTTATTGTGAGCCGAGCGCGACACAAGCGTGCGAAGAACTTGCAGCAGAAGTACTCGAGCACCTGCGGCACTTACCAGGCCTCGCATCAATTGACATAGACAAGCGGCCCGCTTCGTTAATAGAGGCGATTCGTCGAATCGTCCAAGAAGACGTATGTGTGCTTGAGAAACGACCTTCCGGCTGGACCATGACGGCCTGTGCTGTCGCAATTCCTACACAGTGGGATGTGGCATCAAAGTTCGGGAAAACTCTTGACACCATCCACGAACCAGTACCTCGATACGACAGTGACCTGTCACAGACAATGTCAACCTTCTTTGATCGGCTCCGACCAGAAAAGCCTGTTTGGCGTGCAAACCGGACCCTCACCGATGACCCCAGTTTGCGCCTAGAACCCAAACGAAGGCATCAACCGATGCGCGATGACGTCACAGTGAACAACGTGGCGGATCAGGTCTGGCTACGCGTTGAGTATCAAACTTTGCGGCGACTCGCCCGAAGCGATGCGATTATTTTCACCATCAGAATATTGAGACAAACCATCAGGTCGGTAGCAGATCATCCCGAGGCTTTAGGAGAGTTACTTCGCTCAGTCTCTAGGTTGCCAGCCGATGTCCGTGACTATAAGGACAGTACAGCTCGCCACGCCGAGCTCATTAAAGAGTGGGCCCTGTCAACAGGAACAATTACTAAGCAATCGCTACAAAAACACTAACGAACGTTCGTTTGTATAATGACGATATGCGGGCGTGGCGAGACATGGATGAATTTGAGGGATTTCTGGACGCCGGAGGTGTAGTTGAGCCCAACGACGAGATGCCAGAGCCCTATCGACAAGCGGTCTTTCGTTTCATTGAACTTCACGCCAACAGTGAATACATGGGTGGACTTACCGAACGAGACTGGATTCCCAAAGCACCGGGCCTGCACCGGAAGTTAACGGCCCTGGCAAAAACTCAAGATGAAATAGGACACGCTCACCTGCTCTACATGGTGGCCGCCGATCTTGGGATTAAGACTCGCGAAGAGATGATGGTGGACCTGTTAGAAGGAAGAACTCATTTCCACAACGTTTTTCATTACCGAGTGCATAGTTGGACCGACCAAATAGCGGTGGCGTATCTAGTTGACGCAGCTGCTCTCGCGAGCCAACAAGCAGTATTCAAGAACTGCTCTTACGGTCCCTATAAGCGAATTCTTCGGCGAGTGATAGCGGAAGAAGGATTTCACATGCGCAACGGTGAAGAGATGATGTTGCTAATGGCACACGGCTCCAACACTCAACACGAAATGATGCAGGAATCAATCGACCGTTGGTGGTTGCCTGCAGTTCAACTTTTTGGCCCTGACTCACGACCAAATGATGAACTCCTCAGATGGCATGTCAAGTCCGAACGAAACGAAGATTTACGAGACCGCTATGTCCAGAAATTCGTACCGCAGCTGTTGGCTTGCGGCTTCACAATTCCCGACCCAGGCTTAGAGAAAGATCAAACTGACGGAAAGTGGAAAATCAGCCCGATTGACTGGGAGCCCTTGAAGCAGACGATGCGTAACGGCGGACCAGACAGCGCCCGCCGTATCTCTGACGCCCGAAATGCATGGAATAACGCCGCCTGGGTCCGAGATGCACTGACCAATCAACCGGCTTCGACATGACTATCAACCAAGAAGCTTTAGACGAAGTCAGAACAGCGGTCGCTGCAGTCAGAGACCCGGAGTATCCGGACCTCAACATTGAACAGCTCGGCATTCTGGAAGGTGTAGTAGCTGACTTCTCAGGAATACGCGTCGATTTGATCCCAACAATTTTGGGCTGTCCAGCATTAGCCACTATTGAGCAAGATGTGCTTAAGGCAGCCCAAGCAGCTGGTTACGAGGTAAAAGTCCAGTTCTGTATCTCACCGGTCTGGACGCCGGATCGCATTAGCGACGACGCGCGACAATTCCTGGCTAACGAATACACCATTGCCATTCGACCTCGTTCCGGACCCACTCCCTGCCCGGTATGCGGACACACGGCATTGCAAGATCGAAGCGAAGTCGGACCTACCGCATGCAGATCTGTGAAATGGTGCCCCGACTGTAGAAATCCAATCGAGGTTGTTCGTTCGCGAAAAGGAGCGAACGCGTGACTCGTAAGAACAGATCTGACGTAGTGGCAGCAGCGCGAGTCCTGTTTGCTGAACAAGGCTTTCACGGAACATCAATGCGCGACTTGGGTAAGAAACTTGGTCTAATGGGCTCGTCCCTCTACAGCCACGTCGTATCGAAAGACGAGTTGCTTGTTGACGTGGTACGAGAAGCATCTTCACGTTTTCAAGTGCTAGCTGATGAAGTTAAAGAAATGCCTGGAAGAGCTACTGAACGGCTATCTCACCTCATCCATGGCCATCTCCAAATACTGACCGAAGATCCACATCAGGCCCGCACCTTTCTGAACGAGATCAGATTCCTGCCGGAATCGGAACGACAAGAAGCCGTAGAAATGTTCGACCTATACCAGCAGACCTTTCGCGAGGTCATAGAGCAGGGTTGCACCAGTGGTGAATTCCAGTCGGAAATTGATGTTGCTCTCGCCGCAAACCTGGTCCTATCGCTTTTAAATGGAACCACGCGATGGTTTAGCCCTCACGGAACGCTCGACGTATCTTCCTTAGGCGACGAAATTCATCAATTGCTCACAACTGGTTTAGGTAGTTCATCCGAGGTCAGCTTGTCATGAAGACCTATGAAGTATTTCTGAAACGCGAGGGTAAGGATCCCTTCACCCATGCAGGATCGTTCGACGCACCCGATGAGGAGATGGCTCTGATCTACGCCCGCGAAACCTACGGCCGGCGCGGCGAAGGTGAACAAATGTGGGTTGTTCCAAGAACAGCGGTCCTCTCTGCCAACGAGAAAGAACTGGCAATGGCCGACAGAGACCACAAGCACAATGACGGTCTTCGAGTTGCTGAACTGCGTCGCATATCCACAGGCGAAGAGAGTTAGCGCGATGATGCCGCATGCAGAAGGGCGCGACTTGGTCCTATCGTTCGCCGACGACGAACTGTGCGTCGGGCAAAACCATGCGTGGTGGATAGCTATTGGGCCATTTCTAGAAGAAGACCTAGCTCTCACGTCCATCGCCCAAGACGAACTCGGTCACGCCAGGTCCCTGTACACACTGTTGTCAGATGACGTCGACCAACTCGCGTATGGCAGAAAGGAAGCCGAATACCGATCTGCGCACATTGCCGAGCTTTTGTGCCATGACTGGTCGTGGGCCCTCGTGCGACATGTCCTGCATGACATTGCTGAGCAGATTCGTTGGTCCGCCCTTGTGGGTTCGTCCTGGGAAGACCTGAGTCATTTAGCAGAACGGGCCCTTGGCGAAGAACAGTTCCATTTGCAACACGGATCCTCATTATTGAGCCGGCTGCTCGCCGATGAGCGGGGTCAACAACGTTTAACTCCAGCGATCCTGGAACTAGCCCCACTTGGCAGAGAATATTTCGTTAGCTCCGATAAACACCTCATTGAGAACGGAATCGTTACGATGCCTTTGGCCGCTCAAGAGCAACTATGGATCGATCAAACGACCGGATTGTTCAAGCAATACGACATCAACATCGATTTTGGATCCGAAGCGCCGTCTGCAGGACGGTCCGGAATCCGTTCACACGACTTTGCTGCGCTTCATGAAGAAATGACAGCGGTACTGCGTATAGATCCCCAAGCCCAATGGTGATCAATGTTCCAAGGAACTGATTGTCTGCCAAATCTTCTCTGGAGTAAGTGGCATATCGATGTGCTTCACTCCCAGGTGACTGAGGGCGTCGATTACAGCGTTTTGGATCGCGGGTGTCGCTCCTACTGTTCCTGACTCACCGATTCCTTTCGCACCTAAAGGATTGATATGAGTGGGAGTTTCTAAAACCACGCGTTCAAACATCGGAAGTTCAGTAGCAGAAATAACTGGATAGTCGGCGAAATTGCTGGTCAGCGGATTGCCATCCGGGTCATATCGGAACTCTTCAATCAAAGCCTGAGCGGCTCCTTGAGCCAACCCCCCGTGTACTTGACCATCGGCAAGCAACGGGTTCAAGATCACCCCGGCATCGTCGCACGCCACCAAGCGGCTGAGTTGAACTGCTCCTGTTTCAGTATCGACTTCGACAACGGCGACGTGAGTGCCAAATGGAAAGGTAGGACCCTCAGAGTCAAATACATCCTCAGCGTGTAAGAGCCGGGGCCCAGAACTCTTGGGTTCAAGAAATTCAGCGATCTCAACCCACGAAACACCTATAGCCGGCGTTCCAAGAACATGAAACCATCCATTACCGGTATCTAACGACAGATCACTTTCAGATGCTTCCAAAAGCTCAGCGGCAATCTTCTTTGCTTGTTCCACTAAAGCAAGAGAGGACTCCCAGATAGCGGATCCAGCCAACTGGACGGATCTCGAACCGCCGGTGATACCACCTTGAGGAACCTGGTCAGTGTCGCCATACACAACCTCGATATCAGTCATCTCCACTCCGGTGGCATCGGCGATCAACATCGCCCAGGCAGTCTCATGACCTTGGCCGTAAGGCGTGGAACCGGTCCGAGCTAAGAGTTTCCCGCCAGCTAACAACTCAATTCCCCCGTATTCTGAGCGGCCCGCTCCAGCGGTTCTTTCGACGTAACTCGCCAATCCAATACCCAAGAGATGGTTGTCGCCGCGAGAGCGCCGTCGCGCCTGTTCATCTCGCAAACCTTCGTAGTTGCTAGCTGAAATAGCGGCGTCCAAACTTGCCTCGTACGCACCGCTGTCATATGCAGATCCGGTCTTTGTTATGAGGGGGAAATCAGCTGGTTGTAAGAAGTTGCGTCTACGAACCTCTGCTGGGTCCATCCCAATTTCCAGAGCGAACGCGTCAACAGCGCGCTCAATAGCGGCTGCTGCCTCGGGCCGCCCCGCACCCCTATAAGCGCCTGTGGGAGTGGTGTTGGTCACTACTGAAACAGCGCTAAAGCCGACGCTAGGAATGTCGTAACACCCGGTCAACATGGCTCGGGCGTTGGCGGGTAGACCCGCGCCGCCTGCCGGATAGGCACCCGCTTCTTGAACCACGTGCAGGTGGTAAGCGAGGATTTCACCGTCTTTCGTCCCGCCTATCCGGCAATATTGAATTTGGCCCCTACCGTGCCCAAGACCCACCATGTCGTCACTGCGGCTGGGAACCCAAACAACCGGACGTTCAACTCGTCGAGCAATCCAACCCAAAATTGCTTCCTCGGGTGATGGTCGAGCTTTCGCTCCGAAGCTTCCACCTACATCGCGAGAAACAACCCGCAATTGCTCCTTATCGATTTCCAGAATGGAAGCGATGACGGCCCGAACCGGGTGTGGACCCTGCCCAGCGTTGTAACAGTGAAGTCGCCCGTCGTCGCCCCACTGCGCTGCCGCGACCCGAGTCTCAATCGGTGCCGGAGCGAGCCGGTTGTTAACAGTTCGTACTTCGGTCACTACCTCACATGACTCAAAGTCGGCGAGCAGCCCCTCAGCCTCCATGCGACACACCACGTTTCCCTCTGTTGTGTTGTCGAATAACAAAATCTCGGCATCTAAAGCTGTTTCCGGATCAACGACGGCAGGCAATGGCGCATAGTCAACTTCAATCATTTCTGCAGCGTCTCGCGCGGAGGCAGGCGAATCCGCGATGATAGCTGCAATCGGTTCTCCTACGAATCTCACCCGCTTATGCGCAAGAAGCGGGCGAACCATGGCTTCATCGAAGAGCGGATTAGCTGAAGGGTACGGTCCAATATCAAGATCCGAATTCGTAAATATATCTATGACCCCAGGCATAGAAAGAGCTGACGAAACATCAACTGAACGCAGTTCAGCGTGAGCACTTGTTGAAGTTAGATAATGCACGTAGGCGGCGTTATCGAATTCAAGATCGGCAACGAACGCGGCAGAGCCCCTCAACAAATGATCGTCTTCGCGTCTCTTAACTGCTGTGCCTCGAAGATCCATAGTTCCTTTTTCTGGAC
>DJZU01000017.1 GCA_002448715.1 Candidatus Neomicrothrix sp. UBA6944 | reverse complement strand
TCGATGGGGCAGTTCAACCCAATTGGCCCTTCTCATCGATGAAGAAGGAAGCCGTAGTCCCGCAGACGTCTTTTTGAGTCGTTCGCCGGGGCCGGTTGGATTCCTAGAGTCGAAAGGCTTGCTCGGCACGATCGATAACTCAGTCCTCAGTCTTGTCAGTGAGGAAAATCGATCAAGCGAAGGAAGCTGGATCGGATTTTCAGGACGAAAGAGAGTCCTCGTACACAATGTCGACCTCGTAGCTGAGGCTGACCTTCCGAAGTCAGTATTCGATCTGACTGACGAAAAGTGGAGAGGCAAGGTGGCAATACCGGGCACCAACGGCTCATTCGTTGACTGGTTCACAGTATTTCGCGATCAGTACGGCACTGACGTAGCCGCCCAATGGCTGAACGATATGGTGGACAACGACGCCCGCTACTACCCAAACAACAGGTCAATTGTCGAAGCTGCTGGCCGTGGTGAAATCGAAATGGGATTAGTGAACCACTACTACAACTACCAAGAGGTCGCTGCTTCTGGTGATGACCATCGGGCAAAGAATCATGATCTTGACGACGATGACATCGGCTCTCTTCTCATCATCACCGCCGCCACCGTTTTGGACTCGGCAAAGAATTCCGACGAAGCAAACCAACTGCTCGCGTATCTACTAACTGGACCGGTGCAGAGTTACTTCACAAACCGTACATTCGAGTACCCGTTGGCCGCTGGCGTCGAACCCAATGCGACGCTGCCGGCGCTGACCGCCCTAGAAATAGGTTCGGTCGATTTTGATGCTTTAGGAGGCGGATTTGAAGAAACCGCCCGAATCATTGAAGCGAGTGGTATTCAGAATCAATGACCCAGACGCGAACGCCTAGGGAGCTGAGGTTTGTCGGCCTTGTTTGCTCCCTAGCGTTCGCTTTTCCTGGGTTGTATTTGATCTGGCGGAACTTTACGTCGGGAGCAGACCCCCTTGGTTTGTTGCTGGAGCGTCAGACATTGGAACCTTTCTGGCGCACCGTTCGGCTTGCCGTTCTCGTGTCACTTTCAGCTGCTTCTTTGGGCACTGCGTTGGCCTGGTGTACAACCAGAACCGACCTTCCTTTCCGCCGGCTGTGGCGAGTGATTCTGCCTATTCCGTTAGTGTTCCCAACGTTTATCGGCGCTGCTGCATTCATCAGAACCTTGAATCCTGGGGGCCTCGCTAACGACGCATTCAGCTTGGTCGGGATCACCGAAACCCCCGAGCTTCGCGGCTTATTCGGTGCCTGGTTCGTATTGACCTTGTTTTGTTATCCGTATGTGTATTTGCCGGTAGCCGCTCGGCTGCGCCAACTCCCCGGATCTCTTGAACAAAGTGCACTAATACTGGGTGACACTGTTCCACAAGCGTTTCGACGGGTAGTGCTCCGTCAGATCTCTGGATCACTAGCCGCAGGAACCCTTCTAGTTTTCCTTTATACGATCAGCGATTTCGGTGCTGTTCAACTGATGCGCTACGACACTCTGACCCGAGCAATCGAATCAAATTACTTGGCTCGTCCGCCGATGGCTTTTGCCTTGAGTCTCATATTGCTGGTGTTCGCTGGGGTGGTTGTTTTGGCGGAAAGGTCGATCAACCGTCGTTTGCCTGAGATTACGACTCGTCGTACCTCGCAACCAATGACGCACGCTCTTGGACGTTGGAAGACCTCAGCAATGGTCTTGGTGGTAGGCACGATCACATTCGCAGTTTTAGCCCCTAGCGCGGCCCTCATCGACTGGGCGAGCGATGGGCTGTTGCGGACCCAAAGGGGAGGTCGACCACTCACCATTGATGCTTCGAAGGTGATTGAAGCTGCTTCCAACACGCTTTCATCGAGCGTTTTGACTGGTCTCGTAGCTCTTGTTGCAGTGACCCCCATCGCCTTCCTCGTTGGTCGACATCGCGATCGGATAGGACGTTTCGCTCATTCAGTCGTGATCGCCACCTTTGCAGTGCCAGGAATTCTCATCGCATTATCTCTTCGGTTTTGGACTTTGAAATCTGGCTTCTTTGGTGACCTCCTATATGACTCAATGGCCTTGCTTATCTTTGCGTACGTCGTTCGATTCGGATCATTGGCAATGGGAACCGCGTTGGTCGCTGTGCGAACCGTTCCTGATGGACTTCACGATGCCGCGGCAACACTGGGTGCTGACAGATGGAGACGGTTTCGAAGCGTTGACCTTCCAGTGATGAGACCAGGCTTACTGGCGGCGGCGGGGTTAGTTGTTTTGTCGACAATGAAAGAACTGCCGATCAGCCTCATCGTCGCTCCCATTGGTTTTCCGACATTGACCACACGCATATTTGGATCATTCGAAGATGCATTCGTGGCTGAAGCTGGGATTATGGCGGTGACACTGGTTTGCGCATCCGCGCTTCTATCTTGGTTTCTTGTGCTGCGGCGCGCTGACCACCTGTAAGGAACCAATGAACATAAAGCGTGAAAGTCTCAGGGCGCGGATGCTCCTTGTGGCGCTAACGGTGTCAATCGTCGCCGCTCTCAGCATCCAAGCTCGAGCTACTTACAACGCTCAGGTAACAGCGGACGAGCCACAGTATCTATTGACTGCACTCAGCCTCGGGGAAGACTTCGACTTAGATATTTCAGACGAAATAGAGGATGGGAAATTCCGAGACTTTCACGAAGTAAACCTGAATCCTCAAACGATCGCTCTTAACGACTCTGGTCAGAAAATCAGTCCTCATGACCCGTTGCTTCCAATCCTTCTAGCTGCACCTATGAAGGTGGGCGGGTGGGAGTTCGCAAAGGGAGCTCTGGCGATGATCGCCGGAATCACCGCCGCAGCGACATTGTGGTTGGCGGTGAGACGGTTCAGAGTCGGGGTCTCTACTGCCACGTGGGTGATTGCCTCCCTCTTTTGTGCTTCACCGTTAACCAGCTACGGCACCCAGGTGTATCCAGCTATGCCTGCTGCGTTGTGTGTCGTGTTGGGAGTCGCCGGAATAACTTCGGATGCATCAACACGTTGGTCTTGGGTCAGTGTCGCGATGGTGGTTTGCTTACCGTGGCTTGGCATCAAATATGTTCCCCTGGCTCTGGTACTAGTCATTTTCTTGGTCTGGAACAGGAAACATGACCCCGGTGTGATCCTCAAACTTCAGTTGGTTACTCTGTTGCTCTCCGGTGCCATTTATCTGATTGTTCATCAGAGGATTTACGGGAGCTGGACGGTCTACGCAACGGGCGACCATTTCGTAAACAGTGAGTGGGCCGTGGTCGGAAATTCACCGAATTACGCGGGTCGGACCAGACGACTGTTGGGACTGATCGTCGATCGAAGGTTCGGCGTCGCGGCCTGGACGCCCGCGTATCTCCTTATCCCTCTAGTCGTTACGAGGACTATTCGTCGACGTGAGCAAAATTGGCAAGTGGTAATATCGCTGTTCGCAGTGGGTTGGGGTATCGCAACCTGGATCGCGTTGACAATGCATGGCTGGTGGTGGTCCGGACGCCAGATCGTTCCGATCCTTCCTTTGATAACCATATTGTTTGCCATGGCAGTCGACAAGAACCGTCGGCGAGTCCAGATAATGGTTGCGGCCGCTCTAGTGGGTACTTTTTCGTGGCTCTGGCTCGTGGTCGAAACGTCGACCGGTCAACACACCCTCATCGTTGATTTTGAACGCACAACAAACCCCCTCTACCGACTCTGGCGCGTGGCGTTACCCGACCATCAGATAATGTCTGTCGGCGATCATTTACTGACGGCGCTTTGGAGCGGAGTGATTATCTGCGGCTGTTGGTGGGCGTGGACACGATCGAAGGATGACCCTCTGGCTCAGTCTGCGACTAACAGCGATCCCTTGGATGCGGCTCGTTGACGATGCCACTCACACTGTCGAGTTAAACCCTCAACTAAGTCGATTTGGGGAGTCCAACCAAGGATGTCTGCTGCGTTGTCCGTGCGCGCAACCGTTATTGCCGGGTCGCCTGCAGGAGCATCGACTGTTTCTATTCGCATGGGTGCGTCTGCAAGTGTTTCGACCAATGTCATGACTTCTTGAAGCGAAACAGACGAACCACCCCCAACATCGAATGTTGCGTTCGCCGCTTCGGTAATGAATCCCGCCGCTACCGTTGCCGTCACAACATCGTTGACATAGGTGAACTCGCGGCGTTGCTGGCCATCGCCACGACGCACGAACGTAGGTCCATCAGATGTCGTTGCCTCAAACATGCGATGCATTGCCATGTCGGGTCGTTGTCTCGGTCCATAAACGGTGAAGTACCGCAAGTTCGTGATGTGAAGCCCTTGGGCTCTGTATACGTGAGCGAGTTGTTCACCTACTAGCTTGCTCACCCCGTAAGGGCTTATAGGTCGTGGTTCTGGGGACACATCGAGACTTGTTGCTCCCGATCCATATATTGACGAACTCGACGCGTAGACCACTCTCTCGACTTGGCAATCAACTGATGCTTCGTACACACGTTGAGTCAATTCAATGTTTCGACGTGAACTATCAATAAAGCCTTCGCCCCATGAGTCCTGAACGCCAGGGCGTCCAGCTAGGTGAAACACCACCGACGCACGACTGAATGCTTCTTGAGCTATCTCGGGGCTTAAGGTTCTCTCAACGAGTTCGAACCTGGGGTTGTCAGCTATAGCGGAAAGGTTGCTTCTTTTCTGATTCGGGCTATACCAGGGATCGAAATCGTCGATTCCGATGACACGACAACCCAGTTGAAGTAAGCGCTCGACGAGGTGAGAGCCTATGAAACCAGCGGCACCTGTTACGGACACGGTCGGAGTACCGAAGAGCCCTTCAAAAGTTGTTGCCCCACTTGGCCCAAAGACATCGGCACTCTGTACGGTCATAGTAAGGAATACTTTACGCCCTTACTGCGGTCTAGCGTTAATCGTAAAAATGAGGAAACGTGCTTCTTGTGACACTGAAAGAACTGAATCATGAGTGATATCGCTGTGCTGGGAGCGGGACCCGCCGGTCTCATGGCAGCACTAAAAGCACGTGAAATCGGTCATGAAGTAACTGTCATCGAGGCTTCGAACCGAGTTGGAGGGATGGCCGCAAGTTTCGATGTTGCTGGCCAACGAGTAGATCTAGGAAGCCACCGTCTTCACCCAGCGACAGACCCGTCAATTATGTCTCTTATTAGATCCTTGTTGGGAAATGACCTTCAAACCCGTGAACGCAACGGCCGAATCCGACTTCAAAACAAGTGGATTGGTTTTCCATTGCGCACGGGCGACATGGTGAAGAATCTCCCATTGCGTTTTAGCGCCGCGATCGCGTTCGACACATTGTTTAAGCCACTTCGCTCAAACGGCGCTCAGGACTTTGACGCGGAGATTCGACGTCGTCTCGGCCCGACAGTGGCGCGCGAATTCTACGGACCATACGCTACGAAGCTGTACGGCGTTGCCCCAAACTCCCTCACCACTGAGTTGTCAGATCGGCGTGTCTCGGCGGGAGGCCCCGCGCAAATAATCAAGAGTGCTCTGCGCGCAGCGAGGCCAGAAGGAAGGATCTTCTATTACCCACGCCGGGGCTACGGGCAAATTTCCGAATCGTTAGCCGACGCGGCAACCAACCAGGGAGTGAAGATCCAATTAAACACACCAGTGGATCGAGTAACAGTCAGCGAAGACAGTGTTGAAATCGCCGCTGGTGACACGTTGTTAAATGCCAGCAACGTTTTGTCTTCTATCCCTCTTCCCAGCCTCGCCCAAGCGCTGTCCCCAAGCCCACCTGACGAGGTTGTCAGCGCTATCGATCAGCAAAGAACTCGAGGCATGCTCATAGCTCATCTGGTGGTGCCCCAAGGTCAGTACACAAGCTTCGATGCTCACTATTTCCCAGGGCTTGATCTTGCTACCGCTCGACTTTCAGAAGCGAAGAACTACAGAAACGGTGACGATCCACCAGATCTCACTGTCCTATGTGCCGAACTTCCGTGCTGGGTAGATGACGAACTCTGGGGAGCCGACACCGAAACCATCGGTCACATGGTGGAAGAAGACCTGACGAGAGCTGGCCTCCCAAAAGCAAATCACACGCATATTGAAGTGCGCCGTCTGCCCTCTGTGTATCCCGTTTATGAGCACTCAACGAGCGCTGCTAGAACCGTGATTGATAACTGGGTACGTCACCCTGGTCGGGTGCTTAGTCTCGGACGTCAGGGACTGGGGGTCCCAGACAATCTGCATCACGTCCTGTCGATGGGAAGCCAGGCAGCATCAGCAATCACCTCTATAGGGAGTATCGATGCACAAGCCTGGGGTCGTTCATTAACAGAGTTTTCCACCCACGTCGTGCAAGACTGATCATCGAACAAGCCAACGACACTCTCATGCTTTCAGTCGAAAACGATTTGAATTCTGGCGAATCCATGTTTGAACTTGTTACAACCCCTCACTATCGGCGACCCTAGAGATATGACGAACGAAACCACTGAGCATTTCGACGTATTAATAGTCGGTGCTGGCATCTCAGGGATCGGCGGCGCGTACCACCTGATTCAGGAATGCCCCGACAAAAGCTTCGTGATTTTGGAAACAATGGATAGCTTCGGCGGTACCTGGAAGACACACACTTACCCGGGTATTCGTTCTGACAGTGATCTCTACACCTTCGGTTACGGTTTTAAACCCTGGACGGGACCACCTATAGCAACCGCACAGGAAATCCTCGATTACATGGGCGAAGTGATCGAAGAGAACGACATCTCCACCCATATCCGCTACGGGCACACTATTGAAACCGCCCAATGGTCAAGCAGCGAGAAGCGTTGGAC
>DJZU01000009.1 GCA_002448715.1 Candidatus Neomicrothrix sp. UBA6944 | reverse complement strand
TTTGTCTTGCGCTATTTGGTCGACAGCTTCCGCAATGGTGAGCGCTTTGCCCAAGCGATCAAGGTTGTCGCGCACCTGGGGCCAATGATCTCTGGTTTCCGCCTGGGTAACGATGTCGAGGTCTCCTCGGCCTTTGTAAAACTGGAGGTCCAGGTGACGTAGGAGTTCGAGGCGTCCTCCGTATCTACTGCGCGTCTTACGCACTCCTTTGGCTACGGCTCTGACTTTGCCGTTGCTTTCGGTGATGATCGACAAAATTCGGTCTGCTTCACCGAGTTTGTAGGTTCGTACAATGACGCCGCTATCTCGGTAGTGCGCCACGTCAATTCCTACCTGTTGAGGCCACCGAAGCGGCGATCCCGTGCTTGATATTCGAGAATGGCGTCGTAGAGATCTTTGCGTCGAAAGTCAGGCCACAGGGTGTCGGTGAACAACAGTTCGCTGTACGCGACCTGCCACAGCAAGAAGTTGGAGAGTCGATGCTCACCAGAGGTTCTGATCAAGAGATCGACGTCGGGCATAGTGGGCTCGTACAGGTAGCGCTCTAGTTTTCGTTCTGTGATTCGGTCTATGGGAACGCCGTCTTCCAGCATTTGTTTTACTGCGTCGATGATTTCCGCTCGACCCCCATAATTGAACGCGATAGTTAAGGTCATTTCGCTGTTGTTTCTAGTGAGCTGAACTGCTTCATCCATTTTGCGAAGCACTCGCTGAGGGACACGCCAGTTTTTTCTTCCCGCGAAACGAATCTGAATTCCCATGTCGTTAAGTTCGTGGGAGCGACGCACCAGCAGTGATTCGTTGAAGTTCATGAGGAACTTCACTTCTTCTGGCGGCCTTTTCCAATTTTCGGTCGAAAATGCGAAGACGGTTAGCCACTTGACTCCGATGGCCTTGGCGCCTTCGATGGCATCAAAGAGCGCTTCTTCGCCAGCAGCGTGACCTTCAGTTCTTTCTAGTCCTTGCGCTTGGGCCCATCGACCGTTGCCATCCATGACGCATGCGACATGATTAGGAACGCTTGATAGGTCGAGAGCCTCTGGAATCACAGTTCGCAGGTTAATCCGGTTCGTGGAAATCAAGCAGACGGTCTAGCGACTCTCTTCGTCTTTGCCAATCTTTTTCGACTTTGACGTGGAGTTCGAGGTGTATGCCTTCTCCGTTATTAGCGAGTTGTTTACGAGTCGCGGTACCTACTTCTTTGAGCACTTCTCCGTTGCGGCCAATC
This sequence comes from Candidatus Neomicrothrix sp. UBA6944, assembly GCA_002448715.1. Taxonomy (GTDB): domain Bacteria; phylum Actinomycetota; class Acidimicrobiia; order Acidimicrobiales; family Poriferisodalaceae; genus UBA6944. The sequence goes on along the minus strand of DJZU01000009.1, from coordinate 3,812 downwards.
ACCATTCCCTTTTGAGAGTCGCGTTCGACCAAGATCTCGCAGCGAATACGCGGCCAATCCCATTCGGTAATTCGTGTCGCAATGCTGTATGGCAATTCGTCGCGAAACATTGCGAGAAGTTGTTCGCGTACCAACTCAGCAACGAACCATGGCTCTGGAAGGTCTGTTACTTGGCCGGGCGGGAAGTATGCAGGCCCGTCAGCCATTCTGCTTTCGAGGTAGTCGATGAGCGCCTCAACGCCTTCGCCGGTTACACCCGAGACCGGGAAGTACTCTTCGGCTTCGAATGTGGATGCCTCCGCCAGTTGTTCCAGCACCATGTCCTTACTGGCTTGATCGCATTTGGTGACCACGACCACCGAACCAGCGGGCAATCCTTCCGCTATAAGCCGATCACCTCGCCCAATGGGGGCACTGGCATCTATGACGAGACATACAACGTCAACATCATCGAGTGCTGCTCGGGCGGTCTCGTTAAGTCGTTCTCCTAGCTGCGTTACTGGTTTGTGGATCCCAGGCGTGTCAACAAACACAATTTGGCTGGCATCTCGATGGAGAACTCCCATGACTCGCAGCCTTGTGGTCTGCGGTTTGTCTGAAACAATGCTGACTTTAGTCCCAAGTATTTGATTAATCAGGGTCGACTTACCTGCGTTCGGACGTCCGACGAAGGTAACGAAACCTGACTTCATTCGCTTGTCTCGGGACGGGCGACGATCAAATGTATACGCCGATTGTGGATCTCTTTAGCGGTGAGTTCCCAGCCTTGGTATCCGATGCTTTCACCGACATCAGGTACATGACCCAAGACACCGAATACGAAACCGCCGACGGTGTCCCAATCTCCATCTCCAGTGCTCACTCCCGTAAGTTCCTCGAAGTCATCTACTGGGAGGCGGCCCGACAACACCAAGGATCCGTCTGGTTGTTCTTGAACGAGCGATTCTTCTCGGTCGAACTCATCAACGATTTCTCCTATGAGTTCTTCCAGGATGTCTTCAAGGCTGACCAGTCCTGCAGTTCCCCCATATTCATCTACCACTATGGCCAGGTGTGATTTTGATGACTGCATTTCGCGCATCAGTTCAACTACCCGTTTGGATTCAGGAACAAACACTGCTTCGCGTGCCAACCCACGCATATCTGTTTCGTTTGGGTTGCGTAGTTGCGCTGCTATTAGGTCTTTTACAAGAACTAGTCCGAGCACATCATCCACTGTGTCTCCGACGACTGGGAGGCGGGTGAAGCCGGTGTCTACTACTACGGCTAAGGCCTCATTGACCGTTAAGTGTGACTCAAGGGTCACCATGTCTGGTCGAGGCACCATCACTTCGCGGACAATGGTGTCACCTAGTTCGATAATGGATCCGATGAGATGTGCTTCGTCGTCTTCTATCAGACTTGCCTCGGCAGCAGCTTCCGCTAATGCTACGAGTTCGTCTTCTACGACTGGATCCAGTTCTTCTTGACGTGCCCGTGGTCCCAAGCGCCGCACGAGGGCAACTAATGGTCGCGCGACGAGCTGTAAGGGGACGAGCCGAGCTATCACTCGCGCCGGGCGAGATAGCCATTTAGCCATTTCGTCGTTTGCTTCGATAGCCCACCTTCTGGGTATGGCTTCCCCAACAACAAACAACACGAATGTTGCTAGGGCCACACTAATCAGGGTCCCGCCACCTGAACGACCTATGTTGACTGCGAGCACGATCAAGCCAACTTGGCTGATGATCCTCAAAATAGTGACTGGTGCTAGCAGCACTTCGCGGTCGGAGATGAGCTCAGCGAGTTGCAATTCATCGCCGCTGGCTTCATCTAAACCTGCTGCGCGTGCCCGCCCTAAACGAATGAACGTAACTTCGATGAGACGAAACAGTATGAGCGCAACTAATAGCGCTACGGCAAGGAGGGCGGCGATTGCTCCTCCCATTACGGCTCACGCTCCCGAAAAGCTGTCAGGTGGACCCGTTCTAGTTCTTGCATGTCTCGTTGTTCTTCTGCTTCTGCGTGGTCCATGCCTAGTACGTGCAATATTCCGTGAACGACGAGTAGGTCCATCTCATCTGTGACCGTTCCTTGATGCCCTGGATAGGAGTTCTTGTTCGTGGAACAGTTTGTCGCTGCTACCGAGGGGCATACGACAACGTCTCCCAACAAGAGAGGGGCATCGTTTTCGGGTTGAGGTTGTGTGACATCTTCATCAATCGGGAACGCTAGAACGTCAGTGGGGCCTATATGTCCCATGTGTTGTTCGTTGAGGTCAGCGATCACTTCCGAGGAAACAAAGAGGACGGATAGTTCGCTCGCCTGGTTGATGCCTTGGTCGTCCAATACGGACCTGGCGAGTCGCTCGTAGCGGGCCGCGTCGAACTGGACGTCGTCTTGTTCATCTACAACGTGGACTATTAACTGAGTTTCGGTGTTTGTGGGCGACGTAGCGGCGCCCGGCGTAGACGGATTCAGTGGTGTCACGGGTGCTGCGACGTTTTGTCGCGATGTTCGTAAGCATTCACAATGGCTTGCACTATTCGGTGACGGACGATGTCGCGTCCGCCTAGTTGCGCGAAAGCGATATCGGGCACACCGTCGAGTGTTTGCTGGACGTCACGTAAACCGCTTTTTCCACCTGGAACGTCGATTTGGGTGACATCTCCGGTTACGACCACTCGAGAGCCGAAGCCAATTCGGGTGAGAAACATTTTCATTTGTTCGGGAGTAGTGTTTTGGGCTTCGTCGAGGATGATGAAGCTGTCGTTCAGTGTTCTGCCGCGCATGAACGCAAGGGGGGCAACCTCAACAGTGTTTTTCTCGAAGAGTCTTTCTGCTGCCTCCACGTCATACATGTCATACATGGCGTCGTACAGAGGACGGAGATAGGGGTCTACTTTGGCCATTAGGTCTCCAGGTAAAAACCCAAGACGTTCTCCTGCTTCTACGGCTGGTCGAGTGAGAACGATCCGACGCACTTGTTTCGTTATGAGTGCTTCGACCGCTAGTGCCACTGCCAGCCAGGTCTTTCCGGTTCCTGCGGGGCCTATAGCAAAGGTGACGATGTTGTTTCTTACGGTTTCAACGTAAGCCTTCTGCCCTGCACTCTTTGCTCGGATGATGCGACCGTTCGGTGCTTTGAGAACACGGGTGGAGAGGACTTCGCTAGGGCGTTCATCGGATTTGACCATGTCGATCATGCGTGTGACTTCCGCTTCGCCTAGACGTTGTCCGCCTTCTAGAACTTGAACGAGTTCGGAGAAGACCTGTCCAACTATTGGTGCTTCTGGTCCTTCGACAGTGATTTCGTTACCTCTGACATGGATCACAGCTGCGTTGAAGTGGTCTTCTACGATCCGTAGATGTTCATCTCGTTGCCCGAGAACGCCAACCATGAGATGGTTCCCTGGCACATGAATTCTGACTTGGGTGTCGCTCAAATCCACTCCTGGGACCACGAACTAACACTGGAGGCTAGCGCCACGAGGGGTCCTCGCGATGTCCAAATGTTAAACACCGATTGTTGCTCGTCCTCGGCTGCAAAGTTGAGCACTTAAAAAGTGTCAGAAACGGGCATGGCCGCGAGGTTGCGTTTCAAGAACTCGACCTGCAACAACAAGATGTTCTCTGCTACTTCTTCTTGTGGAGTCATATGGGTGGTATTTGAAAGAGGCAGCACTTCGTGAGGGCAGCCTGCGGCTAATAGTGCTGCTGATAACTGAAGCGTGTGAGCTGCCACCACATTGTCGTCTGCGAGTCCGTGGATGAGCATGAGCGGTCGTCGTAACTTCTCCGCTTCTTCGAGCAGGGAGGTGTTCTTATAGTTG
>DJZU01000113.1 GCA_002448715.1 Candidatus Neomicrothrix sp. UBA6944 | reverse complement strand
GCAGGTCCCAAATCGTCAAGGTTCGGATGGCCACGCATAGTCCAAGATCGTAGAACCTCAAGCATCTAGGGTGCTTCCCATGCGAGAAGGAGCCGTTGTTGATGATTTTGAGGCTGTCGACCAATTCGGCCAGCCCCGTCGCCTCTATGACTTATTGGAAGCGGGTCCGGTAGTTCTGTTCTTCTACCCGAAAGCTCTTACCCCTGGCTGAACGAAGCAAAGCTGCCACTTTCGAGACCTCAAAGTAGAATTCCAAAAAGTAGAGGCATCGGTTGTTGGCATCAGCGCTGATCCGTGGGATCAGCTGAAGAAGTTTGATGACATCAACAATCTGGAACTGATGTTGTTATCTGATCCGAGTCGAGTCGTTGCGAAACAATTCGGCGTCAAGAGGCTCGGTGGTTTACCAAACCGCCGACGCACATTTGTTATCGGACGCGATCGCGAGATCATCTCGGTTATTGCAACTGAGACAGACATGCGAAGACACGGAGACGAAGCGTTGAAAGCGCTGAGCACCATTGAGTAGAACCTGACTCTAAAGACTCACAACAATGCGGTCGCGGAGCGGTGTTCACCCACGCCCCATAGTGAAGAACTCGTCGTTTGGTCGCATTGAAGCCAAGTGAGCGAGACGGTTCGACATAGCGAAGAGACCAGTAATCGCACCGATATCCCAGATGTCGTCATCGCTAAAACCATGATCGCGAAGAAGTTGATGGTCAGATTGGTCGAGGTCCTCGGGTGTTCTTGCCAACTTGATCGCAAAGGCGATCATCGCTTTTTGTCGCTCGTCTATGTCCGCTTTTGATGGATCGATAGCTAATTGATCCGCGACAAATGGGTTCTTGGCTCTGATGCGCAAAATAGCGCCGTGTGCCACAACGCAGTACATGCAATCGTTAGCACCGCTCGTCGCTACCACGATCATTTCTCGCTCGGCTTTGCTAAGCCCACTTTCGCGTTCCATCAAGGCATCGTGATAGGCCATGAACGCTCGCAATTCTTCAGGACGGTGAGCCAAACCCAAAAACACGTTGGGAATAAATCCCGTCTTTTCCTGAATGCCCATCATCATGGATCGCAGATCCTCAGGAATATCGTCAAGCTCAGGAACAGGGAACGTAGAAATTTGGCTGTCAGTCATAACAGCAGCATTGCACAGCCAACGACACCAATAGCTATAAGAAGCCGCGTTTTCGACCAGCGTAAGTTGCCCATTGGCCAGTGCCCGCGGTGATACCACCGTCGACGGGAATCGCAGCGCCTGTAACGAACGAAGCTTCGTCAGATATCAAAAAGGAGATAACCGCAGCAACCTCTTCAGGTTCACCGAAACGGCCCAGCGGTAGTCGAGCTTCCATAGCATCCCCGATCTCAGAACCCTTCGTGTCCTCGGTGAGACCGGTATGGATCGGACCCGGGCATACAGCGTTCACCCGGATGTTTAAGTGACCCAAATCGAGAGCGGCCGCTCGCGCCAGATTCACAACCGCCCCCTTAGAAGCGTTGTACGCCCACAAACCACTGTCGCCCCGAAGCCCCGAAACTGATCCAGTGATCGTGACCGAACCACCAGAAGTAGCCATAGCTGCCACACAAGACTTCAAACCAAGAGCAACTCCGCGAACGTTGACGTCCATAACACGGTCGTAATCAGCCATAGAACCGCGTGTGATATCACCCTGAGCCAAAATGCCCGCGTTCAATACCGCGCCATCGAGTTGACCGAAAGAATCAACCGCTAACTCCACCATCCGATCGTTGAGATGCGGGTCAGTGACATCCCCAGCTAACGACACCACAGCATCGAGATCCTGAACCCACTCCAACGAAGCATCGGTCAAGTCGACAGCCACAACCATTGCTCCTTCAGAGTGAAAGCGAGCGGTCGCTGCCTTGCCAATCCCGGAGCCCGCACCGGTGACAATCACCACACGTCCATTGTTGCGACTCATTACAACCTTCTTTGCTTCGATTTATAGATTCAGTAGCGAAGCAGCATTCTCGCGTAGATAGCGCCGCTCGATCTCTTCGGGTAGCTCCCAAGTTGAGATTATGGTTCGGAGTTCAGCCAACGAACCACAATTCGGATACACGCTGCCAAAGATGATCTGATCGGAGCATTGCCGTCGAAGCGCCTCCACGTACTCAACTGAACCAGGAAAGCCGTAATGCACGTACTGCCCTGGCACCATGAAAACATTGGGCTGCTTGTACAAAACACCGATCGCTTCGTGAACATACGGCCAGCCGCCATGCTGAATGACGATCTGGAGATTAGGAAAATCGGTCGCAACTCGATCCACGTATTCGGGTCGACAATCCTCCATATACGGCCCTAACAAGCAGCTTTGCGTTGTAGTGACCAACATTGCGTGCTGAGCGGCTTCCTCATATAAGGGATACAACGCTCGATCATGGAACTGGCGATGTATCTGAGCAGTAGAAGGATCAATGGTTACCCCTTTCACATCAGCTCGACCCATCTCCCTAATCGAGGAAGCAGCAGCTTCAATATCGCTTGGTTCAACAGACCCGAACGCCACGAAACGGTCCGAATATTCATCAATGAGACCCGAAACAGCTTCACCTCCCATTGGATCTAAGCCCCGAATGTCGGTCGGCCCAGGAACTCCAATCACCCCAACAGCGATCCCAGCCTCATCCATCTCATCGAACATCAGATCCAACGACTGAGCCTCGAACGACGGTGTGGGCTGAAGCCCCATCCGATCCAGATAATGAAAAGTGGTCTCCCTATTCCAGCTTCGGGCACCCACGGGTCGAAATCGGAAGTCGATTACGTCGTTCATTAGAACCTTCTTTCCATCAAGCACAGGCGTCTCGCTGCAGACTAGAACGTTGCCTATGCCGCATCCTCTGGTACCAGTACCAACCCCCGAAACTCAACCTTTTTGGGATGGATGTCAGGAAGGAATTTTGCGAATCAACAAGTGTCTCACTTGTGGATCCGCGTACTTCCCGCCATCTCCCATCTGTCCCGAATGCTCATCCACAGACGTCGAATTCTTTGACGCGAGCGGAGATGCCACTTTGTATAGCTACACCATTCAACAAAAGCCGTTCTTCTTATGGGGCAGCGAAGGCCCGCGCTCGGTAGCACTCGTGAAACTGGCTGAAGGCCCAATGCTCACCTCTTCCATCATCAACTGCGAACAAACACCTGAAGCTCTGCAACTGGATATGCCGTTGCGGGCGACATTTACTCCCTTCGACGAAATCACCGTCTTATGTTTTGAACCAGCGGAGCAACAATCATGATTCCATCTGGTGCAACAGCGATCGTTGGTGCTGCCGAGTCAACAGACATCGGTGTAGTCCCGAATATGTCATCGGTAGGTCTGGCTATTGATGCTGCAGCAAACGCGATGAGCGACGCAGGAATTTCAGCCTCAGACATTGATGGGTTTACCTGCGGGTACTTCCCGGTAGCCGATATGAGCAGACAACTGGGCATCTTCCCCAAATGGGCCGACAACACTGTCGTTGGTGGCTGCTCCTGGTTCTTTCAACTGCGAAACGCAGTGGCGGCTATCCACGCGGGCTACTGCAACACGGTGCTAATCGTCTACGGCGAATCAGGTAAATCAACCCGGGGTTTAGGTCAGAGTTTTGACGCTGGACAGCGAGGAGGCACTGGCCAGCAGTTCGACATGCTCTACAGCGGAGGCCAAGCCGCAGCCACGTTCACGTTGCCAGTCCTCAGATACCAACGCGAATACGGCCTAAGTGACGAAGAACTAGCAGTCGGAGCAGTAAGCCAACGACAATGGGCTACTGAAGTTCCGCGAGCCACCCTACGCGAACCCACTTCGGTTGAAGAAGTGCTGGACTCGCCAATGATCGCGTGGCCGATCCGACGAGCGATGTGTTGCCTGGTATCTGACGCCGGTGGCGCAATCATCGTCACTTCAGCCGACCGAGCTAAGGACTACCCCAAACCACCGGTTTATATTCTGGGAAGCGGTGGGGCTTTGGAGGCAGGAGTCATGAGTCC
>DJZU01000110.1 GCA_002448715.1 Candidatus Neomicrothrix sp. UBA6944 | reverse complement strand
GAAGACTGGGCTCAAGAAGAGGCCGTCAAAGCGGATCCCCGGCTAGATAAATTCGCGACGCCTCACTGTGTCACTGTTATCGCGACGGGAACCGAAACCGAAGCCAGAGTAGCTAGAGAGAGGCTTGAGTCTGGAGACCCAGCTGCAGTGGTCGCCTCAGAAGTTAACTTGGCGGGTACTACGCCATCACCCAATGGAGACGTTGGATGCGCCGATCTGCTTACCTGGTCCAACGCATTTGGTGATACGGCAGCCCCCCTAGGAGAAATGAATGCAGGAGACATCTCAGACGTGGTGTCTATGGCATCTGACTACAGTCCAACCGGCCGTCTGTGGATAATCTTTCATGTTCGCGAGCTACTCCACGAAGAAAAGGATCTCGCCCTACTAGGACCATTCGCACAGGGCGTTCTAGCTGACCTTGTACTGAACTACGACGTAGCAATTGACGATGGAATCGGCACTTGGGACGCCGCCGGCCTTTCAGTAACGTCTCTTGGCTAGATCCACAATGCCTCTGATTGTTGTCGGCGGCCTTGGGCCCGGAAACGAAAGTCTCGTTCCGGAGACTTCGCTCAAATTAGCGGCGGATCATCCCACCTTCCTGCGAACTCAACAGCACCCGTGCGCACATTTGTTTGGTGCAGAGCAGTCGCTTGACGACATATATGAATCCAGCGCTTCTTTAGAAAACGTATACACAGCCATAGTCGAACGTCTTGTCAGAGAAGCGTTTCGCCATGGAACTATTGGGTACCTGGTACCGGGTTCTCCGCTAGTCGCCGAACGTACAGTTGACCTATTGCGGAAACAGAAAAAGGTTGCCGTAGAGGTAATACCAAGCGTCTCTTTCCTGGACTTGGCATGGGAAAGACTGCAAGTTGACCCTGTGGCGAAACGAGTTACCATCGTCGACGGTCAAAATTTCGAGAAAGAGGTGGCCGGGCTAGCCGGGTCTGTATTGGTCGCTCAGTGTGACAATCGCTTCGTCTTATCGGACATCAAGCTGTCGTTAAATACCAACGAGTTGCCAATGGTTACGGTTCTTCAACGCTTAGGTCTCGAGAACGAAAGTGTTTTCGAAGTGGACTGGGAAGACCTGGATCGCGATGTCAATCCCGATCATCTGACCTGCCTTTGGGTATCCGAGTTACCAGTGTCAACAACAACTGACGCAGTCACGCAACTTCACAAGGTTGTGGGTCGGCTCCGAAGGGAATGCCCTTGGGATCGAGAGCAAACCCATTACAGCTTGGTTTCGGGATTACTCGAGGAAGCCAACGAGGTAGTTGAGGCCATTGAGTTGATGGAGACCGAGGCGGCAGGTTGTGATGGACTAATTGAGGAACTGGGGGATCTACTTTTCCATATCGTTCTCCAATGCGCGATCGGCGAAGAAAAAGGGATCTTCGACCTCGGTGACGTTGCCAGGGGAATCCACGGAAAAATGGTTCGTCGGCATCCTCATATCTTCGATCGAGACCCTGATACCCCCATGCCAAGCAGAGAACAGCTTGCCGAACAATGGAAAGCGATAAAGGCCGCAGAGGAAACCAAATCGTGAACTGGCCCTTCGATATTGTTTCTCTTCGCAGCTACCATCAACTTGAGTTGATGGTTGTCCCTCAGTTCCAGAATCTGGTTGGAGTCGCTCAATGAGCAGCATTACAAATGTGTTTGGTCGAGAGGTCATCGACTCTCGTGGTAACCCGACAGTCGAAGCTGAAGTCTGGCTCGCGAGCGGAGCTCAAGGTAGAGCACAAGTGCCTTCTGGGGCTTCCACTGGTCAGTTTGAAGCAATTGAAATGAGGGATGGTGATGAGCGGTTTGGTGGAAAGGGAGTCCGTAGCGCGGTTCAAAATATCAACACCGAAATTGCTGTTGCCTTGTCAGGCATGGATGCCCTAGATCAGCGCGTTGCTGACGCGAAGATGATTGACCTAGACGGGACCGCTAACAAAGAACGACTCGGCGCTAACGCCATTTTGGGCGTTTCGCTAGCGATTGCTCACGCGGCAGCAGATGAAAGCAAGACACCGCTCTACCGTTACCTTGGAGGTGCTAACGCTCATGTTTTGCCCGTTCCAATGATGAACGTCATCAATGGGGGCGAACACGCAGACAACAACATTGACCTCCAAGAATTTATGATCATGCCTGTAGGAGCAGCTTCCTTTTCGGAAGGGCTCCGCTGGGGAATAGAGACCTACCACGTTTTGAAATCTGTCCTGAATGATCGGGGGCTCTCAACTGCCGTAGGAGACGAAGGTGGATTCGCTCCCGATCTCACCAGCAACGAAGAAGCTCTCGCCTTGCTCGTCGAAGCCATTGACAAGGCTGGATTTGTACCGGGGCAAGAAATTGCGCTCACCATTGATGCAGCGGCTTCTGAATTTTATGAAAACGGGAAGTATCAGCTTTCAGGAGAAAACAGGGATTTAACATCACCGGATTTTGCGGCATATCTTGCGGACCTGGTTGACCGTTATCCAATCGTGTCAATAGAAGACGGAATGGACGAAGAAGACTTTGAAGGCTGGTCAGACCTAACGGTTGCATTGGGAGACAAGATTCAACTAGTAGGAGACGACCTCTTTGTTACGAATAGCGAACGTTTAGAAGATGGGGTGAATCGCGGTATAGCGAATTCCATTCTTGTCAAAGTGAACCAAATAGGCACCTTGACCGAAACTCTAGAAACTATGGATTTAGCGACTGCCAATGGGTATACGAGCGTTATGTCACATCGTTCAGGTGAGACAGAGGACACCACAATCGCTGACCTCGCAGTGGCCACTAACTGCGGCCAAATCAAGACCGGAGCTCCGGCTCGTTCTGATCGCGTAGCGAAATACAATCAGTTGCTGCGAATTGAAGATGATTTAGGCGAAGCAGCTGCGTACCGAGGCCTGGAAGCGTTAGCGGTTGACTGAATCCCTAGAGGCTGGGCGTGGGGATCAAACTCGTGGTGGGCGCGCGAGTACTGCTCGGGATTCGTCTACGAAAGGTATATCGAGAATCACAAAGTTTCGGATTAGCTTGATTGGTCGCCGCACTCTTGCTTCCGTTGTAGTCATTGCAGGCCTGATTCTCGTTGGGGCGGCGCTTCTGCCATATCGGCAGTATCAAGAGCAGAGTGATGCGCTAGAACAAAAGCAGCAGGAACTCAGTGAGCTTGAACAGCTACGCGAGGAATTACAAATGAAGCTTGATCGTGCGAAGAATCCCAAAGAGATTGAACGCATCGCGCGAAAACAAATGTCATATGTGCGCGAGGGAGACGAAATATTTAGGGTCGTGGTTCCCTCCGACATAGTCGATTTGCCAAGCGCCTGGTACCTGCCGGGAGTGAAGTACTTGATTACCGGGAAGTTCAACTAAATGCAGCTGGAATTTCAGGGCATTTAGACGTCGGTCATTACCTGAAAAGCTCGTTCAACGATGACCTCTCGATGCTTAGAGGGTTCCACGCCACGTTGTTCTAGGGACAACCTGATTATTCCAACGGCGCCCGCCGCTCGCATTCGATCCTCGACGGAAGGGTCAGGACCCACAAGGTACGCGTAAAACTCGCGCGCCTGGCCCCGTAACCGTTGCCCTATAGGACTGTGCTGAATAGCGGCGTCGTTGTAGACCAGACGAAATACATGGATATCGTCGGCGAGCAGGTCGTAATACTGGGAAAGCGCCTCGCGCATCGATTCAGTGCTCTGATCAAAATCGTGAATACGTTGCAGCAGAGCATCACTTCCGTCGTGAAGTGTTTCCGCTAAACCTTCAAGAACGTCGTTCTTAGAGGCGAAGTGGTAGTACAGAGCTGCCGGAGTTATGTCGAGACTCGCCGTTAATTGGCGAATCGACGTACCGTCGTAGCCATGGGTCGCAAAAAGTTTCCGCGCATTTTCTAGAATTTGCGCCTTGGTATCGACTGACTGTTTGTTTTCGGTTTGCACTGTAGGCATCCCTAAAAACTTATCTAAATGTCATTCGAAATAGATGGTCATAGCCAACGAAATCAACAAAAATTTTTATGAGTAGAGATTGACGTTCGTTTGAGCGTCTATGGGGCATGTCGTTTAGCCGGAACGCCACAATATAAGTAATAGGTCGAATCGGACAAAGAAGTCCGGCATTCGGTGAGGCACTGCAGCCTTTCATGGGGCATGATTAGGGCCGGCTAATCGCCGCCCTACTGTTGGAGGAAGGGGACAACTGTGGAAATCAGCGTCACCGTAAATGGTGCCAATCAGTCAAGTGAAGTTGAACCGCGAACTTTGCTTGTCTATTACTTACGCGATGAATTAGGGCTCACGGGCACGAACGTCGGGTGCGATACGTCTTCTTGTGGAGCATGCACCGTTCACGTAAACGGAGAATCAGTTAAGTCCTGCACGATGCTCGCTGTGCAAGCTGACGGGCAAGAAGTGACAACCATTGAGGGCTTGGCTCCTTCGGCAGATGAACTGCACCCGATGCAGCAAAGCTTCCAGGACAACCATGGTCTTCAATGTGGCTACTGCACGCCAGGAATGGTCATGGCTGCATGTTCGTTACTTGACGAGAATCCTTCCCCCAGTGAAGCCGAAGTACGAGAAGGCCTTGAAGGAAATCTCTGCCGGTGCACTGGCTATCACAACATCGTTAAAGCAGTCTTGGCCTGCAGCGGCCAAGACGTGAGTTGAAAGGCCAAACAGATGATTCCAGCAGCCTTTGACTACAAAAAAGCTAACTCAGCCGAAGAAGCAATTGCTCTTATCGCCGAACACGGTGATGAAGCAAAGTTGCTCGCAGGTGGACACTCTCTCATTCCCATGATGAAACTGCGACTTGCGGTTCCTAGTGTGTTGGTAGATATCGCAGGCGTCGACGATCTGAGCTATATCGATGACCGCGATGATCACATTGCAATAGGCGCTCTCGCCAATCACCGAAGTCTTGAGACAAGCGATCTGCTTATTTCAGAGTGCCCAGTACTTGCACATGTTGCCAGCAAAGTCGGTGACCCTCAGGTCAGGCATCGTGGGACGCTCGGCGGTTCACTTGCTCATTCCGACCCTGCATCCGATCTTCCTGCCGTGGTTTTGGCGTTGGGGGGCTCGTTAGTAGCACAAGGACCTAACGGCGAACGAGAAATCGCCGTGGCAGATTTCTTCACCGGGTATTTCGAATCGGCTCTTTCCGAAGACGAAATGCTCACCGAAGTCAGAATTCCCAAAGCGCCAGGGTCAAGTTGGAACTACCAAAAGTTCAACCGCCGAGCGCAAGACTGGGCCATTGTTGGAGTCGCAGCGGTAGAAGTGCAAGGAGCAACCCAGGTTTCACTTGTCAATATGGGTTCAACGCCGCTACGCGCCTCAGGTGTGGAAGCCGCATTGGCGGGAGGAGCGTCGGCAGCAGAGGCGGCGGAAGCTGCAGCTGAAGGCACTGAGCCCCCCACTGATCTGAACGCTTCACCTGAATATAGGTCTCATTTAGCTCGGGTCCTGACCCGCAGAGCCCTGGAAGCTGGTGGGGTTTCGTAGCCCGGAGAAATGGGAACAATCAGCCTTTGTCTAGGCTCAGGATCATCAGAACTTTGCCTTAATCAAGGAGTCCTGATGCTTGTCCCCCGTCGATGAGCAATCCGGTACCCGTTATGAACTTTGCCTGTTCAGAGCAGAGGAAAGCGACTGCAGAACCAAAATCGTCTGGATCTCCTGTGATACGTGCGGGAACAGTAGAAGCTGCTGTTTCCTTATCTGGAACTATTTTCGCGACCCTGTCAGTCCAATGAGTTCCAGGCTGCGCCGAGTTGATTGTCACTCCGTCAGCGGCAACTTCCCGAGCTGTGATTTTCAAAAAGCTGGTGAGGCCTGCTCGAGCAACTGAACTCGCCATCAGGTATTCGATTGGTTGTTTAACTCCGACGCTGGTTATTGCGCACACCCTGCCCCAACCACGTTCGCGCATAGCTGGAACTGCTGCGCGACACATCTCGATCATTGCTCTGCAGTTCATATCGAACGCCGCTTGATAAGAGTCGAGATCAGTGTTCTCGAAAGTCCCCGGGGGAGGGCCACCTGCGTTTGTTACAAGAATGTCTAGTTTTCCTAGTGCTGAAGTCGCTTGTTCCACAAACTCGCGTCCTGAACTGGGTGTTGACAGATCCGCTTCAAGGGTGACGACATCACCACCAATAGCAGCTGCAGCTTCATTGAGTTTCGCGGCATCGCGTCCGCAAATAGCCACTCGAACCCCCTCGGCTGATAAAGCTTTGGCGGCGCCAAGCCCTAAGCCCGCAGATCCCGCTGCGATGGCTGCCGTTCGTCCACTGATCCCAAGATCCATTTTTATTCCCTTCAAATCCCTGGCGGCAACATATCTCCAAATAGGAGCCTTATGTCGAATGAACTACCAATAGGAGCTAAATCGGTCACAACCCGTATTCTGATTGGCGCATGTTTAACTTTCCCGACTCACCGGCAGCAGTGTCCGCAGCGTTAGGCGACCACAATTACTTGACCGACGAAGGTCTAGCCACCGTGGTCTACTTGGCGATGACGATGCAACGTCCACTATTTCTTGAGGGCGACGCTGGAGTAGGAAAGACCGAACTCGCAAAAGTTTTGGCTGCTTGGACGGGGGGAGAACTGATCCGACTCCAATGTTATGAAGGTATTGACGCGTCCCAAGCACTCTACGAGTGGGACTACACCCGCCAACTGCTGCATCTCAGAACAGCGGAAGCTTCGGGAAGAGCCGAAAGTGATTCGCAGACGGTCGAAGATGAGTTGTACTCCGACCGATTTCTCATCCGCCGCCCTTTGCTCCAGGCCATCGATTACAGCGGGGAACATAAACCGGTGCTTCTGATCGACGAAATCGACCGAGCAGACGATGAGTTCGAGGCGTTTTTGCTAGAGGTTCTCTCAGACCACTCAGTCACGATCCCTGAATTAGGAACTTTGGGCGGCGGAAAAGCACCCCTTGTTGTCGTGACATCGAATCGGACACGAGACGTACACGATGCGCTTAAAAGACGTTGCCTGTACCACTGGGTCAACCATCCCGATCTTGAACGCGAAATCGAGATAATTCGTCTTAAATCGCCAGAGATTGATGTGGCGTTGGCGCGTCAGGTAGCGCTGGCAGTACAGACCATGAGGGGGATGGGTTTGTATAAACCGCCAGGAGTAGCTGAAACCATTGATTGGTCAACCGCGCTGGGAAAATTGGGAGAGTCAGTGCTGACCGAAGAGACAATCAGGGCAACTCTGGGCACCGTGCTGAAGTACAGAGAAGATCAGGAACGCGTCTCAGGGCAGGGAATAGAAATGATCATGGCTGCTGCAGCAAATGGATGAAACTCCGAATGGCGAACTGATCTCGGACCCAGCGCGAATAGCAGCTGCCTTTAGCCAGTTGCTGCGTGGATTGGGGATAGAGGTACCGCTAAGCAGAGTGATGTCCTTCGTGCAAGCACTTGGTTGGGTTGGTTTGAGTGAACGCGACTCCGTCTACTGGGCTGGACGCGCCACCTTGATTTCAGACCCCGAAGAAATCGGACTGTATAACCGAGCCTTTGAAGTTTTCTGGGAAAGAAGACGGCCATCAGGCATCGACGTTGAGCTACCACCAATTTCGGTGTCGATCGCGATGGATAGTGACGAAGGAGTAGCTGATGTAGACCGTGATGTTGATGAGGATTCCGGGCCAACTCTTCAACTTCGATACAGCCCGACCGAAACGCTAAAGGATAAAGACTTCGCTGAATGCAACGAACAAGAGTTAGACGAACTCCGGCGGTTGATGGGAACTCTCCGATTTACATCGAGTCTGCGTCCGTCGCGCCGACGGTTACCTACCAAGTATCAGACTCGGCACCCAGATATGCGGAGAACCCTCAGAAGTGCAATATCGATGGGTGGGGAACCAATACACCGAAAGTTTGTAAAGAAGGATCGTCGGCCGCGCCGTTTGGTGCTCTTAATCGATGTTTCGGGTTCGATGGAGCCGTACGCTCGAGCTCTAATCAGGTTCGCTCATGCCACCGTAGTTGGAAGAACCCGAGTGGAAGCCTTTGCGATCGGTACGCGGTTGACGCGCATCACCAGAGAACTGTCTTCACGAGACCCTGATGCTGCTCTTCGGGCAGCGTCAGGAGCCGTCACTGACTGGTCGGGAGGGACCCGGCTAGGTGCGACTCTAAAAGAATTCAATGAACTTTGGGGTCTAAGAGGTATGGCTCGAGGAGCGATAGTCGTGCTTCTATCTGACGGCTGGGATCGGGGAGAACCAGAGCTTCTGGGCGAACAGATGCAGCGTTTACATCGCGTAAGTCACCGACAGGTTTGGGTCAATCCCCTCAAGCACACACCAGGCTACGCGCCTCTTGCGGGCGGAATGGCCGCGGCTTTGCCGCATACAGATGATTTCATTGAAGGGCACTCTTTCGAATCGTTAGAGCGACTCGCAGAAGCCGTATCGGCATAAACATGGGAGCATTACGATATGGATGAGATTTTCGATGACATTGAGCGGTGGCTTACCAAAGGACAAAAAGTCGCGGTCGCGCGAGTGGTGGACATTGAAGGGAGTGGCCCAAGAGATCCGGGCGCTGCAATGGCGGTCAATGAGGCAGGCGAAGTGGCTGGTTCAGTTTCGGGAGGTTGTGTAGAGGGGGCCGTCGTCGGCGAAGCAATTGAACTCCTAGAAGGACGCAGAACAGCTGGAATTACCTCTTTCGGGTACAGCGATGATGAGGCTTTCGCAGTTGGATTGACTTGTGGTGGAACTATCCACCTTTTCATTGAGGAACTCAATTGGTAACGCCAATCTACGAACGCTTTCGAGACTCAATTCGCGCGGAAGTTCCGATCGCTCTGGCGACACTCGTTGAGGGACCGAACCTTGGAGCGAAGCTTCTCGTGGAGGAATCAGGATCTTCCCTCGGCAGTCTGGGTGGCGAAGAGTTAGACCGAGTTGTTCGACGTGACGCGATAGCCATGCTTGAAGCAGGCACGAGCGAAGTTCGTCACTACGGGTCTCACGGGGAAGCTCGTCAACACGACTTAAGTGTGTTTATCGAATGCCATTCCCGCCGCCCCCACCTTGTGATCTTTGGAGCAGTTGACTTCACTCGCGCTTTAGCTAGCCAGGGAAAACTGCTTGGCTTTCGAGTCACCGTGTGCGACGCGAGGAAAGTCTTTGCGACCCGTCGCCGTTTTCCAATGGCAGATGAAGTTGTTGTGGACTGGCCCGACCGTCTGCTGGCACGTATCGGCAACGACTTGGGTCCGAGAGATGCAGTGTGCGTCTTAACCCACGATGCCAAATTCGATGTTCCAGCGATTATGGGGTCGTTACCAACACGAGTGGGTTATCTCGGTGCAATGGGATCGCGTCAGACCCACGAAAAGAGGCTCGAAAGGCTCCTGGACGAAGGGGTCACCGCTGAGGAATTGGAACGAGTTAAATCTCCTATTGGTCTGGATATCGGAGGTAGAACACCTGAGGAAACAGCAGTGTCAATCGTCGCAGAGATCATCGCGCTGCGGACCGGTCGCAACGCGCCAAGCTTGAGTGACGCCAAAGGTTCGATTCATTGAGCCAATTTGCTCAGGGCCCACTACGTTCTTGATATGGACTTTTCCACCTCTGAAGACCACGAAGCTATCCGAGAAGGCGTCGGGCGTGTTTGCGCGCAGTTCCCTGACGAGTACTGGCGAGAAAAAGATGAACAACACGAGTTCCCATGGGATTTTTACCAAGCGATGGCTGATGGGGGATGGATAGGCATTGCCATCCCGGAGGAATTCGGAGGCGGAGGCCAAGGTATTACCGAAGCTTCGATCGTCTTAGAAGAAGTGGCCGCTAGCGGAGCGGCTATGAATGGGTGTTCAGCCATCCACCTATCGATCTTCGGTATGGAACCGATCCGAAAGTACGGTTCCCCCGAGTTAGCAAATGAAATACTCCCCAAAGTTGCCGACGGTTCGCTCCACGCAGCTTTTGGTGTTACAGAACCAGACGCAGGCACTGATACCACTTCGATTAGAACCCGAGCTGAGCGAGACGGAGATGAATATGTCATAACTGGGGCGAAAGTTTGGACCACCAAGGCCCCCTATTGCGACGTTTGTTTGCTGCTAGTTCGAACTACCCCCAAAGAGCTTTGTGATGGTCCGACGCAAGGAATGACTCTCTTACTAGTGGACCTCAAAGACCCAAGTGTTGATATAACGCCGATTCCCAAAGTTGGGCGAAACGCTGTCGTCTCATGCGAAGTTCGGTACGACGGTCTGCGGGTACCGGTCAGCCGAAGAGTTGGCGAAGAAGGGGAAGGCTTCCGCTACATCCTGGATGGTTTGAATCCGGAACGCATCCTCATCTCTGCAGAGGCTCTGGGGATAGGCAGGGCAGCGTTGATTAAAGCCGTTGACTATGCCAATGATCGGGTCATATTCGGCCGACCTATTGGTCAGAACCAGGGCTTAGCATTTCCCCTTGCCGATAGTCATGCTCGACTTCATGCAGCCGAACTCGTAATTAGAGAAGCGTCATGGCGCTACGACAGAGGCCTTGATTGTGGCGCTCAGGCGAACCTTGCGAAATACCTAGCCTCTGAAGCTGCATTCGAATGTTCAGATCGGGCAATGCAGACCCACGGAGGATTCGGCTATGCGAAGGAGTACGACGTGGAACGGTACTGGCGCGAAAGCCGCCTCATGAAAATCGCCCCTGTAAGCCAAGAAATGGTACTGAACTACGTCTCCAACAAAGTTCTTGGCTTGCCTCGCTCCTATTGAGCCTGTGAAAGTAGCAGGCGTTCTACTCGCGGCCGGAACCGGATCACGATTTAGTGGTCCTAAACACAAACTTCTCACCGATCTGCACGGCGAACCACTAGTGACCCACGCCGCTCGATCGATGACACAGTCGACTATGGATGGTTACGCGGTAGTAACCGGGGCGGTTGAGTTGAATAAAGCGCTAGACCAATTTTCAGAACTGCGAGTTATCGAAAATCCGCAGTTTGATCAAGGGATCGCCACATCTCTCAGTGCTGCTACCGCTTGGGCTGTGGCCAATGATTTCGAAGCGTTGGTAGTTGGATTAGGGGATCAACCCGGGGTTCTGAGCTCTGCGTGGACCCTTCTGGCGCAGACGCGTTCGCCGATAGCCGTAGCAACCTACGATGGAAAACTAGGAAATCCTGTGCGTTTAGAAAAGTCTGTGTGGGGCTCAGTTCCTTCGACAGGAGATGAGGGGGCCCGAGTTTTGGTCCGTGCTAGGCCGGACTTGGTTGAGCAGGTAGCCTGCGAGGGCTCTTCTGATGACGTAGATACTGTGGAGGATCTCGGACAATGGAATTGAAAAACGAATTCCGAGTGGGTGTTCCTATCGAACGAGCGTGGGCGACACTGACAGATGTTGAATACATAGCTCCCTGTATGCCAGGAGCCCAACTTACGGAGATTGACGGCGAAGAATTCAAGGGTCAAGTAAAGGTGAAAGTAGGGCCCATCACTGCTCAATATAAAGGTGTAGCTAAGTTCAAAGAAAAGAACGAAAGTGACTACCGACTAGTTCTGGATGCCACCGGGCGTGATACACGCGGAGCTGGGAACGCAGCGGCCGAGGTCACAGCGGAAATGGCTGAAGACGGCGACGGAACAAAAATCGTAATCACCACCGAGCTGAAAGTAACAGGAAAAGTTGCACAGTTCGGTAGAGGTGTTATGGCTGACGTTTCTGAAAAACTCATCGGTCAATTTGTCGAAAGTCTTGAACAAAAACTGCTCGAGTCATCTTCCGATAACGAAGAACCCGCGACAACAAGTGAACCAATCGACTCTTCTTCTGACGATGAGGCTGAGACAGGTCCGCGAAAGATAGATATGCCAGAACCGGAACCCGTCGACTTACTTGATACGGCTGGCGCTCCTTTATTTAAGCGGTTCGGCCCCTTTGCTCTCGTAGCGTTGGTGTTGGTTCTGTTGCGTCGCCGCAAACGATAAGGACCAAACCCACGTCATGGTTATCGACGCAGCGAAAGTGTCCGCGATCGACTGCCCAACCTCCGAAGAAGTCGACAAGGTTGCGGCGTTACTGGGCCGGTCCCCCGAAGGAGACTTTGAAGTTGTAGTGGTAGACAGTGCGGGTGAGCCGGTCGTTATCCGCAATGGGCCGATCATGAACAATGGGCGACCTATGCCGACTCGATACTGGCTGGTCGATCGGGAGTTGTGTCGCCTAGTAGCTCGCTTAGAAGGAGACGGTGGAGTGAGGGCTGCAGAAGACGCCGTGGATTTGGCCGAACTTGAAAGAACCCACACGCGTTATGCCGAGGAACGCGACGCCCATATTCCCTTCAACCATGATGGGCCTCGACCTCACGGCGGAGTAGGAGGCACGCGCAAGGGTGTCAAATGTTTACATACTCACCTCGCTAACCACCTAGTTACCGGCGATGATCCTGTTGGGGCATGGGTGGTGCAACAATTAGAAACGACTCACCTTGTCTAAACCTGCGCCAGTAGCGGTTTTGGATTTCGGCACGAACACCAGCCGCTTGTTGATTACTGACGGTGAGTCACTTGATGTTCGAACGCACAGAATCACTGGATTGGGTAGAGGCGTGTCTGCGTCGGGTCGCCTGAATAAGGAAGGAATCGACCGTGTCTTGGAAGCAATTGAGGAATTCAAGCCGCTGATTTCGCAGCACCAAGTGAAATCGATTAGAGCGGTGACCACTAGCGCAGCGCGGGATGCAAGCAATCGAGATGACTTTATAGACCCCGTATCTGCCTCCTTAAATCACCCTGTTGAACTTTTATCAGGAGAAGAGGAAGCTCGGTACGGATTTCTTGGAGCGACCGCAGATCTTGATCGCACGGCCTCACCTTTCCTGGTTGTCGACATAGGAGGAGGGTCAACCGAATTTTCGTACGGGACCGATTCAGCTGAGATGTACCAATCGGTAGATATGGGATCGGTTCGCTTCTTTGAAAAGTTTTTACTAAGCGACCCTCCGAAGCCTGAAGAACTCAGCGCAGCGATTCAGGTCGCTCGTTTGCACTTAGATGATATCGACCGAGAACTTCCCCGATTAGGGAAGGCCAATTCATTTGTGGGAGTAGCGGGAACCATCACAACTATCACCGCAGTGGAAATAGGACTTGAACCCTATAACCCCAAGATAATTGATCGGTTTCGTCTCACTCGGCAAGCTGCCGAAGACGTATTCAGAACTTTGGCGACGGAGTCGCTCTCGGACCGTCAACATAACCCTGGTCTCGAACCAGCGCGCGCAGATGTGATCGTTGCGGGATGTTGCATCCTGGTAGCGATTATGCGTCACTGGGAACTCGAGGAGTGTCTGGTGCGAGAACGGGATTTACTCGATGGCTTAGCAGATGAGATGCTTGAGCTTGAATAGTCGGCGTCATTGCACGCTAGTGTTCCGATCGTGAACGATCTTCACACCCCCAGATTGCTGCTGCGAGGTTTGCAGCCACACGACTTTGCTCAGTGGAGCGAAGTCAGAAAGCGCTGCGCAACTTGGCTTACCAAATGGGAACCAGAAGCAGTGGTTGGAGCCCCCGACCCATCTCAAGACCCCGCAGCATTTGCGGCCCGGTGCAATGCAAGGGACAGAGAGCGGCAATTAGGGACCGGGTTTGCTTGGTCCATGTGGCACCGGGGGCATTTTTCTGGCGAGATCAATGTAAATAACGTCGCTCGTGGAGCGTTTCAAAGCGGGCATGTTGGTTACTGGGTGGATGAGCGATGGGCCGGCCAAGGTTTCATACCTGAAGCCCTAGTAGCTGTGTTCGGTCACGCTTTCGACCGAGCGGGTTTGCACCGCCTGGAGATATCAATAATTCCGAGGAATCAGTCGAGTCGACGCGTGGTCGAAAAACTTGGGATCCGGTACGAAGGCCTTGCAGAGGGTTACCTAAGAATCGCAGGGGTCTGGGAAGATCACATGCGTTTCGGGATAACGTCAGAAGAATGGACCCAAAGAAGAGAAGAGCTTTGGCAGTTTGTCTCTGATGCGGCGGTTACCGTCTGACGAATTAGTACCAGGTCCTATTACCAGGCACTTCCATCATTCGCTTCCTCTAGCCAAGTTTGGCCGGGCTTGCATTGGTTCGCGATTGGACACCATCGACACGAGGCGTTGGGGCGCACCGATGGCTGGGTTTTTTCTAGTCGTAACTGAAGTAGCCGCTCCGCAGCGTCGGAGGCGCGCCTTAGAGCAGATCGCACCGTTTCTTCATCGACGTGTTCGACCTGGACCCGGCCAGCATCGACATAAAAACTGGCTAGTAGAGCTGGGGGAACACCGACAACAAGCGTTTCTAACAAAGCATAAAAACGTAAATCATCTAAATGGTGAGGGACTGCACTACCAGTCTTTAGCTCAAGCAGCACGCGACCGGCGGTCAACTCACTGGGATGGCCGATCGTTAGATCAAACCGGCCTTGGAAAACCACCTTCCCTTGATGGAGTACAACCTTGCGAGGCAATTCAGTAGTAGGGCCCCAAGCGTTCTTCAAGGGCGGGAACGTGTCGAAAAAGGTTTGTAGTAGGGATGATACGTCACTGCGTATTTCTGCTCGTTCGACTTCGGTCAAGCCAAACAAAAAGTCAGCAAGACCATCTCCTCGATTCATGATGCTTGATAACGCCTCGTCAACTAGTTCAGATGCAGTTCTCTTAGGGAACAGATGGATGGATAACTCAACGCACTTATGAAAGATCTGTCCGCGTGTCATAGGTACACGCCATTCGAAAGGTTCGGCCTGTTGGGCCTCATATGAGGCTTCGCAACCATTAACTGCCTGGAGCTGGCGTTTAGAGATCCACAACGGCTCATCTATCAGACCAACAAGATCCTGAGTTGCTGCCTCCAGCGCAGCATGCAATTCGTGTCGCAGCGTTGACTCATAAGTCGTTCGCTGGTCGGCTGGTAAACGGATTAATCCAAGTGTTTCTTGTTGAGCGGGAGTCAATACAGAACCTTCGGTCGCCGGCCCTGTAGAGACTTGGTCGCTGCTTGTCACGGATCCAACCTAGTCCCGCTTAACGGGGCCCTAGTTCAAGTAGAGAACTTGGTGGTTGACCTGTTTGTCTCAACTTGGGTGGATGTCCTACCCCTATTAGAACCTTTACTTGATGGAAAACAACACTCAAAAATCCTTTCGTTCGATTACTGACGCGCGAACTCGTCCGGTCTCCAACATCGAAAGCGCTCCGTCCGTACGGTTCTCAATGATTGCTAAAGCTTTTGGTCAGCTAGCAACTCGAGCAGGTTTTGTCGTTCCAGGCTTTCGAAGTCCGCCCCGCTCCAGAGACACAGACAGATCTATACGAAAAGACAGTTCTGGAAGCGTTGTAGCTGTTCGTATTAAAGACAGGCCCTTTGAAGCGGTGATTGCAGACATGATTGAAGGAGTCATTGTCTGTAACGGGCTGCCAGCCACTCGATCCGGGGCACTGCGCGATCTCTTGTGGCGATCAGCGATAGAGGCCGGACCTAGCGTTGCACCTGAATTAAGACATAAGCCAACTGCGATTGTCCATCGCCTACCAGTCAACGGTAAAGTCGAAGCGGCCTAAGAGGGCGACCTTGCTGCTCTCAAGGCTTAGGCTTAAGGCGCCGAACTAAATCGGCCCGGGTGGCGGAATGGCAGACGCAGAGGGCTTAAACCCCTCGGCTCTTAACGGGGCGTGTGGGTTCGAATCCCACTCCGGGCACTTAGACAGCAGCTGACCGCAACGAATCGGCCGTCTCTGAGCCGGGAAGCACCAGGTTCTCCGCAGCTTCAACACAACGATCTCTTAGGATCCGATTTAGTGGGGTCGGGACCCGATGTTTTTCTCCCAGGCGGACGATGGCGCCGTTGAAGTGGTCGACTTCAACTCGTGTTCTCTGGGATGTGAGATCTTGCCAAGTGCTTGGATATGACCTGGTTGCTTCCGTAACAGCAGGTCTTGCTGGCCAAATGCCGGGTTCGCGAAGGCGAGCAATTTGTTCCCGTAAGTTTCGTTTGCCGACCATGCGAGCTGAAATCTCGGCAGCATCCAACACGTCTGCAGCTTCTTCGTTTACATCGGCCATGAATTGACGGTCGCGAGGATCACAGGAGGCCTCTTGAACTGACAGATCCGTCAAAGCTAGATAGGCGTTGGCGAGATTTCTGATGAGCTTTCCCCACTTACCATCAATAACTCGTTCGTCGACTGACGCATCCATGCCTGACGCCTCTAGATCCGAAACCAGAGATCGTGATATCTCATCGCTTCCCGACGGCCAATTACCTATTTCTAAGAGCTTTCCCCCCGAATGTCGAACAGTCCCAGGGTGAGTTATTTCCGCGCCAACCATGACTGTGCATCCATAGGTGTTGTAGCCCCTAGCGAAAAGCCATTCTTCGTTTGTAACCCCGTTTTGGCAACATACGACTGGTAAGTCTCGGTACATCGACGAGTGCTGTTCCATCGCATCGAAAGTGTCATCAGTTTTCATTGCGAGCAAAACGACGGTTTGGTCATCCAAATCGAGTTCTCGGGCAGATTCTTCAGCCGGAAGATTCCAAGTTCCCTCGGTATTCTGGGTCAGAGTCAAACCTTTCGTCTGAAGGGCGTGAAGGTGGGGACCTCGAGCAATCAATTGCACCTTGCGACCGAGGATTGCGAGCCTGCTCGCGATTACGCAGCCGATCCCACCGGCGCCATGGACTATGTAATTAAGTGCCGTCATCCCCAAGACCCATTGCCGGCTGGCGCGTTCCAAACCTCTGTGATTCGTCCGTCACGGACGGTAAACATCTCTATCCCGCAGATGGTTGATAGTTCTCCTTCTTCGCTCACTAAATCCGCCTCGTACGCAGCAGCCACTGATTCTTGATCTTGAATGATCTTGCGATTACTGAACCTCATCGACCGAAATTGTTGATGGAATGAAGTGATGCGAAGCTTGGCCTCTTCGATGGTTAGGGCTAGACGGGTTCCGTCCGGTTCGTGGCGGATCATGGGATCAGCGACCAGCATGTCTAGAGATGTCAGGTCACGCTGGTGGTAAACCTTTTCTGTGTACTGGTCGACTATCTCAGCAGGGCTCATTTTGGAATTAGTCACAGTCTTATGCTTTCAGAATTGCGAGTGTTAGCGTCGGGGTATGCGGAGATGGAATACGACACACGCCAATTTAATGGATGCGAATTTTTGGTTGCAGCCGTCGGTTGAGTGTGATTCGGGCATTGCTCAGTTGCATGCTGAAGCACCTTTGGATTGGTTTGAGGAGCCTCTGCCTGACAATCCTTACCTTCAGGCTGGGCCCGGATACTGGTGTGTTACGCGTCATGAGGATATAGCGACAATCTCTAGGAATCCCGACATATACAGTTCAGCTGAGGGAATCACCATCACCGACACCCCGCCGGAGTTTCGCGAGTTTTTTAGTTCGATGATCGCGATGGACGACCCGCGCCACGCGAGGTTACGTCGTATTGTCTCGAAGGGTTTCACCCCTCGCATGCTTGTTGCCTTGGAGGACTCAGTGCAAAGCGTGGCTGCCGGCATCGTCGATGACATCGCGGAGAGAGGGAAGTGTGACTTCGTTACTGATGTCGCCGCTGCGTTGCCACTCAAAATCGTTTGTGACCTCATGGGAGTGCCAGATTCAGCGTACGAAATGGTCTTCAAGAACACGAACATCATTTTGGGCGTTGGAGACCCGGAATTCGCTCCCGAAGGTGTCGATTTCGTGACCGCATTGCTGAACGCAGGAGCTGAATTAGCTGAGCTAATGAATGAAGTCGCTGAAGCTAAAAAAGGTGGGGATGGCGGCGACTTAACGAGCGTGCTAGTGAATGCTGAGCTCGAAGGTGATCATTTAGATCAAGCGGACTTGGCAAGCTTTTTCGTGTTGTTAGTCGTTGCTGGCAATGAAACGACTAGAAACGCGATCTCCTGGGGGCTCAAATATTTGACTGATCACCCGGATCAGAGAGCTATTTGGGCGAATGATTTTGAGGGCCTAGCTCCCAGCGCAATTGACGAAATAGTCAGACTTGCCAGTCCGGTTTCCTATATGCGTCGGACTGTCACGCAAGACACGATGTTGGCGGGCCAAGAGGTATCGGAGGGAGACAAGGTTGCAATGTTCTATCTTGCCGCTAACCGCGATCCAGCCGTTTTTGATGACCCCTACCGTTTCGATGTGCGGCGCAGCCCGAATCCCCAATGCGGTTTTGGTGGCCCAGGACCTCACTTTTGTTTGGGCGCCCACTTGGCTCGTCGTGAAATCACAGTCATGTTCCGAGAGCTGTTCGAAAGGTTGCCTGACATAGCAGCGGTTGGGGAGCCAGATCCTCTTCTGTCCTCATTCATCCATGGTGTCAAACACCTGGAGGCAGAGTTCACTCCGACAAGGTCCGGCTGATGGCCCGGGCAAAGGTCGCAGAAATGGAGCTTGAGTACGAGACATTCGGCTCGCCCGATGACCCTGCCATTCTGCTTGTGATGGGGCTAGGCGCGCAGTTAATTCACTGGCCTGCAAAGTTTTGTCAGATGCTTGCTGATGGAGGCTTTCAGGTCATTAGATTCGACAACCGAGATGCAGGCCTCTCCACCAAATTAGATGGCGTCGAAGTTGATTTTGTTGCATTAATAGCAGCGGCGCTTGAAGGTCGGGAAGTATCCGATACACCGTATGACCTTTCGGATATGTCAGAGGATGCTTTCGGGATTCTCGATGATCTTGGGATAGAGAAAGCCCATATCGTCGGAGCGTCCCTTGGGGGCATGATTGCTCAGACCATGGCGATTGAACGACCCAGTCGGGTGATATCGCTCACCTCGATCATGTCTGCTACTGGTACGCGAGAAATCCTGGGTATTCCTGACGAATCACTCGCTCTTTTGTTGGCGCCGGCTCCTACGGAAAGGTCTGCGTATCTGGAATACCAAGATCAGTACGCTATTTGGTGCAGTAAGAAATACTTCGACGCGAACCTGGCAAGGGAATATGCGGCAGCGTCCTATGACCGGAGTCATTATCCAGATGGTTCTGGAAGGCAAATTGCAGCGTTGTTGGCAAGCGGAGACCGCGAACCTGATTTGGCGGAAATGAACGTCCCGACCTTGGTGATTCATGGTCGGGACGACCGTCTTCTCTTGCCACTTTTAGGACAACGGACGGCTGACGTTATCCCCGGATCAAATTACTTTTTGGTAAGTGATATGGGTCACGATCTTCCTGAACCGCTTTGGCCTGTCGTGGTTGATACGGTGCTGAGCCATCTGAGAAATTCGGTTTCCGAAGAGGAGTAGATCCCGAAATTCTTGAGGTGCTGGTTATATTTTTATTTGGCGGTTTGAGGGGTTTGAGTTGCTTGTCGCAGAAGTGCTGACACAAGTTCCGAAGCGGCTGGGTTGACAAGGTTGCTGTCTCGAGTTGCGGCAACTAACGAACGCTTTAGGAGAGGCGTTTTCTGAACGGGGGTGAGAGAGGCTGGAGGTCGTTCGGCTTGGATTCGGGGAAGCACAGTCCAGCCCATGCCTATCAGGACCATTTCACTTAGCACTTCTGGTTGGTTGGACTCGGCTACAACAGAAAATGTTGATCCGGTAGACCTAAGAGCCTCGCCGATCAGATCCCTCGTCAAAGAACCTGTCGGAAAGGTCACCCAAGGTCCCCATTCTTGTGGTCCAGAAGGTCTTGCTCCTGGTGGAGCGTAAACGTAGAGATCTTCTTCCAACAGTGCGACGCTTGAGAAGTTCGGATCTTGGGGAGAGACACAAATAGACAGATCTAAGTCGCCGCTGGTGAGGCCTTGTAAGAGTTGGCTAGATGGACCCACAGTTACGTGCAGATCCAACTGCGGTCTGTCCTCTCTGAAAGTTCGTAAGGTCTCACCGAAATGGTCGACCGCTGCAGCATCAATCATTCCCACGCGGAGTTTGCCGGCGGAACCGGCACGAATTCGGTCGCTCCATCCGGAAAGATCACTTGTCAATGCAAGTATTCGTCGTGCGTGCTCAGTGACCTCTTCTGTAGAGGATGCCGGCACTCGCCGCCGCCCATCCCAGCTGAACAACTCGATTCCTAGTCGGCGTTGAAGTTCAGCTAATCCTTGAGATAAGGCAGATTGGCTCACCCCCAGGGCTGCCGCTGCGCTTGCCCACGTGGGGCTTTCTTGAACAGCCACTAGATACTGCAGTTGAGTCATAGAAATATCAGGAAGCGAGGAATGAACCGGGGCCATTAGATCACCATCACAAAACTAAAGATTAGAATTACTTAAGATAAAGGTGCAAAAGTAATACAACACTTATGATTTAGGTATGACTTCAGCCAATATTGCGCCCGCTAATGGAAGATTGGGTGTTCTCACCCCCGGAATGGGTGCCGTCGCGACGACCTTTATCGCCGGAGTGCTGGCCGCCAGGCAAGGCTTAGCCGCGCCGATTGGCTCGGTATCGCAGATGGCGCACATTCGTCTCGGAAAGAAAGACGATGTTCGAAATCCACTAATAAGGGACTTCGTTCCCTTAGCAGGGCTTGATGACCTTGTTTTCGGGGGGTGGGACCCCATCACCCCTAATGCCTTAGAAGGAGCCCAGGCGGCAGGAGTTCTCGAAGAACGAGACCTCGCCGCGATCTCAGCTGAGCTCGAAGGCATCGTCGCAATGGACGCAGTCTTCGACCAGAGATGGGTAAAGAAACTCGATGGCAATCGCGTTAAGGCGTTGGATTCAAAATTGGATCAAGCTCAAGCTCTAATGGCGGATATTGAACAGTTCCGAACCGACAACGACTGTGACCGCCTGGTAATGGTTTGGTGCGGTTCGACCGAGGCGTACCAAGAGGCAAGCGCTGCCCATGAGACCCTCGAAGCATTTGAAGCCGCTCTCGAAGCCAACGATGAGAATATTTCGCCGAGTCAGATCTACGCGTACGCG